>NZ_JAKRGD010000002.1:0-556709 GCF_022347705.1 Tenacibaculum sp. Cn5-46
CATTGTAATAATGCTTACCATCGTTTTTTTCATAAAGTTTATATTGAATTAGCAATTTGTTTTTTTATAGCATAACAAAAGTATAACCTTTATTTATATCTCACAAAAACCTATAGCTATAAATTATTCCTAAAAGGTTTAAGCCATGTGATATAATACTTCTGTAACGCAAAAAAACCTTCCAAAATAATGGAAGGTTTTTTCTTTCTGAGGTGTCGAGCGGATTCGAACCGCTGTACATGGTGTTGCAGACCACTGCCTAGCCACTCGGCCACGACACCTTATATTGATAAGGACTGCAAATTTACAGTTTTTATCCTTTTCTGCAAGCTTTTTTTAATTTTTACGTACATCTTTTACAATAATTACAACTTCGCCTACATTTCCTCCTATTGGTGGATTAATTTTTGAAACGCTAACCTCCGCTTCTTCAACAAGTTGTATCTCTCTAAAGATTCTATCTATAATTCT
This sequence comes from Tenacibaculum sp. Cn5-46, assembly GCF_022347705.1. Taxonomy (NCBI): domain Bacteria; kingdom Pseudomonadati; phylum Bacteroidota; class Flavobacteriia; order Flavobacteriales; family Flavobacteriaceae; genus Tenacibaculum; species Tenacibaculum sp. Cn5-46. Next base: position 472 of record NZ_JAKRGD010000002.1, read on the forward strand.
TTGTGCTACATGCTCCAATAATTTAGAACGAATAGCCATTTCTTCTTTTACAATATGATTTAAATGAACATAGTCTACTGTATCAACTAACTCATCCGTTTTTGCCGATTTTTGTAAATCTGCTTTTACTTCAACATCTACTCTATATTCTGAGCCTATCTTTCCTTCTTCGTCTAAACATCCATGATTGGTAAATAAACGAATATCATTTACTCTTATAATTCCCATATAGGCAAAGATACTATTGTTTCTTAATTTGTAAAGAAATCAAAAACATTACTTAATGCACTTGTACTTGCTTTATAAAACTCTGTATAACTGCATCTTTGACAGGTTACACTAGTAAATTTTTTATTCTGTACATCAAAAATTTTAGACAACGTTCCTCCTGTAGCTCTCATTTCACTTATTTCGTAAGTATGATTATTACATTTTGGACAAGTATAGTTTAACGGTTTTTTCATTTTCTTTGATTTTTTATACTTATTAGAGTACTTAAATAAAAAAATGTTACAACTTACCTAATTTCTAATGTCTGCTTTTTGTCTTCAAACTTTATAGTATATTTTCCTTTTGGCAAATAATAAACTCCGTTTTTTGCTTTTTTCACAATTGCATCCTTATGTTTTTTCAAGTATTCTTTTCTTCCTTCATCCGAAAAAGAAGCATCATATGTTACTTCATTAAACCCTTTCTCTACATTTTTTTCAATTGTATTAATTAGAATATCATCTGCATAAATTTTTATACTAACCTTTTTATTTTCTTTCACGTAAAATGGAATTGAAATTTTAGGTGTATTGGGCTTTAACCACTTACTCCATGAACTTCCCCAAAAATTACTTTTTCTAATTTTCTTTACAGCAAATAATGTTTCTTCATTTTTAAAGTCTTGCAACGGCGCTATATTTGCTTTATACAAACTACGTCCATGTGTTCCCACAATTAAATGCTTAGCCTTTGGCTGAATTACTAAATCGTGTACCGCCACATTAGGTAATCCTTTTTGGAATAATTGCCATTCTGCTCCCTTATTAAAAGATACGTACAAACCATTATCTGTTCCTACATACAAAATGTTTTCTTTTTTAGGATCTTCTTTAATCACATTTACTGGTGAAGCCGGAATGTTACCACTTATGTTTTTCCATGTTTTCCCATAATCATCAGACATATATACATATACATTAAAATCGTCCCAACGGTAGCCATTCAACGTAACATACACTCTTTCTTTTTTATGTTTTGAAGCAATTACTCTACTTACCCATAAGTTTTGAGGTAATGTATTTGAGATATTCTCCCAACTTCCACCTCCATTTTTAGTAAGCTGTATATATCCATCATCTGTTCCTATATAAATTAAACCAAATTGAAATGGACTTTCTGAAATACTTGTCAATGTACCATAAGCTACATTTCCTTTTCTTCCTCCTTTGGTTAAATCTTCTGAAATAGTTTCCCAAGTATCTCCTTTATCTAATGAACGATGTAATTTATTTCCTCCTAAGTATAATATATCCTGATTGTGTTTTGATAACTGGATAGGGGTTTGCCAATTAAAACGATATGGGTTTTCTCCTAACTTATGCTTTGGTTGTATATATTTTTGTTGTCCTGTTTTTCTATTAATTCTATAATAATTCCCGAATTGATATCCTGTATACACAATATTAGGATTTCTATCGTCTACAGCCACTTGCATACCGTCTCCTCCCATAATACTTTCATATGGATTTTTTCCTGTTTGCTTCCAACGCTTATCTATTTTAGCATTATGACTCGCTACCCAAACACCATTGTCTTGTAAACCTCCATATACCTTATAGTTTTTCTGATTATCGGCATAAACCGTATAAAACTGCCCTACTGCAGGTTGATTCAGTTTTGTCCAACTTTCACCATCATCATATGAAATATTTAAACCTCCATCATTACCATCAATTAAATGTCCTTGTTTCTTTGCATTTACCCATAATGCTTGATGATCGGCATGCACATTTTCTTTGCTAATTGACGTAAATGTTTTTCCTCCATCTTTCGATTTTAAAATAGGAACCCCTAATACATAAATTCCTTTTTCATCTTGTGGATCTACTCGTATTTCTCCAAAATAATATCCATACGAATAATACAAGTCATCTAAATACCCTTCGTGTGTTTTCTTCCATGTTTTCCCACCATTGGTAGTCTTAAACACTTCTGCTCCAATTACCGGAGTATCAAACAACAAAGTATTCGCGTTTTCTAAATACTTAGCTAAATCATTTGGTTTTACAGAACCAGAACGTACCATTTGCTTTACATTTTCAGCTCTATATTTTTCCTGAAAACCATTCATTTTTAAATAGGTATTCAGCTTTTTATCTTTCAATTTTAAAAAGTCTTCTACAGGCATTGTTTTAAAATCGTCTTTTGTTAACGCATTTGAATCTTCATCATCTTTCTTTTCCTTTTTTCTTCTAAACTGACTATCGTGAAAAGCGTATACTACATCTTCATTAAAAACTGCTAATCCAATTCTTCCAACACTTTTTCCATTTGGAAAACCATTATTGTCGGATATTTTTTTCCAAGTACTTCCTGCATCGGTTGATTTATATATTGCTGAATTCTTTCCATCTCCATCAAAATTCCATGCTTTTCTATTACGTTCCCACGCAGCAGCATATAAAACATTAAAATTATTAGGTGCTTGTTGTACATCTATTATCCCTGTATTTTTATTGATAAACAAGGTTTTTTTCCATGTTTTTCCTCCATCAGTCGTTTTAAAAATACCACGTTCCTTGTTTGAAGAATATAAATGACCAATAGCTCCAATTATAACCTCATCTGGATTATTTGGATTAATTAAAATTCTACCAATATGATGGCTGTCATGTAAACCAACATTTTCCCACGTTTTTCCTTTGTCCGTAGATTTTAAAATTCCTATTCCTGCATATGAGGAACGTGATGAATTATTTTCTCCTGTACCTACCCATAATGTTCCATTTTTCCAATCAACTGCAATATCTCCTACATTTTGCGTTGGAGAATTATCTAATACTGGTGTAAAAGTTGTTCCATTATTATTAGTATACCACAAACCTCCTGATGCATAACCTACATAAAATTCAGTTGTATTTTCTGGATTTACATCAATATCTACTACTCGACCACTCATTACTGTTGGTCCAATGTTTTCAAAAGAAACATTTTTTACTATTGATGTTTTTGCTAGCGATTCTTTTTGTACTAGCGATTCTTTTATTTTTTTTGAAGTAGTAGCCTGTTGTGCTACCAACGCATAAGGAACTAATGCTATAAAAACTTTACAAATTGTTTTCATCATCTTGGTTTTAGAGCTTATGAAAGTACTCTATGTAAACTTCATATCAAAAAAATTAACAATAGATTCTCTTATCGATTTAAAAAACAATTCTCTCTATTCAAAAAAATATTAGATTTGTGTAATTTGAACAGCATAGCTATGAATATTTTTATTCTTTCTGTTAGTGACCAAATATATTCTACTCAAAGAATATATAAAGAAGCGCATCGTAGAGGACATAATGTTAGAATTATAAATCATTTAAGATGTTCTATAAAACTTACAAATGGTAAACCTGAAATTATTTATGAGGGTGAAAATATTATTAATATTCCCGATGTAATTATCCCAAGAATTGGTGCTTCTGCAACTCGACATGGAGCAGCAGTTGTTAAAGAGTTTGAAATGAATGGTGTATATAGCGCCGCTACTTCCTTAGGTATTTTACGTGCTCAAAATAAGGTTCGTACCTTACAAATAATGAACCGTAAAAACATTCCTATTCCAGACACTTTATTCTCTGTTAACCCAGAAAACATTAACGAACAAATAGATTTATTAGGAGGAGCTCCAATTATAATTAAATTACAAGAAGGTACGCATGGTTCTGGAGTTATTTTAGCTGAAAGTAAAAAATCTGCTAAATCTATTATCGATACCATGTATGGTACGAATACCAATATTTTATTGCAAGAGTTTATTCAAGAGAGTAACAGTGAAGATATTCGTGCTTTTGTTGTTGGAGATAAAGTTGTTTCTTCTATGAAAAGAAAAGGGTTAGAAGATGATTTTCGTTCAAATATTCATAGAGGTGGTAATGGTTTTAAAGTAACCTTAACTCCTGAAGAAAAAGAAATAGCTATAAAAGCTGCTCAATATTTAAAACTACCAGTTACTGGTGTTGATTTGATACGTTCAAAAAGAGGCCCTTTATTAATTGAAGTAAATTCTACTCCTGGACTCCAAGGTATTGAAGCTTATACTAAAGACAATATAGCTAAGGCTATTATTAAATTCTTAGAAGAAAAATGTTTAAACAAGAGTTTAAAAACCAAATCGTAGAGATACGTGGAAATAAAATTGGTTTAGGTGAATCTAAACTAATTAAAATTCCCATTGATAGGTTACCTACTGGTACTCTTATTGAAATTCCTGTGTACGTTTTTAACGGTGATGAAATAGGCCCTACCATTTTATTACAAGGAGGTTTACATGGTGATGAAGTAAACAGTATTGAACTTGTTAGAAGAATGCTTATTGACAAATCTTATAAAATACATAGAGGTTGTGTTATTGTTGTTCCTTTATTAAACATCTTTGGTTTTTTAAGTTTATCTAGATATATGCATGGGAAAGATGTTAATAGAAGTTTTCCTGGTTCTAAATCTGGTTCTTTGGCCAGTAGAATGGCATATTATTTAATGAAAGAGCTTACTAAAAATATCGATTTTGCTATTGATTTTCATACTGGAGGAGCTCAAAGAAATAACTTTCCTCAGATAAGATATACTCCTGAAGATGAAAGAGGATATCAATTAGCCAAACTTTTTAATGCTCCTTTTTTGTTTGGCTCTAAACTAATTCCTAAATCCTTTAGAAACCAATGTTATAAAAACAACATCCCTGTAATTGTTTATGAAGGAGGTGAATCTTTACGTTTAGATGAAAATGCTATTCAACAGGGAATAGATGGTACACTTAGAATTTTAAAACACTTTGAAATGATTAATAATAGTGTTGAAGTTCCTGAAAATCTTATTACTATAGCTATTCATAAGCGAAAATGGATTCGTGCAAAAGTTGCTGGTTTATTCAATGCCAAAATTGAAAACGGAGCAGCAATTAAAAAAGGACAAGTATTAGGTAATATTATGGATACTTACGGTAAAACTAACTTTGATATCAAAGCTCCTTTTGATGGATATATTATTTCTAAAAACAACTTTCCAATTGTAAACATGGGAGATGCCTTATTCCATATTGGAACTACCTAACTAACTGTATCTATTTGTTTTATTAATTATTTTTCATTTTCTTTAGAATCAATTAACTAATTAAAAAACAACAAATTATGGAATTAATTATTAGCTTATTAAGTGGTGCTATTGGAGGAAATATTGCCGGCGCATTATTAAAAAAATATTCTATGGGTACGCTTTGGAATTCTGTTGTAGGGATTCTTGGTGGTGGACTAGGAGCCCAACTATTAGGTATGCTTAATATTGATATTTCTGGTATTATTGGAAACATTGTAGGTAGTGGTGTTGGTGGTGGAGTTTTAATGGTAATCATTGGACTTATTAAAGGAGCAATGAAAAAATAATAAGTTAAACACATATTACATATAAAAGACGCTATTTCAGCGTCTTTTGTAATTTATGATACATCCTAATAAATAGCAGTACCTTTGCAAATTCATAGTTATACTTTTTATAGCTATCTCTGAAAAAATATATATGACATTTAAATCTTTAGGTTTATCTGATGCTTTACTAAAAGCCATCAAAGAAAAAGGATACAATTCTCCTTCTCCAATTCAAGAAAAAGCAATTCCACATATTTTAGAAGGAAAAGATGTATTGGCTTCCGCACAAACAGGTACTGGAAAAACTGCTGGTTTTACACTACCCGTTTTACAATATTTAGCAGAAACTAAGCATCCTAAATATCGTCCAATAAGAGCTTTAGTATTAACTCCAACTAGAGAGTTAGCTGCACAAGTTTACGATAACATAAGAGAGTATAGTACTTATTTAAATATAAAATCTACAGTAATTTTTGGAGGTGTAAAAGCATCTGGTCAAATTAAAACTATACGTCAAGGGGTAGATATACTGGTTGCCACTCCAGGAAGATTATTAGACTTACACGAGCAAAAAGCTATATCTCTCAAAAGAATTAATGTTCTTATTTTAGATGAAGCAGATAGAATGTTAGACATGGGCTTTGTTAGAGACATTAACAAAATTATAAGTTTCATGCCAGAAAAACGTCAAAATTTGTTATTCTCTGCTACTTTTTCTAAAGAAATAAAAAAACTTGCTGAAGGTATTTTAAAAAATCCTGTTTCTGTCGAAGCCGCTCCGCAAAATTCTACTGCTGATAAAGTTGCTCAAAAAGTGTATTCAATTGACAAGAAAAAGAAAACAGAGGTTGTTATCAAACTTATCAAAGAAGGTAATTGGAGTCAGGTTTTAATTTTTACTAGAACCAAACACGGAGCTAACAAACTAACCGAAAAGCTTATTAAAGCAGGTGTTACTGCTGCTGCTATTCATGGAAATAAGAGTCAAGGAGCCAGAACCAAAGCACTTGCTAATTTTAAAAACAATACTAATAGAGTTTTAGTTGCTACCGATATTGCTGCACGTGGTATTGACATTCCTTTATTGCCACATGTTATAAACTTTGAACTACCAAATGTTCCTGAAGATTATGTTCATAGAATTGGTAGAACTGGTAGAGCTGGTGCTAAAGGTGAGGCTATTTCTTTAGTTTGCAGTGAAGAAACTGAATATCAAAAAGAGATAGAAAAAATATTAAATCAAAAGCTGAAGACTGAAATTATTGAAGGGTTTGAACCAACTGATACAGCTAAACCTAAAAGAGCTTCTACTCAAAAAAAGAAATCTTTTAAAAAGAAAAAAGGTGATGGCACTACTCATAGAGGTAGCTCGGGCAAAAAACTTACAAAAGATAACTCTGACAAGCCTTCAAATAAAAAAGAAGGAAGGTCTAGAAATAACAAAAAGAATCAATCTTCTCCTAGTTCTAATAACAAAACGCGTAAAAGAAACAATAGAAGAAGAAATAATAAAAAAGCTGAGAATTAATCCTCAGCTTTTTTATTTTGATTATTATTTATAATGTACTTCTTGTACTTTCCATCTTTATATCGGTAATAAATAAATAAAGGCATTAAAATAAACGACATAAATAGAACTCCTAATCCCATTACTACTTGTGCTTTTGGGTGCTCGGTATTTAAAAGGTAAACTCCAGCAATCATCCATAACAAAAAGATAACGAATAGTATTTTTAATAAAGTCTTCATTGTTTTCTATTTAATAGCGCAAAAATAAAAAATCCTACCATTTTTAGACTGGTAGGATTTCAAGTTTTATATAAATATCAATTACATTTTTTGTAACCAATTTTTAACATCTACTTCTTCTTTAATAATATCTCTTAATTCAGAAATAGCTACACGTTTTTGTTCCATAGTATCTCTATGACGAATTGTTACCATGTTATCATTTAAAGTATCGTGATCTACAGTAATACAGAATGGCGTTCCATTTGCATCTTGACGACGGTAACGACGTCCTACAGCATCTTTTTCATCATAAGACACATTGAAATCCCATTTTAAATCATCAACAATTTTACGTGCTATCTCTGGCAATCCATCTTTTTTAACTAATGGTAAAATAGCCGCTTTAGTTGGCGCTAAAACTGCTGGTAATTTTAAAACTGTTCTTGTTGTACCATTTTCTAATTCTTCTTCTTGTAAAGATTTTGAGAAAACTGCTAAGAACATTCTATCTAAACCAATTGATGTTTCTACTACGTATGGCACATAATTCTTATTCTCTTCATGATCGAAATACTGTAATTTCTTTCCTGAATGCTCTTCATGTGCTTTTAAATCGAAATCAGTACGAGAATGAATTCCTTCTAATTCTTTAAATCCAAATGGGAATTTAAATTCAATATCTGCAGCTGCATCAGCATAGTGTGCTAATTTTTCATGATCATGGAAACGATAATTATCAGCTCCCATACCTAAGCTTAAATGCCACTTTAAACGAGTTTCTTTCCAAGTGTCATACCATTCTTTTTGAGTTCCTGGTTTTACAAAAAATTGCATTTCCATTTGCTCAAATTCACGCATTCTAAAAATAAACTGACGCGCTACTATTTCGTTACGAAAAGCCTTACCTGTTTGGGCAATTCCAAAAGGAATTTTCATACGACCCGTTTTTTGCACATTTAAGAAATTTACAAAAATTCCTTGTGCAGTTTCAGGTCTTAAATATAAATCCATTGCGGTTTCTGCTGAAGCTCCTAATTTTGTTCCAAACATTAAGTTAAACTGCTTAACATCTGTCCAATTTTTAGAACCTGTTAAAGGATCGGCAATTTCCAATTCTTCAATTAACGCTTTTACATCTGCTAAATCTTCATTTTCTAAAGATTTTCCAAGTCGACCTAAAATAGTGTTTATCTTCTCTTGGTACCCTAAAACACGGCCATTAGTAGCAAGAAATTCTTCTTTATTAAAAGCATCACCAAAACGTTTTGCTGCTTTTTTTACTTCTTTCTCTATTTTACCCTCTATTTTAGCACAATAATCTTCTACTAAAACATCTGCTCTATACCTTTTCTTAGAATCTTTATTATCAATTAATGGATCATTAAATGCATCTACGTGACCTGATGCTTTCCATGTAGTAGGATGCATTAAAATAGACGCATCTATCCCTACAATATTTTCGTGCATTTGCACCATTGCTTTCCACCAGTAATCTCTAATGTTTTTCTTTAACTCTACTCCATTTTGAGCATAATCATATACCGCACTTAAACCATCGTAAATTTCAGATGATTGAAATACATAACCATACTCCTTAGCATGCGATAATACCTTTTTAAATTGATCTTCTTGTTTTGCCATGGTGCAAAAATAAAATAAGGATTTAAACTAACGCTATTCTAAAAGAAAAAAGTGAAGAATTCATTTAATTCTTCACTTTCTATTATTTTTTTTAATGATTACTTATCTGAGCTTTAAAGTTGTGGCTCCTGAGTAAACACCATCAACAAAAGCACTCACGGTATATTTTCCTTTGTTTATATCATCTCTATTTACTAGAACTAACGATACTAAGCTTAATCTGTCGTTACTATAATTTACTTCTATAGAATCTGAATATTGAATTTTACCTCCATCTTTTAAGTTCGTAACTCCTTTTGGTGCTACTACTTTTTTATTCTCATCTATAATTTGGATATAAACAGATTTCTCTCCAGCTTCAGTAATTACATTTTTTAGCAAATCAAAATTGATTTTAAATGCGTCTGTTCTACTTGATCTCGATGTAGAAGTTAATTTTCCACTACTACGCTCCTTCATTGCAATTGCTTTTACTGGACTTGTCTTTATAATTCCTCCAATTGCAATTTTCTCTTCAAGTGATTTTTGCTTCTCAGTTAACTCTTTATTCTTTTCTGTTAACGAAACATTTATTGTTTCCTTTTGCTTTAAAATTTCATTAGTAATAACATTCTCTTGAGCTAAAGCGTTGTTAACTGTACTAAGTGAATCTACTCGAATAAATAAGTTTCTATTTTCTCTTTCTAACGTAACAATTTTTCTCCTATACTTTCTAATTAGATTATAGTTATCAGTTCGTAAATTTTTGATAGAATCACGTAATTCTTTCATTTTTACCAACTCTACTTTTAATCTTTTAGAGAGACGTTTTTTTCTTACAACAACATCAGTATAATCTTTTATCATTTCGTCTAACTCTTTTTCTAAATCAGTCTTTTCTTGTTGAAAGATTTGTTTCAAGTCTTCGTATTGGCTAGATTTCTGAAACGAGTACAACGTTAAAAAAAGTGTAAGCATTAAAAGCACAACAATTAATATGCTTTTTCTTTTGTGGGGAGTCATAATTAAGGGGGTTTATTGGGGTTAATTAATAGTTTTCTACTTCATTTCTTTATCTTAATTTCACAATTGATTTACCAGCAAAAACACCATTTACAAATATCTTAACTAAGTAAGATCCTTTGTGTATATTTTCTCTATTTACATAAATAAAAGAAATTACGGGTATTTGCTTATTATGATATTCTGCCATTAAAATATCACTACTTATTATTTTCTCTTTATTTTTTAATCTTACTTCCTTTGCAGGAGCTATTACCTTTTTATTTTCATCTAATATTTGAATATAAATAGGCTTTACTCCTTCTGAAATAATTTTATTTTCTAATAAATTAAATTCTACTTTAAAAGCATCTGTTCTACTAGATCTTGATGTAGATGTATATTTATCTTTCCTTCTTTTTTTCATTGCCTCTACCTTTACTGAAGATATTTCAATAATTTCTGCGACGGCAATTTTTTCCTTTAAAACCTTTTTCTCTTGTCCTAAGAAATAATTTTTATGCTTTAATTTTGTGTTTAGATTTTCTTTTTCTAACAACGCTTCTTTTACGCTATCATTTTTAGTTTCTAGTTCATTATTAAGAAGGTTTAATGAATCTATTTGTGTAAAAAGTATTTTATTTTGTGTAGCTAGATTTGCAATTCTTTTTCTATAAAAACGAATTAATCCATAATCTATCGCTTTTAAATTTTGAATGGTGTCTCTAAGTTTTATTATTTTATGAAGTTCTTCTCTAAGTTTTAATGAAACTTCATTTTTATCAAAGCTTACATCTTCATAATCCTTAATAACAATATTAAGTTCAGATTCTAGCTCCTTTTTTTCTAACTCAAAAACATTCTTTAATTCTGCATAATCACTCGCATTTTGGTATGACAAATATCCAATGGTAATTATTAAAACCATCAAAAAGGCAACAATGCCGTTATTTTTCAATCTTGGTATAGTAATCATCATTTGGGGAATTATGATGAACATTTTACTGTGTTCTGCGCTAATATACTATTTTTTAACACACTTGTACACAAATGCCGGTGGAAAGTTAAGAGGCTCAAAACTTAAGGATATATTTTTCCCAAAAACTTCTTTCAATTTTTTGTAATAAGTTAAACTATATTGATATTGAATAAACATCCCATTAGGCTTCAAAAAATGATAACTTTCTAATAAAATATTAGACGATATTTTTTTAGGAATAATTGTTAGTGGCAAACTAGATATTATATGATCTGCCTTATCATATCCTAACTTTCCTATTTCTTCTTTTATTTTTTCTGCTGAAGATTTTAAAACAATTAACTGAGGATTATCTATCTCTTTTAATTCTTCATAAAAAGCATCATTAATTTCAAAACATATAACAACAGCACTAGGATGAACTTTTTTTAATATACTATGAGTAATTGCTCCATTTCCAGGTCCTAACTCTACTATAACTCTAGCTTCTGAAAAATCTATTTCTTTTAGCATTTTATCTGCTAAAAACCTAGAGCTAGGAACTACAGTCCCAGATGTTTTATAGTTTTTTACTGCTTCTTTAAAAAAATTAAGTTTCTTGTTCAAAATGCTTTTTTTGTTAGTTTTTTGTATCTTTCTATTAAAAAATGGCTTGTAAAGATGCGACTTTTAAAAGAAATATTCTATTTATTTTATCCTAATCTATGTGTTAATTGTACGTTAACGCTATTGCAAAACGAAAAGCACCTCTGTACAACTTGTAATAATGATTTACCTATTATCGACGACAACCCTTATACAAATGTTACAATGTTATCTACTTTTTATGGAAAAGTACCTATAAAAAGTATTCGCTCATTTTTATACTATCAAAAACACGGAATAACACAAAAAATTATTCACGAGTTAAAATATAAAAACCAACAACAAATAGGTGTGTTTCTTGCTAATAGATTTGGATACTTATTAAAAGAATCTAATATTTTTAATCATGTTGATTATATCCTTCCAGTTCCTCTTCACCCTAAAAAATTAAAAAATCGTGGCTACAATCAACTTACCAAATTTGGTCAAACTTTAAGTGAAGTTTTAGATATCAAATATATTCCTGATATTCTTATAAAAGTTTCTGTTTCAAAAACACAAACTTTTAAAAAACGTTTTGATCGTTTTTCAAACAATAAAACCAAATTTAAATTAACTAGTTATACTTTTTTTGAAAAAAAACACGTTTTACTTATCGACGATGTTATTACCACTGGAGCTACACTTGAAAACTGTTGTAAAGAATTACTAAAAACAAAAGATATTACCATTAGCATAGCTACTATGGCTTACACTAAAAATGTATAGATTTCATTCGTCTTATTTTACTACTTTTGATGTTATATTTTAAATATTAATTTGTGAAAATTAAACATACTCTTTTTGTTATTTTATTTACCCTTTTTATAGCTAGCTGTGCAAAACAAGGTAACCCAACTGGTGGACCAAAAGATGAAGATGCTCCTATTATGGTTACTGCTAAACCCCCATATGAATCTATCAATTTCAATAAAGAAAATATACGAATTGAATTTGATGAATATATTGTTTTAAAGGATCTTTCTAAACAACTTGTTGTTTCACCTCCTTTAAAATATCCTCCTTTAATTACTCCACAAGGTACACCTAGTAAGTATATTAACATCAAAATTTTAGACACTCTAAAATCTAATACTACTTATACTTTTAATTTTGGTAATGCTGTACAAGACAATAATGAAAATAACAAACTTGAAAGCTTTAAATATGTTTTCTCTACCGGAAACTATATTGACTCATTGAGTTTAAAAGGTTCTGTTGCACCAGCTTTTAAAAAAGAAAAAATTAAAGACATTAGTGTATTATTATATAAATTAGACAGTACTTATAACGATTCTATTGTTTACAAACAAAAGCCAAGCTATGTAACTAGTACATTAGACTCTACCAATTTTGAGTTTACCAATTTACGAGAAGGAAAATATCTTTTACTTGGTTTAAAACAGTCTTCAAAAAACTACCTTTTCAATAGTCAAAATGATGAGATTGGTTTTTTTAAAGACACTATTTCTTTACCTCAAGATACCTTGATTACAGAACCTATCCGTATTTTTAAAGAATTACAGCCTTTTAAATTTAAAAGAGGAAAAGAAATAACCAAAGGGAAAATTTTATTTGGTTTTAACGGTGAAAAAGAAAATATGAAAGTCGATTTATTATCGTCTGTTCCTACTGATTTTAAATCTTTTTCTAAGTTTGAAAAAGATAAAGACACTCTTAACTATTGGTATACTCCAATAATTGAACAAGATTCTTTGAACTTTATAGTTAGTAATACTGATTTTAAAGATACTATTACCGTACGTTTACGTAAAAAGAAAATAGATTCTCTTTCTATTTCTTCAAATATTCGTAGAACACTACATCTAAATGACACTTTATTTCTTAACACAAACAATCCTATTGTAAACATTGATAAAACAAAATTTTCTCTAGTAGATAAAGACACAGTTGACGTTCCTTTTGAAGTTAAAAAACTAGATATTAATAAGATTGCTGTTTTATTCTCGAAAAAAACAAAAATGGATTATAATTTCAATGTTTTACCTAAAGGAATTACCGATCTTTTTGAAACTTCTAATGATTCTTTAAATTATAGATACAATACACTAACTCCTGAAGATTATGGAACTATTGTATTAGATATTAAAAAAGAAACAAAACACCCAGTTATATTACAACTTATAAATAAAGACATTGTAATTAAAACTAGATATCTAAACACCTCCAAAAAAGTAGAGTTTGAATTACTTGAACCTAGAGAATACACTGTTAGGGTAATTATTGATGAAAACAATAATAATCAATGGGATACTGGTAGTTTCCTATCTAGAAAACAACCTGAAAAAGTGATTTACTTTGAAAAAATTTTCAAGTTAAGAGCTAATTGGGTACAAGAAGAAATCTTTACTATTAAGTAAATTACATTTTACCAACTTGCTGTTGGAGAAAATAATAAATCCGTGGGGTTATCAATATCGTATAAGTATTGATAGCTCCTCGTTTCTTTTTTACAAAAAGGCTCTATAAGATTCAACATATTTATAAAACCTCTTAATGTAAGGACACAATAAAAGGTTTTATAATCTTCTGTAAGTATCCCTTCATCAGACTTGAACAATCCTAAAATTAGATTACAATTCCTAGGTTTTATAAAATCTACAGTAGATAAATCTAATCGTTGTTTTTTATTAATTATTACATCTTCAATTAGCTCACTAAGCTTCTGTGCTTCTTCCTTATTAAAGTTATACAATCTAACAACATTCTCATTAAGACCATTTACATTCTCCAAATAATCTAGCTCCATTCTTTAGTTTTTAATGTGCCTCTAACCAATTTTCTCCTAAACCAACCTCAACATCTAATGGAACTGACATTTTAAATGCATTTTCCATTTCTTCTTTTATAATTGGCTGAATAATCTCTAATTCATCTTTATGTGCATCAAACACCAATTCATCATGAACTTGTAACAACATTTTTGATTTGAAATTTTCTTTTTCAAATCTGTTGTGAATATTAATCATTGCAAGCTTTATAACATCTGCAGCACTACCTTGTATTGGTGCATTTACTGCGTTTCGTTCGGCAGCACTACGTACAATACCATTACGAGAATTAATATCTTTTAAATACCTACGACGCCCTAAAATTGTTTCCACATAACCATTTTCACGAGCAAAATCTACTTGCTTTGATATATAGCTTTTCAACTTTGGATATGTTTCATAGTATGTGTCAATTAAAGCCTTTGCTTCTTTTCTTGATAAATCTGTTTGATTACTTAATCCAAATGCCGAAACTCCATAAACAATTCCAAAGTTTACTGTTTTAGCATTACTACGTTGCTCTCTAGTTACCTCATCGATAGCTACATTGAAAACTTTTGCTGCTGTTGAAGCATGAATATCTTCTCCATCCTGAAAAGCTTTAATCATCGTTTCTTCTTCACTTAAAGCAGCTATAATTCGTAATTCAATTTGAGAATAATCGGCAGCTAATAATACGTGATTTTCATCTCTAGGAATAAAAGCTTTTCTAACCTCTTGCCCTCTTTTTGTTCTAATTGGAATATTCTGTAAATTCGGATTATTAGAACTCAATCTACCTGTTGCAGCTACAGCTTGTGCATATACTGTATGTACACGTCCTGTTTTAGGGTTCACCTCATTTGGTAAAGCATCTACATAAGTACTTTGTAATTTTTTATACTGACGGTATTCTAAAATATTAGCAATAATCTCATGATCTTTTGCTAATGCTGAAAGCACATCTTCGGCAGTTGAATATTGTCCTGTTTTTGTTTTTTTAGGCTTGTCTACCAATTTCATGTTTTCAAACAAAACAACTCCTAACTGTTTAGGTGATGCTATATTAAACTCCTCTCCTGCTTCTTTATAAATATTTTGCTCTAATTGCTCAATATCTTTTGCTAAATCTACCGATAAAGACTTTAAAAAATCAGTATTTAAGTTAATCCCTTCTATCTCCATTGCTGTTAACACAGACACCAACGGTGCTTCAACATCTTTAAATAACCCTGTTAAGTTGCCACTTTCTAACTCTTCTGAAAAATGTTCTTTTAACTGGTAGGTTATATCTGCATCTTCTACTGCATATTCACTTTGCTTTGAAAGCTCTACCTGACGCATTGATAGCTGATTCTTTCCTTTTTTCCCTATTAATTCGGTAATTGATACTGGCTGATAATTCAAATAAGTTTCTGAAAGAACATCCATATTATGACGCATATCTGGATTTATCAAATAATGCGCAATCATAGTATCAAACAATTTTCCTTTTACAGGCATATTGTAATTTGACAATACTTTGATATCGTATTTTAAATTATGCCCTACTTTTTCTATGCTATCATTTTCAAAAAACGGCCTGAATTCTTCAAGTATCGTTTGTGTTTCTTCTTGGTCTTCTGGAAATGTAACATAATATCCTTTCTTTTCCTCCCAAGAAAAAGCAATACCTATCAACTCAACTTCTAAAGCTTTTAACCCAGTAGTTTCTGTATCAAAACATACCGATTCTTGTTGCATTAATTTATTCAACAACAGTTTTCTAGATACTGGCGTATTTATTAATTGGTAAAAGTGATTTGTATTGTCAATAGTTCTAAAACCATTAATATTATTTTCTTCACTAACTTTTCCAGTTCCTGGTGCTGCAAATAAATCGAACTGACCTGTATTGTTAGCTCCATCTGCTACTGCTTTCTTAGTTGTTTTACTTGAACTCTCTTCAGCTACAGATTTTGCTCCAAATGTTTTTAAGAAATTATCACTTAAGCGCCTAAATTCTAAGTCATTAAATATTTCTGTTGTTTTTTGAATATCTGGTTGTTCAAAAATCAATTTATCCTGTTCTAATTCAACAGGCACGTCTAGCATTATAGTTGCTAATTTTTTAGAAAGTAATCCTAGTTCAGCATTCGCCTCTACTTTCTCCTTCATCTTTCCTTTCAGCTCATGGGTATTTTCTAGTAAGCCTTCCATAGTTCCATAGGCAGCAAGGAATTTTTTAGCAGTTTTTTCTCCAACACCTGGTAACCCTGGGATGTTATCTGCTGAATCTCCCATCATCCCCAAGTAATCTATGACTTGTTCTGGGGTTTCTACACCAAACTTTGTTTTTACTTCTTCAATCCCCCATTTTTCATAACCATTCCCCATTCTTGGTGGACGGTACATAAAAATGTTATCCGAAACCAATTGAGCAAAATCCTTATCTGGTGTAACCATATAAGTTTGTAAACCTTCTTTCTCTGCTTTTTTTGCTAAGGTTCCTATAATATCATCCGCTTCATACCCTTCTTTTACAATTGCAGGAATATTCATTGCTTCCAATATCTTTTCAATATACGGGACAGCTATTTTAATAGCTTCTGGTGTTTCTTGTCTATTCGCTTTATACTCAGGAAAAGCTTCTACTCTATCTACACTTCCTCCTCTATCAAAACAAACAGCTAAATAATCTGGTTTCTCACGCTTTATTACATCAATTAAAGAATTTGTAAATCCTAAAATTGCCGATGTATCCATTCCTTTTGAATTAATACGTGGATTTTTTATAAAAGCATAATATCCTCTGAATATTAGTGCAAATGCATCAAGTAAAAAAAGTCGTTTTTGTTCTGCCATTTTGTTGTTTAAAGCCTAATGAAATAAATTACTGATATAGATTGAATTAAGAAAAATAACCTATAGAAATTGTTCCTGCGAACTCCGTTTGTAAAGCTACAAAACTTTAACAAGATGTTAAAAATTGATTTTTTAGAATCCCCCTATCTTTGTTCGACTTAAAAAAACATAAATATGTCTCGTTGGCTTATAACAATCATTATCATTTCGTTACTTATTATTTTACTTGAAACTTATGCTTTTCAAGCCATTAAAACAGTAACTAAAAATAAGTTTATTCGTTACGGATGGTTACTCTTCGGAGTTTTAGCATACGTCAACTTTTTTTATGTAATTTTTACTTCCGATAGAAGTTCTGGTCAAACCAAGCAATTTCAATGGGCATTTGGTTTTTTACTACTAGCTTTAGTTCCTAAATTATTTATTTTATTGTTTATGCTTGGAGAAGATTTAGTAAGATGGATTCAAAAAGCTATCTCGTATTTTTCCTCAAATGACACTAAAGAATTGGCTGGAAGAAGAAGTTTTATTGCCAAATTAGCTATAGGTATTGCTGCTATTCCTTTTGCAAGTTTACTTTATGGAATCTTTAAAGGTAAATACAATTATAAAGTACTTAAATATCAATTAAAATTTAGTGATTTACCTGATGCTTTCGATGGTTTTACAATTACTCAAATTACCGATATTCATTCTGGTAGTTTTACTAATAAAGAAGAAATTCAATATGGTGTTGATTTAATAAACGAGCAAAAATCAGATGTAATTTTATTTACTGGTGATATTGTAAACAATTTTGCTACTGAAATGGATAACTGGATTGACACTTTTAAACAATTAGAAGCTCCTTCGGGAAAATATTCTATCCTTGGAAACCATGATTATGGTGATTATTCAAAATGGGAAAGCAAAGAAGAGAAAACTGCAAATTTTGACGCCATTAAAGGAATTCATCCTAAAATTGGTTTTGACTTATTACTAAATGAGAATAGATATCTTGAAAAAGATGGTCAAAAAATAGCTTTAATTGGTGTAGAAAACTGGGGAAAAGGTTTTAATCAAGCTGGCGATTTACAAAAGGCTTCTGAAGGAATTAATAAAGACGATTTTAAAGTATTAATGAGTCACGACCCTAGTCACTGGGAATATAAAGTTAAAAAAGACGATTTTAACTACCAGTTAACTCTAAGCGGACATACACATGGTTTACAATTTGGTATAGAAATCCCAGGATTTATCAAATGGAGCCCTGCCAAGTATGTTTACAAGCAATGGGCTGGTTTATATGAGGAATTTGGGCGTTATATTAACGTAAATAGAGGTTTTGGATACCATGCTTTTCCTGGAAGAGTGGGTATTTGGCCAGAAATTACTGTAATAGAGCTAAAAAAAGCCTGATTTTTAAAGGAATTTAAACAAATGTTAATATCTATTTAAAAAAAAATCGGTAATTTTGATAAATTTTTTATATAAAACTTTATAGAAATGACAAAGTTTGGTGAAATTATAAGTATTGACAAACCTGTTTTAATTGACTTTTATACAGATTGGAGCGAGGTAGAACCTAGCTTAGACACACTTCGTGATGTCGCTGCTGCTTTAGGAGATAAAGCTAAAGTTATTAAAATAGACATTAAAAAGAATGAAGTTCTTGCTGATGCTTTGCGCGTTAAAGGAAACCCAACTTTTATGATTTATAAAGATGGCGAAATGAAATGGCGCCAGACCGGTGAGCAAGATGCTAACACTTTAATCGGCTTAGTACAACAGTACGTTTAAAGTATAGCCTTAAATTCATACCCCTTTTTTGTATATTCTTCCAAAAACTTTGGAAGAGCATAATACAGCCTGCCACTTGCTTTTATACTATCATGAAAAACGATAACACTTCCTTTTTCAGTATTATCTAACACGTTTTTTAAGCATTTTTCTTTAGTTACTGAGGTGTCAAAATCTGCAGAAAGGACATCCCACATTATAACCCTATACCCTTTTTTAAGCATTTCTTTTGCTTGTTTTCCTTTTATCTTACCATAAGGAGGTCTAAACAATTTTGTTTCATTAGACTCCTTTATTTTAGAAATCTCATTATTAATAATCTCTTCGCAAAGCTCAACATTCTTTATATAGTCTTCTTGATTCGTTTTCCAACCATTTAGGTGATTAAATGTGTGATTCCCTACCGAATGTCCTTCTTTTACTATTCGAGAAAAAACTATAGGATGTTTTCTAATATTATCGCCAATGCAAAAAAAGGTTGCTTTTGCATTATATTTTTGCAATTCATCTAACACAAACTCTGTAACCTCAGGAATAGGCCCGTCATCAAAAGTTAGATAAATTTCTTTTTTATTAGAAGAGAAACACCACGTATACTTAGAAAATATTTTTTTAAGTATACGTGGTGTTTTTATAAAATACAACCTCATTAATTTTAAGGTTTTATAGAATCTAATTGTTGCATAAATCGCTCATTTTCTTCTGTCGATGACGGATTAAACAAACCTTCATGAATTAAATAATCTTTAAGCGCTTTTTTACCATATTCTGTATCATCATAACGCATAATTTGTTGCATTACATTTTGATACATGTACAAATACGTTTCTATATTCTCTTTCACTAAATCTAAGTCTTCATAATCAAACGTATGGTAATACTTTAATTTTTGCTGGAAAATTTCAGTTAATGTTTCTGATGTTTCTCTGGCCTTATCAATATCTCCCATGCGGTAATACAACTCAGGATATCCTAAAGAAATACTGTAATGGTCAAAATCTTTAATTGGCATTTTGTATAATGATAAATCTAGCACATCTTTTGCTTTTACCGAGTCTCCTTGTTTCATAAACTCTTCTGATAATCGCATTAAGTTGTTTCTAATTGATATTGCATTACGCTTACTTTGCTCATCTAAATAGATTTTACCATTATTAATGGTTTTCCAATCCCATTTTTTAACATTAGCATACATTTTTTCTGGGTCAATACGCCCCATATCAAATATAGACTTTCCTTTGTTTGGTGTTTTTATTGGTACTAGTTTATATGCCATTCCATCTAGCTGCAAATAGTCTTTTAACCAAATATACTCTTCATCTGCATTTGCTCCTCCTGTAAAATAAATTGGGCGTTTCCAATCGAAATTATTTAAGATATCTAACATTAAAATTCTATTCTTTGTTAGCCCTTGCTCATCGACAGTAATATCTATATATGGTAAAATTTTATCGGCATCTTTTTTAGCTACCAATCCAGTTTTTAATACATTTTCTTTATTTACTGGAATTCTAATTCTATTTAATGGATAAAATTTTTCTTTAGAATCTTCTCCTGTTTCTAAATATGTTCTATCACTATCACTAGAAATCCAACGCATAAAGGTATCTATTGGCCAAATTGAATCTTTCAATTGTGGTAATGGATAATAATACGCTACATCTAAAGTTCCATATTTATACTGGTCGTGTGTTAATTTTGACGGTATAGGATCAGCATCGTATGTTTTCTTTTTCATTTGGTCAATATACCAATCTGTTTGAAAAAGACTTGTATTTACAATCTTAATATCTGGTCGAACACCTTCTACTTGTTGCATATACCATAACGGGAATGTATCGTTATCACCAATAGTAAATATAATTGCATTCGGATCGCAACTTTCTAAATATGTTTGTGCGTTTAACTGTGCAATGTATCTATCTGCTCTATCATGATCATCCCAGTTTTGAGCTCCCATTAATACTGGTACTGCTAGTAACGAAACCACTGATACTCCTATAGCTACTGCTCTTTTATTCGCATAGTTCTTAAAATATTCATACAGTGCTAACACTCCAAATCCTATCCAAATAGCAAATACATAAAACGAACCTACTACTGCATAATCTCTTTCTCTTGGCTCAAATGGTTTTGGGTTGGTATAGAATATAATTGCAAACCCTGTGAATGCAAAAAACATTGCAAGTGTATATAAATTCTTTTTGTCCTTCTTAGCCTGATATAACAACCCAATTAATCCTAAAATTAATGGTAAAAAGAAATAAGTATTGCGTCCTTTATTATTCTTTACATCATCTGGTAAGTTTTTTTGCGAACCTAAACGAGCTTCATCAATAAAATTAATTCCGCTTAACCAGTTTCCTGATTCTATATCTAAATGTCCTTGTATATCATTTTGACGACCTACAAAATTCCACATAAAATAACGCCCATACATATAACCGAACTGATAATCGAGCATAAACCTCATATTTTCTATAAAGGTTGGACGTCTTTTACTTCTTGCTGGTATTCCTGCTATTCTTTTATAATGCTGTTCCGAACCTGGATCAACCATCCTTGGTATAAACCCTTTGTGTTTACTTGAGTAATTAGGTAGTACATTTTTGTATTTATTTACAATTACATATTTCCCATCCTTCTTTTCGTATTTAGGTTTATCATCTCTATATGGTTTTTCTGGATCTTGCTCTCGGTCGTAAGCTACAGAATAGTATTTATCGTAAAATACATTTGCATCACCATATTGTTCACGATTGTAATACGCTAACAACTCTCTTGCACTAGAAGGATTATTCTCATTAATTACTGTATCTGCATTTGCACGTATTGGTAACATTAACCATGATGAAAAACCAATCATGATAAATAATATCGACAACACTAAAGTATTTCCTGTTACTAAACCTTTTTTACGAGTATAGTTTAATCCAAAATAGAACAATACAATTAATACTATTCCGGCTATAATAGTTCCTGAATTATATGGTAATCCTATTTGATTGATAAAGAAAAGTTCTGATACACTAAAGAACTTAAGTGTGAATGGAAATAAAAACTTAAATACAAATGCCAATACTAATATTGAAACTACCGTTGCTATTGCTGTAGTTTTTACATTGATATCTTTATACGTTTTAAAGAAGTATAATAATACTATTGATGGTATTACTAATAACGATAATATATGTACTCCAAATGAAAGTCCTACAACAAAACTTATTAATACTAGCCATTTATTACCTCTTGGTGTATTAATTTCACTTTCCCAACGTAATCCTAACCAAAATAACAACGCCATTAAAAATGATGACATTGCATATACTTCACCTTCTACTGCACTAAACCAAAAACTATCTGAAAATGTATATGCTAAAGCTCCGACTACTCCACTTCCTAAAACAGCTATAGCTGCACTTTTACCAAACTCACCATTTCTAGTGGCCTTTTTCTTAGCCAAGTCAGTTATAGTCCAAAACATAAACAGAATAGTAAATGCACTAGCTAAGCCCGACATAAAGTTTACCATCATAGCCCACTGACTAGGGTCGCTGGTAAACATTGCAAAGAAAGCTCCTAGCATTTGAAATAAAGGTGCTCCAGGTGGATGCCCTACTTCTAATTTTACTGCTGTAGAGATATATTCACCACAATCCCATGAGCTCACGGTAGGTTCTAATGTTAAAGTATAAGTGATTAATGCCACTGCAAATGTAACCCAACCTAAAATTGTGTTCCATTTTTTGTAGTTAAATTCGTCCATAGATTTTTAATAAAGTTATTGTGAATGTACTAATAACTAGTCTGTTTTTGTTTCTAGCAAAAATATAATTTTGATTATATTTGTAGTGGTGTAAATCAGATAATTTTCTGTTAAAGAAAAAAAAATCAAAAAAAGTTTTGTGTAAACGAAAAAAGTATGTAAATTTGCATCCGCAATCACGCAATTGGCCTATGGTGTAATGGTAACACACCGGTTTTTGGTACCGATATTCAAGGTTCGAGTCCTTGTAGGCCAACTAAAAAGACTTAACAGATAATGTTAAGTCTTTTTTTTGCAATATATTTTGATTCTTTTTACTTCTTTTCAATTACCGCAGGCAGTATATATTCCTTTACAATCTTATCTGCATTAAGGTGAGCAATGGGGTTATTATACGCCGAAGAAGTTATAACTACCACAAATGGAATGTCTTTAAAAATAAAAATCTTATTCCCCCCTCTCCCACTACAAAAAGAAACCTCGTAACTCTTGCCTTCTACTTTGTATTCTTTATTCCAAAAAAGATAACCATAGTAACCGTTTTCTATCCCTGCATTAATTTGACTAACTTGTTTTGATAAACTTTTATCTACCCATTCTTTGGTTAAAATCTGTTTACCATTCCACATTCCTTTATTCTTATATAATTGACCATACTTTGCAAAATCAATAGCCCTTAGTTGTATTCCTCCGGCTGTATTTCCTACTTTTTGTGGAGTGTATTGCCATTTATAGTTAGTTATATTTAATGGTTTAAATAATTTTTCTTCTGCATAAGACACCAACCCTTTTGGTACCGATTTATGAATAACATCTCCCAAAATAACGACTCCTGCAGTAAAATAAGAAAAATCTTCACCTATCTTTTTTTCCTTCTCCATAGGTAAATCAAGTGAGAATTTAACCCAATTACTCGTTGGATACATCTTTTCTTCGTTCCCTATACTATTGTAATCACTATCATCTCCAACAAATCCTGAACTCATTGTTAAGAGAGATTTTAATGTTACCGAGTCTTTCTTTTTACTATAATTTTCAAAAGATTGTAAATCATAAAATTCTTTCAACAACACATTTTCACTTTGTATATAGTTTTCTTTAATTGCTATTCCTAATACTGTAGAAGCAAATGATTTTCCTACCGACCTTGCATCATGTAAACTATTTCTAGTTTCTCCATTAAAATATTCTTCTATTAATAATTTATTGTCTTTTATAACTACAATCCCATTGATATCTTCAAATCTTTTTTCTGCTATTTTTCTGTTCAGATCTTCTATTATTTTAGCATTAAAAGTGCTTTTTGATAATTCCCATCCACTATTCGGTTCTATTTTTTGAATAGGAATCAAACTTTCATCCACAGGAATTTTAGCCACCTCAACGGTAATATTTCCTTTAGCTAATACAGGCCCCTCTTTTAATGTTTCTGTTTTTATATAAGGTCGAACCTCAAAAGTTAAAGAACGTTTACTTCCTACCAACACATCTTGTCCTCCACTTAATTTCATGAACTTCATCCACATAAACCAGCCCCAAAAATCAATTTGTTCTGGATACATTAATGGAATAAAGTGTTTTCTTTTTTTGGTTTTAAAATCAACTGTTCCTGCTCCTTTGTTTAAATTCTCAGTATGTACCTTTTTTCCATCTACTATAATTGAAAACTGAAAGTTTCCTTTATTTAGTAATTGATCATCTGTTAAATTAGGAGCTAACGATTTAAGACTTTCAATAAGAGGTTTATCTAATGCAAAGTGAATATTTAAGTATTTGTCCTTATGTAAAGTGAAACTATTAGTATAATTTTTTGAAGTTATTTTACTTTTCTGAAAATCAATTTTGGAGAAAAATAATTTTCCAGTTGCTATTTCTTCTGATTTTTTTTGTGCGAAGCTTATCGTATTGTTAGAAATCATTAAACAAACAATAAGCACTAAGTAATAATTCAATCTCATGTTTTTAATTTAAATTTTTAACAAACATATATTCACACAAGACAGCAATAGCTCCAAACTATAAAATGGCACTCATTTTTAGTTGTTCTGAAGTATCTTTTATTGATTTTTTATAAACTAAAGGAGTAACTCCTTTTATATTTTTAAATACTCTATTAAAAGTTGTTTTTGAATTAAAACCACATTCAAAAGACAAACCTAACAGTGTTATATGATTGTATTTTTCGTTACGCATTTTTTCTATTACTGCTTCTACCCTATATTCATTTACAAAATCGGAGAAATTCTTATTCAACCCATCATTAATTACTTTTGATAGAACATGCGGAGTCATATTTAGGTTCTCTGCTAAAGATTTTAATGTTAGATCAGGATTTAGATAAAACTGGTTTGCTATCATTTGTCCTTTTAACCATGATGCTTTTTTGTAGATTTCTTCTGATGGTTTTTCTTTTCTTATACTATCCTCACTATTTTTTAGCGGTACTGTTTCTGGTTTAAAAAAGGTTTTAGCGCCAAGGCGAGTCGCTATAAAAAAGATGGATGCTACAGAACTTAACTTAAAAATAAATACTACCGAACTACTTATACTATAAGGTGCCCATAAAAACGAAAAGAATGCAAATACAACAACAATCTTATACATCCATTTTAAAATATAAACATCCTTTGGTTCAAATCTTTTGTTTAGCCAAGAATGATAAATCCTATAGGTAAAAAGATAAATAACGGAGAATAACACAATTGCAAAAATAATTTTTTTAGCCATGGACAAAGTTTATAGTTAAGACTATAAACCCTTCTTTTTGTTACAAGTTTCCAACTCATTATCAATAGCTTGAATCTAATAAAAAATAACTCTATAATTTTCCAAAATAATTTTTATTGTAACAAATTTTAAAGCTGGTCGTCTCCCTTGTAAAACTAAAACAAACCATTATGAAACGAATTTTAACAGCATTATTCTGCTTTTTCTTAGTAAGCTTATCTGCACAAGAAGCTAAGTTCAAACAATTTTACAAGAGTCATAAAGACAAATCTGCTTTTTCTATAAACTTATCTAGCTCTTTTGCTGGTTCTTTTTTAGATGACACTGATAATAAAGAATTAAAAAATCTTTTAGAGCAATCGAGCGACTTTAAGATTATGATTTTTGATAATAACAACAATAATGTTTCTAAAGATTTTAGACGTTTTTCTAGAAAAAACAGTTTAAAAACTTTGGTAAGAGCTAAAGATAAAGGTGGTAAAGCAGAAATTTTATTCTTAGAAAAGAAGGGATATGTAAGAGAGATTATTGTAAGAGCTAGTGGCGATAGCGATAAATTAGTATTATTAGGTATTAAGACTAAAATTACAAAAGACGAGTTAGCTAGCTTATTAGCTTCTTCTAAAAACAAAGTAGCTTCTAGATAAAAGCAAACGTAAGTACTTTTATTTTTTAAAGTACAGCAACTACTTTGAATAACTATATTTATATAAACACCATAACGGTAATTATTTAAACAACACAACGAGGGTTATATACAGATTATAACCCTCGTTATTCTTTTAATATCATTAGACTTACCAAAACACTTTGCTTATAAGCAAAATACTTCTTTCACTAGTGACAAAATATTATTTACTCGAATAAGAAGAGTTTCAAAAGCTTATGGTTAAAGATATTTTATTTAGACTCTCTTCTTTTCTGATTTTTTTAATTTCCCAGAAAACAAATAATATAACCACATCACAAAGCCAAAACCAGCACTCAATATATAATCTATACTCTCTACATTTTGCCCTTTTATCGTTGTAAAAAGATATTTTACAATTACTGATATTAAGCAGAACACTATCAAGTACACTAAATTTCTTATTATTCTATTCATTTTTTTCTAAAAATAAAAAAAACACCTTGTTATTAAGGCTTCTACTCTCGCTAGTCTCTGAATAGCGATAAACATAAGTAATTTATATTTCCTTTTACCACACGATATAACCGTGCGGGAGCAATGTCTATTACTAATTTAATATAGTGTTTTTAGATTTTATAAAGTCTAAAAACACCTTGATATTTAACAACAAAATTGACAATGGGATTAACAAAAGTGGGTCTACAACATAACCTTCAACTTTTACACTTGAAAGTTCATATAAGATATAAATTAAAGATAATGCTGTAAAAACTAAAAGAATAGTTACAACTTTTTTTATATACATTACATTTTTGTTAAAAAAGACAACTAATAATAAGCCGCAAATAAAATGCAAAAAGACTATTACGAACATAATTAATGTTTCTAAATTTTTGATATTTAATTCATGTCCTATAGCAAATATTGAAACTAAAGAAATAAATGAAATAAACAATAATCCCATTCCTAATACAAGGCTAAAGCTCCAAGTTTTTAATTTATTTTTTTTATTCATCTTTTTTATTTGAATATGATTAATTTTCCAAATTGATAAAAACAAGTATTGGATTAAAAAACAAATAAGTAATTGCACTTAAAACAAAAACAATTAATAAACTTTTTAATTTTTTCATTAAACTCATTTTGTAATCAAACTAAAAAACTATCTCGTCTCATACATCTTAAAGTCCTTCTCTTGCAGGAGAGTACACATACATTGTCTTATAAAAAGAATATAAAGTTCTGCTTATATCATTATTAGCAACTGAATTAAATGTTAAAGCATCTGATTTCACATTCATTTTCAAACTATTAAACACAACTCCTTTAACACCATAATTTTTCTCCAGATTATCTTTAATTTTTTGTAGAAACTCTTTTTTTGACTCAATACTTTCTAATTTTGAATATACATTCATTTCTTTTTCAAGCATTATTATTTTATCATAATACTCATAATAAAGCACTTGTTGTTCTTCACTTTTATTTTTAAAAAACCGTCTTATTTCATTAATTTCTTCGTTAAAAATCTTAGTACTGGCATCGTTAGAGAATATTAAAGTTTTCACCTCTGAGTTCTCCTTTTTACACGAAAGAAAAACGAGAAAAATCAAGCTAATCCATAAAGTATTTTTCATATTAATATTTTTTTTAAAAATAAAAAACCACTTCATTACTAAGGCAGTTTTTAATGTTTATTTATTCTTTAAAAAAAGTCTTAATTCACTCTTTCTTTTAAAGCTTCTACTACTTTTTTACTGTTTCCTATAAAAATCTCATTGTCTACTATAAAAACTGGACGCTTTAAAAACGTGTATTCTTCTAAAATAAATTGACGATAATCAGTTTCCGTTAAGTTCTGATTTTTTAAATCTCTTTCCTTGTATAGTTTTGCTCTTTTATTGAATAAACTCTCATAACTATCCGTCAATTTTCGCATTTCTTCTAATTGCTCAACAGTTATAGCATTGGTTTTAATTTCTTGCTTTTCAAAACCGTCAATATTTACTTCTTTTAAAATTCTACGGCAAGTATCACAAGTTTGTAAAAAATAAACTTTCTTCATGGGTAAATAATTATCTTTGAGCTAGCTAAAATAAGTAGAAAAATGAACAAACAATTTGAAGTTTTAAAAAAATCAAGAGAATTAGTTTTAAAAAAAATAGAAGGTTTATCAAGTGAGCAATTACATAAAATTCCAGAAGGATTTAAAAACAATATTGCTTGGAATGTAGCCCATTTAGTAGTAACTCAGCAGTTATTACATTATAAGTTATCTGGATTAAACTGTTTAGCTTCAGATGAATTAATTGAAAAATACAGAAAAGGTACTTTTCCTACGGAAACATTTACTGAAGAAGAATTTGAAGAAGTAAAAGATTTATTAATCGGTTTACCTGATACTTTAAAAGAAGATTTTGAAGCTGGAATTTTTACAAGCTACACCACTTACGAAACTAGTACTGGATTTGTTTTAGATTCTATTGAAAGTGCTATTGCCTTTAATAATTTACATGAAGGTATTCATTTAGGTAATATTATGGCTTTAACTAAGTTGGTATAAAACAAAGCAGCGCATGAAATTTAATACCAAAGCCATACATGGAGGTCAAAAACATGAGGAGTCTACAGGTGCTGTAATGACTCCCATTTTTCAAACCTCAACATATGCACAAGCTAGTCCAGGAGTACATAAAGGTTATGAATATTCTAGAGGTGCAAATCCAACGAGAACTGCACTAGAAAATTCGTTTGCAGCTTTGGAAAACGGAACACATGGCTTTGCATTTGCATCAGGATTAGCTGCTATTGATTGTGTTTTAAGAACTTTAAAAGCTGGCGATGAAGTTATTGCTGGTGATGATATTTATGGTGGTACTTACCGTATGTTTATGAGACTTTTTAAAAACTACGGGTTAAATTTTCAGTTTGTAAACATGGATGAAATAGCTAATGTAACCAATGCTATTTCTAACAACACCAAATTAATATGGATTGAAACACCAACCAATCCGTTAATGAAAATTGCAGATATCGCTGCAATTACCAAAGTTGTAAAAGCAAAAAACGCCAATATTTTAATTGGTGTTGATAATACTTTTGCAACACCTTATTTACAACGCCCTTTAGATTTAGGAGTAGACATTGTAATGCATTCGGCAACAAAATACTTAGGAGGTCATTCCGATCTTGTTATGGGTGCTTTGATGGTAAAAGATGCTGAACTTGCTAAAGAGTTACATTTTATACAGTTTGCAGCCGGCGCTATTGCTGGACCAATGGATTCGTTTTTAGCTTTAAGAGGTGTTAAAACTTTACACTTGCGTATGCAGCGCCATTGTGAAAACGGAAAAGCTGTTGCTGAATTTTTGAATACACACCCAAAGGTTAGCGATGTTTATTACCCAGGGTTAGAAAGCCACCCAAATCATGAGATTGCTAAAAAGCAAATGGATGATTTTGGTGGAATGGTTTCTTTTCGTTTAAAAGATGAAAGCAAAGAAGCAGCGCTTTCTTTTTTAGAAAACACTAAAATTTTTACACTTGCTGAATCTTTAGGAGGTGTAGAAAGTTTGGTAAGTCATCCTATAACAATGACACATGCATCGATACCAGAAGCTGAACGTTTAAAATTAGGAATTACGAATTCATTAATTCGTTTAAGTATTGGAATAGAAGATATTGATGATTTATTAGCTGATTTATCACAAGCTTTAGAGATATAAAATTGACAACTCCTTACTATGAGGAGTTGTTTTTTATTACAAAAAATACCGATTGGTATATTTTTTATATATTTACACTTTAATCTAGTACTATTGTGTCTAAATCAGAGAAAACAAAAGCTTTTATTATTGAAACGGTTGCTCCAATATTCAACAAGAATGGGTATTCGGCAATGAGTTTATCAAAAATAACTCAGGCTACTGGTTTAACAAAAGGTGCTATTTATGGTCATTTTGAAAACAAAGAAGAGTTAGCTATTGAAGCTTTTCGTTTTTCTGTAAGAAATGTTTTAAAAGATTTAAATGCACATATTAATAAAGACGCTTCTCCTATAGAAAAGTTATATAATATAGCTTCTTTTTACGAAAACTATTATAACTATAGTAAACAATTTGGAGGTTGCCCTATTTTAAACATTGGAGTAGATTCTAACAATCAAAATACAGCTATTTCTAATTTAGTTCGCTCTTATAATACTCGAATTTTAGAGCAATTTTCTTTATTAATCGAAACTGGAAAGCAAGCTAATGAAATTAAACCTATTATAGATAATGCTACTTATGCAAAACGTTTTTTTTATATGATTGAAGGTGCTGTATACATGTCATATATAATGAAAGACCCTAGTTTTCTTACAGATTTATCACTAACCATGAAACAAATTATACAACAAGATTTACAACTATAACTATTTTTTTAATTAAAAATATACCAATTGGTATATTTAAACTTATTAACTATGGAATTACCAAAAATTTTAGAAAGCAAAACAAAAATAAGGTTTCAAGACTGCGATCCTTTTAACCATTTAAACAATGC
This sequence comes from Tenacibaculum sp. Cn5-46, assembly GCF_022347705.1. Taxonomy (NCBI): domain Bacteria; kingdom Pseudomonadati; phylum Bacteroidota; class Flavobacteriia; order Flavobacteriales; family Flavobacteriaceae; genus Tenacibaculum; species Tenacibaculum sp. Cn5-46. Next base: position 31,112 of record NZ_JAKRGD010000002.1, read on the forward strand.
TTCATACTTTAATTATCTTATCAATGCTAGAGAAGATCAGCTAATTGAAAATTACAATTTAGACATCTATGCACATGGAAAAAACAAAGGAAAAAGCTGGGTCGTTGCTTCTCATCAAATTTCTTATTTGAAACCTGCTACTCTAATGGAAACAGTTACTATTGACTCTCAATTAATTAATTACGGAGATAGAAAATTGTTAGTTGAAATCCGTATGTGGAACGAGGCAAAAACTGAATTGAAAGCCGTTTTATGGAGCTCTTTTGCTTATTTTAACCTAATACAGTTAGCTTCTGAAAAGCACTCTGAAGATTTATTAAATTTATTTGAAAGTGTAGTTTTACCAGTAGAAGAGACATCTTTTGAAGAAAGAATTAAAAGCTTACGTTTTCAAAAAGTATAAGCATAATAAAACCCGCTATTTAGCGGGTTTTATTTTATATGTTAGCTAATAACTTTGTTATTATTTAGCTTCTGCATATCTTCTTTCAACCTCGTTCCAGTTGATTACTTTAAAGAAAGCATCAATATAATCAGGACGACGGTTTTGGTAGTTTAAGTAGTAAGCGTGCTCCCAAACATCTAATCCTAAGATTGGAGTTCCACCACAAGTTACACCTGGCATTAATGGGTTGTCTTGGTTTGGAGTAGAACAAACTTCTACTTTTCCTCCTTTGTGAACACATAACCAAGCCCATCCTGAACCAAATTGAGTTGCAGCAGCCTTAGAAAAAGCATCGATAAAAGCTTCTTTAGAACCAAACTCAGCTTCGATAGCGTCTTTTAATTCTCCAGATAAGTATCCTCTATCTTCTGGGTTCATTACTGTCCAGAATAAAGAGTGGTTGTAAAATCCACCTCCATTATTACGAACAGCTCCGTTGCTCATATCTAAGTTTGTTAAAATATCTTCAATAGACTTTCCTTCTAAATCAGTTCCTTCAATAGCAGCGTTTAACTTAGTTGTATATCCGTTATGGTGCTTACCATGGTGAATTTCCATCGTTCTTGCATCTATATGTGGTTCTAATGCATCGTAAGCATATCCTAATTCTGGTAATTCAAAAGCCATAATTATTTGTTTTTTAATAGTTTAAAATTTCGTTTTTCCGATTGTAAATTTAACTTAAAAAAATAAGGCAAACAACCGTTTGCCTTATTGAAAATTTATTTAACTATAAGTTATATCAATCTTATTGTTTTAATGCGTTTTAGTAATTCGCATCTTCTGGATATTTAGCCATAAATTCTTCTGCTTTTTCTACCATGTTGGTACTTCCACAGAAAAAAGGAACTCTTTGATGCAACTCAGTTGGCTCTAGGTCTAAAATTCTTCTGTAACCATCAGTTGCTTTACCTCCTGCTTGTTCTGCTAAAAATGCCATTGGATTACATTCATATAACAAACGTAATTTTCCTTTAGGTCCAATAGTACTTGTTGGGTACATATAAATACCTCCTTTTAACATATTTCTATGGAAATCAGAAACCAATGAACCAATGTATCTAGAAGTATATGGTCTGTTTTCCTTTTCCTCTTGGCAGTATTTTAAATATTCTTTTACTCCTTGTGGAAAATGTACATAGTTTCCTTCGTTTATAGAATATATAGATCCTTGCTCTGGAATTTTAATATTTGGATGTGACAAATAAAAGGTTCCGATAGCTGGATTTAAGGTAAATCCACTTACTCCATTTCCTGTTGTAAACACTAAAATTGTAGAAGTTCCATAAGCAACATAACCAGCTGCTACTTGCTCTGATCCTTTTTGTAAAAAATCTTCTTTAGTTACCGGTGTTCCTTCTGGAGATACTCTTCTGTAAATAGAGAAAATAGTACCTACAGATACATTTACATCAATATTCGACGACCCATCTAAAGGATCCATTAACAATACATATTTGTTATCGTTTCCTTTATTCTTTCCTTCAACAACAATATAATCGTCTTCTTCTTCGCTTCCGATTCCACAAACTATTTCTCTATTAATAAGAGTTTGTTTAAATAAATCGTTTGCTAAAACATCTAATTTTTGCTGAGTTTCCCCTTGTACATTTATATCTCCAGAAGCTCCTGTAATATCAACCAAACCAGCTTTTCTAATTTCGTGGTTAACTACCTTTGCCGCTAATCTTATCGAGTTTATTAAACGAGAAAGCTCACCAGAAGAGTATTTAAAATGATTTTGGTTATCAATAATATACTCGCCAAGGGTCATGTGTTTGTTATTCATCTCAAATTTTTGTGTGTTGCGTATGTTCCGCACAAAGATGCTACCTTTTTGGGGTTACTACAACGATTTCGTTTATATTTTTTTTAGAACACTAGCAATCAATAAACGGAAGCCAGTACTCTTATATAAAGAAACAACTATTTTTTTACATTCCCTAACTATCAATGTAATCTTAAAATTAAAATACATTCAAATAAAGAAACGCAACCCTTCTAATCATATTTTTTACTTTTATATCGTTTATGAAAAATTCAACAATTTAAAATGATGTGTTTTAATTTTCTATTTGTTTTTGAGTAGTTTTTTAAGAAGTATCTTTACACAAAAATTTTACCATGAGTTTTATAATTAGGTCCGGAGAAAGTAAGGATGCTCAAGCTATATTAAATTTAATTATCGAATTAGCCGTTTTTGAAAAAGAACCAGATGCAGTAAAAGTTACTGTTGACGATTTGTTACGTGATGGTTTTTCTGACAATCCTAAATTTAAAACTTTTGTTGCTGAAGAAGCAGATGGGAAAATTATAGGAATGGCATTATTTTATGAACGCTATTCAACTTGGAAAGGTAAAGCAATTCATTTAGAAGATTTAATGGTAACAGAATCTAAAAGAGGAATCGGTGCTGGAAAAGCTTTGTATACTTCAATTATGAAATACGCTCATGAAAACAACTTTAAACGAGTTGCTTGGGAAGTATTAGACTGGAACCTTGGCGCTGTTAATTTTTATAAAAGCACTGGTGCTACCGTTTATGATGAGTGGAGAGTATGCCATATGAGTGAAGATAACTTAAGAGAATTTTACAATGAGAATATTTAAGTTTGGAGGAGCATCTGTTAAAGATGCAGAAAGTGTAAGAAATGTAGCTCGTGTTTTACAACACGAAGGAACTGAAAATCTTTTAGTTGTTATCTCTGCAATGGGTAAAATGACCAATGCATTTGAAGAAATTATAAACAACTATTTTTATAAAAAAGACAGCTTACAAAACTCAATAGATTTTGTAGTAAACTATCACCAAGACATTATAAATGATTTGTTTGAAGAAAATAATGAGATTACTAATAAAGTAAATCTTTTATTTGGTGAGTTAAGTGGTTTTATGGCTAAAAATACCTCAACTGATTATAATTATGTATATGATCAAATAGTAGGGTTTGGTGAACTTATATCTACAAATATTGTAAGTGCTTATTTAACTAAAATTGGAGTAAATAACCAATGGTTGGACGTAAGAGATTATATACAAACCAATTCTAATTTTAGGGATGCAAAAATTGATTGGAAACTAACTGAAAAGAAAATCAGTGAAAATGTAAATACTTCTCAACTAAATATAACTCAAGGTTTTTTAGGTAGTAACGGAAAAGAAACTACAACCTTAGGAAGAGAAGGATCTGATTACACTGCTGGTATTTTTGCTTATTGTTTAGACGCTGAAAATGTATCTATTTGGAAAGATGTTGACGGAGTGTTAAACGCAGATCCTAGAGTATTTACTGAAACGGAGTTATTACATGAAATATCATATACCGAAGCTATAGAAATGGCTTTTTATGGAGCTTCTGTAATACACCCAAAAACAATTCAGCCTTTAGAACAAAAAAACATACCATTATTTGTTCGTTCTTTTAAGGATATTACTAAAAACGGAACTTGTGTGGGAAGAGGAAAAAAAATAACACCGGAAGTACCTTGTTTTATCGTGAAGAAAAATCAAATTTTAGCTTCAATTTCTGCTAAAGACTTTTCTTTTATGGTTGAACACAACATTAGCGATGTATTTAAAAAATTACATGAGTATAAATTGAAGGTAAATTTAATTCAAAATTCAGCCATTAGTTTTTCTGTTTGTATAGAAGATAAATACGATCGTTTCGATGCTTTTTACAATGATTTACAAACAAATTTCAATATTAAATCATACAAAAATGTAACGCTTTATACCATTCGTCATTTCAATGATACAGCTATAAAAACCATACAAAAAAGAGGTAAAGCTATTATACGTCAAATCAATACAGAAACAGCTCAATTGGTCATCGAATAAAAGCTATTAAAGCTCGCAAATTTCCGTTATATTTGCAGTTAGTCGAATTGATATCTGTGTATGGGATTAGTAACACCAAAAGAAGTTGCAAAGGCAATAGGAGCTGATAAACTGGGAGCGTTTGGAACGTTTTCTGGTTGGCTTTTAATGAAAATTTTGCGCATTTCTACGGCCAATAAAATTTATAATAAACATAAACATAAGAAGGATTTACCTTTTTTAAATGGCCTTTTAAATGAATTTCAAATTGAATTTGAAATTCCTGAAGAAGATTTAAAACGTATTCCTAAAGAAGGGCCTTTCATTACCATTTCTAACCATCCATTAGGTGGTATAGATGGTATTTTATTGCTTAAATTGTTGGTTGAACACAGAGCTGACTATAAAATTATAGCTAATTTTTTACTGCATAGAATTGAGCCTTTAAAGCCTTATGTAATGCCAGTAAATCCTTTTGAAAATCATAAGGATGCTAAATCGAGTGTTGCTGGTATTAAAAATGCATTATTACACTTACGTGAAGGAAAACCTTTAGGGATTTTTCCAGCAGGAGAAGTTTCTACGTACAGAGATGGTAAATTAATGGTTGATAAAGAATGGGAAGAAGGAGCTGTACGTTTAATTAAAAAAGCTAAAGTACCTGTAATCCCTATTTATTTCCACGCTAAGAATAGTCAGTTATTTTATTTCTTATCTAAAATTAGCGACACTTTACGTACTGCCAAATTACCATCGGAATTACTTTCACAAAAAAGCCGAGTAATTAAAGTTAGAATTGGAAAACCTATTTCAGTAAAAGATCAAGATACCTACACTGAAATTCCAGAATTTTACCAATTCTTACGTAAAAAAACATACATGTTGGCGAATCCTTTTGAGAAAACACCTCAAAAGATTTTATCAACACAAAACCTTAAAATACCTAAAAAGGCAAAAAAAGTTACTTCACAAAAATCTTCTGCTCTTTTCATTAAAGAAGTTGATGAGCTTAGAGACAAAGGAAGTAGACTATTGCAAAGTAAAAACTATGAAGTCTTTTTTTCTAACGCGAAAGAGATTCCGAATATTTTACATGAAATAGGACGATTACGTGAAATTACCTTTAGAGATGTTGGAGAAGGTACTAACAAAGCTATTGACTTAGATAAGTTTGACAGGTATTACCACCACTTATTCTTATGGGATAATGTGCAGAATGAATTGGTAGGCGCCTATAGAATGGGACTTGGAAAAGATATTTTTAAGAAATATGAAATCAACGGATTTTATATCCATACCTTATTTAGAATAGAACCTGAATTATATTCAATGATGCAGAGTACTATTGAATTAGGTAGAGCTTTTATATCAAAAAAGTATCAGCAAAAACCAATGCCTTTATTCCTTTTATGGAAAGGTATTGTTCATGTTACTTTACGTTACCCTAAGTACAAATACTTAATGGGTGGAGTAAGTATTAGTAATCAGTTTTCAGAATTTTCAAAATCGTTAATGATTGAATTCATGAAATCTCATTACTACGATCCATATGTAGCTCAGTACATACATCCTAAAAAAGAATTCAAGGTAAGTCTGAAAGATGCCGATAAAGATTTTGTTTTTGATGCTACTAAAGCAGACATGCAAAAATTTGATAAAATTATTGACGAAATTGAACCTGGAGCATTACGTATTCCTGTATTAATTAAGAAATATGTAAAACAAAATGCACGATTGGTTGCCTTTAACGTAGATCCTAAATTTAACAATGCTGTAGATGGATTAATGTATATTAAAGTAGCCGACATTCCTGACAGTACTGTTAAACCTGTTATGGAAGAATTTCAAGCCGAATTAGAAAGGCGAGCTTCCGAGAGTTTAAATAAATAATACTATTACCTTATAAAAAGGATGCTTGTTTAAGCATCCTTTTTTTATACTTTTAAACCAAAATTAGCTACCTATGAGTGTTTTAAAAGAAAATCTTACACAGTACATACAAACTATCATAAACAATGAAACTTTGAATTCATTTGTACCTGAAATTGTAAAACACTTTTCTCTTAAAACCCTTACTAAAAACGAATACTTTGTTGAAGAAGGTAAAATTTGTAAACACTTTTGCTTTATAGAAAGTGGCGTTTTACAACATGCTATTCAAGTTTCTAACGAAGAAAAAACAACTTATTTAGGTTTAAAAAATACTTGTACCACCTCTTTAAAAAGCTTTTTACAACAAACTCCTTCTCGTAAAAACATAAAAGCTTTAAGCGATTGTAATTTGTGGGTAATTTCTGTTACTAATTTTAAACTTCTTTTAAAAAATAACAAAGGCTTTCATCAGTTTTATTTCAATTTAATTGAAAATCAAATTTTTTTAATTGACGACTATCGTATTAATTTACTTACATTAACTCCTGAAGAACGTTACCAGAAGTTATTATTAAACGAACCTATATTATTACAAAAAGTTCCGTTGCAGTATTTAGCCTCTTTTTTAGGAATTTCAACAAGGCATATGAGTAGAATTCGTAAAAATGTAAAATAACGCCAAATGGCTAATATTTGCACATTTTGTTTGCTTATTTTTGGAACAAGTTTATAATTTAATTTGAATTTATTATGAAATACCATCCAATAAATAGAGATTTATTTATTAAAAATCGTAAAAACTTTATGGCACAAATGAAGCCTAATAGTTTAGCTGTTTTTAATTCGAATGATATATATCCAGTAAGTGCCGATAGTACTTTACCTTTTGAACAACATAGAGATATTTTCTTTTTAAGTGGTGTAGACCAAGAAGAAAGTATTTTAGTAGTGTTCCCTGATTGCCCAAAAGAAAACTTACGTGAAGTTTTATTTTTACGTGAAACCAATGAGCACATTGCTGTTTGGGAAGGTGAAAAATTGACTAAAGAAAAAGCTTTAGCTACAAGTGGTATTAAATCTGTTTTTTGGTTACAAGACTTAGAAAAAGTATTAGCTGAAATGATGGCTTTAGCAGACACAGTTTATATTAACACAAATGAGCACTATCGTGCTTCTGTAGAAACAGAAACTCGTGAAGCTCGTTTTAACAAATGGTTATTAGCCAAATACCCTGCACATTCAGTAGCTAAAAGTAATCCTATTTTACAGCGTTTACGTTCTGTAAAAGATCAAATTGAGTTAGACTTATTACAAACTGCTTGTGATATTACCGAAAAAGGTTTTAGACGTGTTTTAGATTTTATAAAACCTGGTGTTTGGGAATATGAAATTGAAGCTGAATTTATCCACGAATTCATTAGAAATCGTTCTAAAAAATTCGCTTATACACCAATTATTGCTTCAGGAAACAATGCAAACGTATTACACTACATTGAAAACAATCAACAATGTAAAGCTGGCGATTTAGTTTTAATGGATGTTGGTGCTGAATATGCTAACTATTCTTCTGATATGACAAGAACTGTACCTGTTTCTGGTCGTTTTACTGATAGACAAAAAGCTGTATATAATGCTGTAAACAGAGTAAAAAACGATGCTACAAAATTATTAGTTCCTGGAACTATTTGGGCTGATTATCATGTAGAAGTTGGTAAACTAATGACTTCTGAATTGCTAGGCTTAGGTTTATTAGATAAAGCTGATGTACAAAACGAAGATCCAAACTGGCCAGCGTATAAAAAATACTTTATGCACGGGACTTCTCACCATATGGGATTAGATACTCATGATTATGGTTTATTACATGAGCCAATGCAAGCTAATATGGTATTTACAGTTGAACCTGGTATTTATATTCCAGATGAAGGCTTTGGTATTCGTTTGGAAGATGATGTAGTTATCCAAGAAACTGGAGAACCATTCAACTTAATGCGTAATATTCCAATAGAAGCTGATGAGATTGAAGATATTATGAATAAATAATTAAAAATGAAAAAACTAATATTATTACTATTTTTCATTACTTCTATTGCTTATTCCCAAAGTAATATTAAAGACTTAAATTGTTCTCTTTTTAAAGTTGGTAATTTTAAAATAGTAGATGATTTAAGTGGTATTACTAATATCAAAAGAACGTCAAAATATCAAATTGAAGAAAATAAAAAACATAATTACAAGATAAAATTAGTAGTAACCTGGATTAACGATTGTACTTATCAACTTAAGCCTGTTGAGGACTTATTAAATCCACAGAATAAAAATCTTCCTGAAATGATTTTAACTTGTAAAATTATTAAGAAAACCAAAAATGGTTATCTTCAAGTTTCGACATCAAATGTTAGTGACTTGACATTAAAAAAAGAAGTAATTCAAGTTGATTAAATTGAATTCTCTTTTCACATAAAAATCAGAAAACCCCGCAAATATTGCGGGGTTTTCTTTTCTATATAAAAAAGCTTACTCTACTTTTAAGCTGTATTGTGGTGTTGGGTTTAATGGGCAAAAGTACACATACTCTCCCTTTTTTAAAGTTACTTTCTTAGAAGTAGACTTTCCGTTATTCTTTACTAAAGAAGTTACATATGCATTTTTGATATGATCTTTTGCTTCTACTTTTCCTTTTGGAGCTAATACAAAACCTACATCATGCCCTACTCCTTTATTAGAGATTTCAAAAATATAAGTTCCTTCTTTTAAGGTTAATGCTTTTTGAGTAAACTCTCCTTTAGTTTGCTCTAAAGCTACTGTTTTAACATCTTGTGCATTTGCTTGAAAAGCGATTCCTAATGTTAATACTAAAATTGCGATAATACGTTTCATTTGATTTGTTTTTATAATTATGGATGATTTATTTAAGGGTTGAGCAGCCTTGTAGCCTATAACTCCGTTATTATAGTTATGCCTCACATATTACTACAAGAACTAACTCAAATTTTATTATGCGTTTACGTTAAATTTTCCTGATTCTACTTTAGGAAAATCGATTTCAGTTTCAGCAATATGGTTAACATAGTTTGTTAATGTATTTGATACTACGTTTAATACTATTTCTAATACATCTCCGTCGTTATAACCTGCTGCTTTTACTGCTGCTATTTCTTCAGAACTTACCTTACCTCTATTTTTAGTTACACTTTGTGCAAAGTTTAATCCTGCCTGTACTTTTGCGTCAGCTGCTATTCCTTGTCTGTTTTGAGCAGTTTCTTCTTCAGTTAAACCATTCATTTTACCAATAGCTGTATGTGCTGATAAACAATAATTACATTCGTTTTCTTCTGCTATTGCTAAAGCTAATTGCTCTCTAAACTTATTAGAAAAGTTTCCACTTGCAGTTAACTCTCCTAAGCTTAAATAGCTTTGTAATGTTGCAGGTGAATTACCAAACACTTTTATTAAATTAGGTATAAATCCTAATTTGCTTTGTACTGCATCAAATAATTCTTTTGATTTTCCTGTTGTAGTTTCTGGGTTTAATGTTTCAATTCTTGTACTCATTTCTTTATTTTTTTTAGGTTCTTATTTTTGTTTGTCACACAATTCTCCTTCAGAAAATTGATTTTCGTATTCTTGGTATCCCCAACAATTAGGGCATTGATATTCTTTTGTCTTCATCTTTTTTGTTTTTAATTAACCGTGAAAACCATCGGTTAAAATTCTAGTACAAAGATGCGACGAGAATGCTCTTCTAAAAATGGACAAAGGTTCCTATGATTAGGACTTTTTTTAAAATATTAACCTATGTTAATTGGCTGATTGAAAAAGAATGTTATATTTGTCTCATTATTACATAACATATCCCCTTATGTTATACCCCCTTTAATAATACCCCTTACTCGTAGCCCTTGTGTGTTGCGAGTTTTTTTATGCCTTTTGTTCTTTTTGAAATTGTTTTGGCGATTGCCCTGTTGCTTTTGTAAAAAAGCGAGAAAAGTATGCAGGATCATTAAATCCTAAATCGAAAGCAATATTTTTTATAGCTTCTGTTGAATATAAAAGTTGCCGTTTTGCTTCAGTTATCACTCTATCTTTAATAAAATCACTTGGTGTTTTTGCTCCTATCTTTTGAAAGTGCTTTGCCAATGATTTTGGAGAAATACCTAAACGGTTTGCATAATCGGTTACACTGTGTAGTTTTTTAAAATTTTGCTCTACCAACAAACTAAAGTCTTTAAAAAGCTTTGTTTCGGAATCTTCTTTAATAATATCATGCTCTTTTTTGATTCTTACCGAATGAATTATAAACTGTTTTAAATACGCCTGTAACATATCATATTGAGCCGTATCTGTATTCTTTAATTCATCTTTTAAGCTTTCAATAATAAAGTTTAGCTTTTCTGTATCTTTTTCACAAGGTTTTACAAATGGTGTTTCATAGATATTATTAAATAAAATTCCATTACAGGCTATTTCTGAATCATGTGTTTGAATACAATAGAAGTCTCTAACAAAACTTAACATATGTGCTTTGTTGATATTTTCTGATTCAACTGAAAATATTTGTCCTGGCGATAAAAAACACAATACATTTCCTTCAAAAGAATAGGTTTCAAAATCTATACTATATTTTCCACTACCTTCTTTTATCCAAAAGATTTTATATTCATCTATTCGTTGCGGTTTGTTTATAACACAAGTTCGTTCAAACTGAATTGTTTGTAAACTAAAGATATCTTTGTACGAGTGTGAGGTTACTTCTTGTATAGCCATAGTTTTGCATAGTTTTATTCTTGGTCGAAAAAAAACGATTAGCTAACAAAACAAAGCTATATTTGGGCTAAAATTAATTACATGTTTATAAAGAGATTTATATTTATTTGTTTTCTAATTTCTCACAGCATTATTTTCTCACAATCTAATTGGAAAAAGTTTAAAAAATTATCTCATCAGAAAAAGATGTGGGTAATGTTTCATCCATTTAAAGCTAAAAAAGCTTTGGATGTTTCACGTGAAGCAAATAGAATTGCTGACTCTATTAAAAAGTCTCCTTTATTAGACGGAGATCCTTCTGGCGGACAAGTAGACGCCTTTCGTCATGCTTTTTGGATGGCTAGTTTACGACAAAAAATAGGTCTTAATGCAGCACGTTCTCTAGGAAAAGCTCATGAAAGAGAAAATTACAAAACTTATAAGAAACGAAAACTAGAAGACGGAGTTGTTCCTGATAAAATTTCGACCACAATGGATTTGTTTAATAATGAATTCGGATTATCACTTACTTACAAAGGAAGTAAAACTCCTAAAAACGGATTGATTTATAGAATTATTAGCGCTATACATGCTGGAAAATTAAAAATTATTAAAAAAGATAAAAACGGTCGTTTCTTAACCTGTAAAAATGAGCTCATTAGTCAGGAATCATTAAAAGGGAAATGGGAAAACAATAAATGTTTGGTAAACTCTAATACTGACAGATAATGCAAAAGGTATATTTTATTTCTGGTACTATGTGTACTGTTGATTTATGGCAATTTGTATTTCCAAACGTAGAAAACATTGTCCCTATCCATATTGACATTAGTAATGCTAACTCTTTTGAAGACATAAACAGTATAATTCTATCAAAAATTGAAACTGAAACACCTGTAACTATTGTTGGTTTCTCATTAGGTGGATTTTCTGCTTTAAATTTTGCTATTCATTTTCCTAATAAGATTAAAAAGTTAATTATTGTTGCGGCAAACACCAATGGTTTAAATGATAAGGAAATCTCATTAAGAAAAAGCACTATTGATTTTTTAGAAAAACACAGCTACAAAGGAATATCTCAAGCTAGAATTCAACAATTTTTACATCCAGATAATCATAGCAATCCAAAAATTACTGGAATTATAAAAAAAATGGATAGTGATTTAGGAAAAAAAGTTTTAATCCAACAGTTAAAAGCTACTTCTTCTAGAGTAGACATATCTCAACAAATTACTCAATTAAATATTCCAATATTATTTATTTCTGCTGAAAACGACACCTTGGTTCCTTCAGAAGCAATCAAAAAAACTGCTAATAATACTTTGAAAGGAAAATTTATTAGTATTAAAAATTGTGGTCATATGATTCCTTTAGAAAAACCAAAAGAGTTATCTGGTATTTTGAATGTTGTCTTGAAAGATTAAACAATCTATCTATTCTTTCTGAAGTTGGAAGGTGTTATTCCCTCAAACTTTTTAAACGCACTATTAAAAGAAGACAAACTTCCAAACCCTATTTCAAACGCAATTGATGAAATGGTAAACTTTTCGTTTTTAGAATCTAACAGCATTTTTTTAGCTTCCTCTACCCTATAATAATTAATAAAATCATTAAAATTTCGTTTTCCATATTCATTAATTATCGATGATATTTTTTGTGTGCTCTCCCCTATTAGATTACTTAATTTGGAAAGTGTTAAATCTGGTTTCAAATACAACTCATCATCTATAATCAATTTAGATATTTGATTAAATAATACTAAGTCGTTATTAAGTTTAAATACATCTCCATCTATTTCTGTAGCTTTTAACTCAAAAGCCTTATAACTGAGAAAATAAATAATTACTGAATACATTATAGGACCAATAATATAAGGAACTGATTCTTCTATAAGGTTCAAAAAGTAGGAAACCCAAATAACAACAAAACCTATAACAACTAGCTTTAACCAATCAAATATCGCTTTTTGCGATTTTGTTTGTGCTTCATTTTTTACTTCCCTCCTTTTATCTCTTAATATTTTCCATGAAAACCCTATATAAAAAGCAAAATGTAAATAAATGAACAGAAGTACACTTGAAAGTAAAATTATAACTATCCTATCATTTTCAAATGATTCTTTGGTTATAAAAAAACTCATTACAAATACGAGAAAAAAAGGAATTAACTCTAAAAAATAAGTCTTTAAAAACTTAAAATTTGGCTTAGTCATTCCTAAAGTGTACCACCTAAGAAAAGGACCTATTAATAGTAAAAAAGCAAGTCCAGCAAAGATAAATATAGGTTCCAAGTCGTCACCAAAATTCATCATTACCGATTTTCCTATTCTAAATGCCATGAAAATCAAAATCAACCCTAATAATAAATTAGTTAATGTTTTTTTCTTTTTAAAAAGGCATAAGTAAAATGCAAATAAAATTCCGTGCAATAAACCTGCACTACTGATAATGATAAGAAGTATTTCTAAAAAACTCAATAGAATATTTTTATCAAATTTATAAATATTTACTAGAAAGCAAAGCACAAACCCTTATAGTAGGTCTATGCTTCTAAAAACAATCAAAAGTGTTTTTTATTTATTTTTAGCTTTGTCTTTAGCATAAGATGTTAACCCAAGTAAACCAAAGAAACGACCTACCTCTCCTTTCATTCCTGCAATAACACTATGAGATGCTAACAATAATCTATCTATTGATTTATTTTCATGTATTAATAGCTTATCAATTAACTCTTTTGCTTTTTTTGATCCTTCATTTTCGTATACCTGTAAAACTTTTACGGCGTTCTCTTCTCCTGTTATTTTTCTGTATTTAGGCATATATCCTAATTGTTTCACCATTGTTTCTGCTAGTTTCCATGTAGACCATGGGTTTTGCCCAGTAATTAAATTATTATCGTGACTTATCGTTTCTAAATACATCGTTCCTTCATGAAACTTAGCTCCCTTAGACACTAATTTGTCTTGTAATAGGAATGGAAATATTGATTCTGCATCAGGTATTAACAATAACTCTTCTTTATTCGTAAAACTACTTACAGTCTTATTTTCTAATAGATGTTTTCCATTATCAAGAGTTACATTTACTAATGCTGAAGGACCATGACAAACTGCTCCTATAACTTTCCTTGATTGATATATTTTTTTTACAATTTCCTGAATTGCTTTATTATTTGGAAAATCGAACATTGCTCCCTTACCTCCTACAAAGTATACTGCTTCGTAATCGTCAGCAATTACATTATCTAAAGCAATTGTATTACTTGTTTTATATTGTGCTATTGGGTCATTTAAAAAAACATAGTCAAATTCTCTCATATCATCTTTATCTATTACTACAGGTGGTTTTCCTCCTAACGGACTTGCTACATCTACTTCAAAACCATTTGCTTTAAAAACATAATAAGCCCTTGATAATTCAGTTAATTCATACCCTGTACTCTTTCCACTATTCCCCATAGTATTAGCACTAGTAACAACTGCTAATATTTTCCCTCTATTAGAAATTACATTTTGAGATAAGTACGTAATATTTTCTGCTCTGCTCTTTGTTAAATCTTTTTTCATTTCTTCAAGAGGTAAAAGATTTATAAACCAAAGTCCAAAAGAAACAATAAGAATTACTAAACTAAGGATTGAAATTAAGGTCCATTTTAGTTTTGGATATTTTTTAAGCATGGTATTTATTTTTAATAATTATGCTGCTAATTACTATAAACAAACCCGTAAAGACTGAGTAAATGATAATTTCGTCAGAGGAAAAGATTATTTAATCAATTATTTTTTAAGAAACTATACCCTCTATTTAAACCCATTCTAAATATTTAAGAAAAGAATTCGTAAAGTTTGTCCGTGTAGCCTTTAGCTCTTAAATTTGTATTATAATATAATCAATAAACAAAATAATGGGATTATTAAAATCTTCGATAGGAAGAAAATTTGCCATGGCACTTTCGGCGTTCTTCTTGATGTTTTTCTTATTACAGCACTTTGCAATTAACATTACTTCAATTTTTCCAGACAATGGAGCAACATTTAACAAGTTATCCCACTTTATGGGGACTAATGCGTTAGTACAATACGTAATGCAACCTGTCTTAATTTTTGGTGTAATTTTTCACTTTGTAATGGGATTTGTATTAGAAGCAAAAAACTGGAGTGCAAGAAAAGTAAGTTATGCTAAAAATAATGGTGCAGCCAATTCTACTTGGATGAGTAGAAACATGATTTGGTCTGGTGCAGCTATTTTAGCTTTTGTTGTTTTACACTTTATCGATTTTTGGTTTCCAGAAATCAACACTAAGTTTATTCAAGGTGACTGGAGTGGTTTACACGATGGAGAATTTAGATATTTCCACGAGTTACAACACAAGTTTTTAAGTCCAATTAGAGTTGGTGCTTATGTTGTTGCATTTGTATTCTTAGCAATGCACTTGTTACATGGCTTTAATTCAGCTTTTCAATCAGTTGGAGCAAATAATAAATATACTAA
This sequence comes from Tenacibaculum sp. Cn5-46, assembly GCF_022347705.1. NCBI lineage: Bacteria > Pseudomonadati > Bacteroidota > Flavobacteriia > Flavobacteriales > Flavobacteriaceae > Tenacibaculum > Tenacibaculum sp. Cn5-46. The sequence goes on from NZ_JAKRGD010000002.1 coordinate 46,485, forward strand.
AGGATTGAAAACATTTAGTAAAATTTATGCAATTGGTATTCCAGTAGGATTCATCATCATTGCTTTATTTCACCATTTCAATCATTAATACCTAATAAGTATGGCTACTTTAGATTCAAAAATTCCAAAAGGTCCATTAAAAGATAAATGGACATCTTATAAAGATAAAATTGACTTAGTAAATCCTGCCAACAAGCGTTTAATAGATGTAATTGTAGTTGGTACAGGTTTAGCAGGTGGTTCTGCTTCAGCAACATTAGCTGAATTAGGATACAATGTAAAAGCATTTGCTTATCAAGATTCACCTCGTCGTGCACACTCTATTGCTGCACAAGGAGGTATTAACGCTGCTAAAAACTATCAAGGTGATGGTGATTCTTTTTACCGTTTATTTTATGATACAGTAAAAGGAGGAGATTACCGTTCACGTGAAGCAAACGTATATCGTTTGGCTGAAGTTTCTGCAAATATTATTGACCAGTGTGTGGCACAAGGTGTTCCTTTTGCTCGTGATTATGGTGGTTTATTAGATAACCGTTCGTTTGGAGGTGTATTAGTATCTCGTACTTTTTATGCTAAAGGACAAACTGGACAACAATTATTATTAGGTGCTTACTCTGCAATGAACCGTCAAATAGCTCGTGGTAAGATTGAAATGTTCAATCGTCATGAAATGTTAGATGTAGTTATTGTCGACGGAAAAGCGCGTGGTATTATAGCTCGTAACTTAGTTACTGGTGAAATAGAGCGTCATTCTGCGCATGCTGTAGTTATTGCTTCTGGTGGATACGGAAATGTATATTTCTTATCTACAAATGCAATGGGATCTAACGCTACTGCTGCATGGAAAATTCATAAAAAAGGAGCGTATTTTGCAAATCCTTGTTATACACAAATTCACCCAACATGTATTCCTCGTTCTGGAGATTACCAATCGAAATTAACGTTAATGTCTGAATCATTACGTAATGATGGTAGGATTTGGGTTCCTAAGAATATGGATGATGTAATGGCAATTAGAGAAGGTCGTAAAAAACCAACTGATTTGTCTGAAGAAGAAAGAGATTATTACTTAGAAAGAAGATATCCTGCATTTGGTAACTTAGTACCTCGTGATGTTGCTTCTCGTGCTGCTAAAGAGCGTTGTGATGCTGGTTACGGAGTAAATGCTACTGGAGAGGCTGTATATTTAGATTTTAAATCGGCAATTGAGCGTTACGGTAAAGAGCAAGCTAAATTAAAAGGTATTGAAAACCCTTCAGCTGCTAAAATTACTGAATTAGGTGAAGCAATTGTTGAGGCTAAATATGGAAACTTATTCCAAATGTATGAGAAGATTGTTGATGACAATCCATATAAAACACCAATGATGATTTATCCTGCAACTCACTATACAATGGGTGGTATTTGGGTAGATTATAACTTAATGACTACTATTGATGGTTGTTATGCTATTGGTGAAGCAAATTTCTCTGATCACGGTGCTAACCGTTTAGGAGCTTCTGCTTTAATGCAAGGTTTAGCCGATGGTTACTTTGTATTACCTTATACAATTGGTGATTATTTATCGGGAGATATTCGTACTGGAAAAATCCCTACTGATACTAAAGAATTTGACGAAGCTGAAAAAGCTGTTAAAGACCGTATCGATTTCTTCGTAAACAATAAAGGAGAGCATTCTGTAGATTACTACCACAAAAAACTTGGAGTTATTATGTGGGAAAAATGTGGAATGGCTCGTAACGAAAAAGGTTTAAAAGAAGCAATGACAGAAATTAAAGCTTTACGTGAAGATTTCTGGAAAAATGTAACAGTTCCTGGAGGTGCAAACGAAATGAACCCAGAGTTAGAAAAAGCTGGTCGTGTTGCTGACTTCTTAGAATTAGGAGAATTATTTGCTAAAGATGCCTTAAACAGAACAGAATCTTGTGGAGGTCACTTTAGAGAAGAATCTGTAGAATTAGATGGTCCTCAAAAAGGAGAAGCTAAACGTGACGATAAAAACTTTGCATACGTATCTGCTTGGGAATATAAAGGAGAGCCTGCTGATGCAGTTTTACACAAAGAAGAATTAGAATTTAACGATATTGAATTAAAACAACGTTCATACAAATAAGATAGTATTATGAATTTAACACTTAAAATTTGGCGTCAAAAAGGCGCAAGTGATAAAGGAAAAATGGTCGATTATAAAGTGACCGATATTTCTGAGCATATGTCTTTCTTAGAAATGATGGATGTATTAAACGAACAATTAATTAATAAAGGTGAAGAGCCTGTTGCATTTGACCATGATTGTCGTGAAGGAATTTGCGGTATGTGTTCTATGTATATTAATGGTGAAGCTCATGGTCCTGACCGTGGGATAACTACTTGTCAGTTACACATGCGTATGTTTAAAGATGGTGATACAATTACTATTGAACCATGGAGAGCAGCTGCATTCCCTGTAATTAAAGATTTAGTAGTTGATAGAAGTTCTTTCGAACGTATTCAACAAGCTGGTGGATATATTTCAGTAAACACTTCTGGTAATACACAAGATGCTAATGCTATTCCAATTTCTAAGGAAGCTGCAGATAAAGCGATGGATGCTGCTACTTGTATTGGTTGTGGTGCTTGTGTTGCTACTTGTAAAAACTCATCTGCAATGTTATTCGTAGGTGCTAAAGTTTCGCAATATGCTTTATTACCTCAAGGACAAGTTGAAGCTACAGAACGTGTTAAAAACATGGTAGCTCAAATGGACTTAGAAGGTTTTGGTAACTGTACTAATACTGGTGCTTGTGAAATTGAGTGTCCTAAAGGAATCTCTTTAGAAAATATAGCTCGTATGAACTCTGAGTTTATAAAAGCTTCTTTAAAAGGATAAAAAACACCTTATATAAAATTAAAAAACTCAAGCTATTTGCTTGAGTTTTTTTGTTGGTTAAACTTGTAACAAAAAATAAGCTAAGAATACTTATATTGTAGAGGTAATCTATTAAAAAGAATCAAATGGGAATTTTCGATGAAATTAAAAAGAAATTAAGCCACGAGTTTATTGATATAATTGAATGGCTTGACAATACAAATGATACTATTGTTCATCGTTTTGAACGCTACCAAAATGAAATTAAAAATGGTGCTCAATTAGTAGTAAGAGAAGGGCAAATCGCTGTATTTATAAATGAAGGGCAATTAGCCGATGTTTTTAAACCAGGAACCTACACTTTAAACACTCAAAACTTACCTATACTAGCTACTCTAAAAGGATGGAAATATGGTTTTAATAGTCCTTTTAAAGCTGAAGTATATTTTGTTAGTTCACGCATGTTTACAGACGAAAAATGGGGAACTAAAAATCCTATTACTTTAAACGATGATCGTTTTGGATTTGTAGAAATAAGAGCTTTTGGTACTTATGCTTTTAAAATTAACGATGCCGGTAAGTTTATAACAGATATTGTTGGTACTGATAGCCATTTTACCAATTATGAAATAAATGAACACCTTAAAAGTTTAATCTCTACTCGTTTTACTGATACTATAGGTGAAGCTAATTTACCGATTGAATTGTATGCTGCTAATACAAACGAGTTATCGGAAACTTGCTTAGAGGTAATGAATCCTGAATTTAATTCAGTAGGTATTTCTTTAGAAAAGTTTTTCATTGAAAATGTTTCAATGCCAGAAGAACTGAAAAAGGAAATTTTTGAATACAGTAGACTTAATAAAGTAGATTTAGACAAGTTAGCCAAATTCAAAGCTGCTAAAGCAATGGAAGCTGCTGCTTCTAATGAATCTGGTGCTGCTGGTGCTGGTATGGGAATGGGAATGGGCTTTGCCATGGCTCAACAAATGGGAACCTTATTTAACCAACAAACGCAGTCAAAAACAGTAAATCAACCTGCTTCAACTGGAGCTACTCCACCACCACTGCCAAATCAAGTTCAATACTATTATGCTGCTAACGGTCAGCAAGCTGGACCTGTTAATTTTGAAGCACTTAAAAATTTATTTGCGGCTAGAAGTATAAACGCTGAAACCTTAGTTTGGAAACAAGGAATGGCCAATTGGACTAGCTTACAAAGTGTGCCTGAATTACAAAACTTATTAGGTTCTGTACCTCCACCTTTACCAAATAATTAAAATATCAATCTATAATTAGAACTTAACCTATTATTCTTTAATAATGGGTTAGTTTTATATGATTCTAATATCAATGAATCAAGAAACAATACAACATTCTGAACAAAAAAAACCATGTATTAATTGTGGTGCTGAATTACTATATAAACCTGGTTCTTCTGAAATTAAATGTGAATATTGTGGTTATGAAGAAACAATAGAAAAAACAGATTCTGTATTTGAAGAGCTAGAGCTTTACCCTTATTTAGAAAAAATGGGGGCACAATCTCATACTGAAAAAATAAGTATGCTGCATTGTAAATCTTGTGGTGCAAATCAACATATAGAAGAAAACTATAAATCTTTACACTGTGTATATTGTAGTCAACCCCTTGTTGTAGAAGATGCTTATGACGAAGATTGGATTTTACCTGGTGCTGTTCTTCCTTTTCAATTGACACATAAACAATCTCATGAGATTTTTAGAAAATGGGTAAAAAGTTTATGGTTTGCGCCTAATAAACTTCAAAAAGCAGCTTTAGATCCACAAAAAACAAAAGGTTTGTATGTTCCTTATTGGACTTTTGATGCTGAATTATTTGCAAATTATACTGGTCAACGAGGAGATTATTATTATGTAACTGAAAGTTATAATACTGTTGAAAATGGAAAAAGTGTAACAAAAACAAGGCAAGTTAGAAAAACTAGATGGACACCAGCTTATGGATCTGTTAGCGGTTTTATCGACGACACCCTTATTAACGCTTCTAAGAAAAGAAACAATTCTTTACCAAACAATATAGCTAATTGGGATTTAACCGCCTTAGAAACCTTTAATTCTAAATATTTAGCAGGTTTTGTTACTGAGAAGTATACATTACCTTTAGAAGATGGTCATTTAAAATCTAAACAAGAAGCTGAGAGAATAGCAACTAATTGGGCTTGTAGAGATATTGGTGGTGATACACAGCGTGTAAGTAGTTTAGACATGACGCTTTCTGAGGAAACCTTTAAGCATATATTATTACCAGTGTATATCTCTTCTTATTTATTTAATAGTAAAAAGTATCATTTTTATGTAAATGGTCAAACTGGTAAGATTTCAGGAAATAGACCTTATTCTTTCTGGAAAATATTTTTCTTATGTTTATTAATACTTACAATTATTGGTTTAATTATCGTTTTTTCTGAAAAATAAAACGAGATATTTAAAATGTAAATCACTTATAAAAATTAAAAACCGAGTTGAAATCAACTCGGTTTTCTACAAACAGTAAATTAAACTTTTTCTTTATTAAGCTTCTCTTTACTAACAAACCCTTTAATCTTTATCATTTTTCTCGATTGTTTTGCATTTGATATAATAGTAACAGCTTTTGAAAACCCTCCCATTCTTGAAGTATCATAGGAAACTTGTATTTGTCCTTTTTCACCAGGCATAATTGGTTTTTCTGGTTTTTTCGGTATAGCACAACCACAAGTAGATTGAACTCCAGTTATAATTAAAGGCGCATCTCCTATATTGGTAAATTCAAATGTTCTTGTTCCTTCTGAACCTTGGCTTATTTTTCCGTAATCTATAGATTCTGTTACAAACTTAAACTCTTGTGCATTCATTGTTACTCCAATAAAACAAAGCACTAAAAAAGGTAAAATTGTTTTCATATTTTCTGTTTTAAATTATTAAATCATTTCTTTTTTTATTTTTTCAATCATTTCAATAGCATTTTCATCGTTAGGTTTAAGTTTTAAAACCTTCTGATAACTTTGCAGCGACTTTTCATAGTTTTTATTTGTGTAATAAGCCTCTCCCAAACTATCAAAAACGTTGTATTTATATGGATACATCTTTGTGTTTAATTGAAATACAAATAAGGCTTTTTCTATTTGTTTAGAACGCAATAGCTTGTATCCAAAAGTATTTAACTCCCTACTCCCCTTTGTAAACTCAGCAAAAGAAACTATCAATTTTTCTTCCTCTTTCTTTAGATCTTCTAAAGATTTAAAATTCATTAAACTATGTAAATTTTCTGCTACGATATATTGTGGTGCATATCTTTTTCCTTGAGTAATAGCAAGCATATCTCTTTCATAATCTTGCTTTGGAGACTCTACAATTCTTCCAACTTCTCTATTATTCTTGTAAAAAATAAAGGTAGGTACTCTATGAATGTTCAGTCCTTTTTCTTCTCCATTAGGTGATGCTTTGTATGCTTCAGGTTTTCTATCAACCGCAATGGCGTCTAAATTTTTTAAATCATATCCAGCCTCATCTAATACTTTATAAAATTTTGGGACTCCACGTTTACTATCTCCACACCAGCTACCATAAAAAACCTTGATCGTATAATCTTTTAATTGCTCTTTAAATTCTTTTATTACATCTTTGTTTGTGATATAGTCTTCATAGTTTTTTTGAAACCATGAAAAGTCTTTTGTTTCAAAAGCTTTTTTGTTAGTTTTTCCTAACAACATAACTCTACCTTTACTGTCTAAAGTAGTTTTATTAATCTGTTGAGCACTAATTATACAGCTAATTAAGAAGAAGCTACCAAGTAATATTTTTTTCATTTTTTTTGAATTATACTCGAATTTATTTCATTCTTACTCTAGAAAAAAACTTGAAGTATATACTGCTTAAAAAACAGTATTAACAACATAAATTCAAAATAATATGCAGTACGTACCGATGAAATAACCTTTCGTACTTATTCTTTTGCTGAATGGTGAATTTTTACTTACTTACATAGCCTATGATTACATTAAATAGAAAAAATAGCACAGAGGCTTTAATTCATGTACTTTTCTGGGTCTTATTTACTTTTGTCTCACTATTTGTCTTTACAAAATATTACTGGGCTGAAAACCCTTTTTTACAGTACTTTTTTATACTTGTAGTTATTGTATATACAAATAATCAAATCTTATTACCCTATTTTGTCAAAAAGAAGTGGTATGTGTGGTATTCTTTACTTTTTATTCTTATTTCATTTTTAGCAACACAATTGTATTGTAATGTTTTTACTCGCTGCGGTTGTACTATTATGAAATGTTTGAGTGATTATTTATGGCAAACTTTAACTCCCTTGCTGTTTTTTTCATTTATATGGATTCTTTTCAAATACATTGATCAATCCGAAGAAGTAGAAAAAATAAAACAGGAAAGAACAGCTATGGAATTGAAATTTTTAAAATCTCAAATAAATCCACATGTACTGTTTAATAATTTAAATACTATTTACTCGTATTCTCTAGAAAAACCTGATAATACTCCTGATTTAATTTTAAAGCTATCAGATAATTTAAAACATGTATTATATGAAAGTAATGCTGAAAAGGTAAGTCTACAAAAGGAAATACAATTTCTAGACAATTATATTACCTTTCATAAAATTAGAACTGAGGGATTAAAACAGATTAAATATCACACTTCTTCAGACAATGATACTTATACAATAGCTCCTTTACTTTTAATAACTATTATTGAAAATGCTTTTAAACATAGCTCTGTAAATAGTATTATTGATATTGAAATTATTGCTAAAAACAATACTCTTGTTTGTATCACTACAAATAGCTTTGATAAAAAAACTATTAAAAACAATAATACTATTGGTTTAGGAAATTTAAAAAAACGATTAGATTTATTGTACAAAGACAACTATAAATTAGATATTGACTCCTCTGATACTTTTAAGGTAACATTAAACCTCAATTTAAGTTAATAAGCTATGAACTGTATTATTATTGAAGACGAGCTTCCTGCTCAAAATATTTTAAAAAATTACATTAAAAAAGTGCCTGGTATTCATCTTACTGATACTTTTCAAACAGCTCTAGCAGCCAATGATTTTTTTAAAAAAAACACTGTTGATACCGTTTTTTTAGATATTAATTTACCTGACATTTCTGGGTTAGATTTTATTAAAACAATTAAGAACCCACCAAAAATTGTTATTACCACTGCATATCCTGATTATGCTGTTACAAGTTTTGAACTGGACACTATTGTTGATTATTTAGTAAAACCCTTTTCTTTTGATCGTTTTTTAAAGGCAATAACTAAAGTTGAAAAACATTTAAGTCGTGAAGAGATTAAACAAGAAAATGTACTTTTTTTAAATATCGATAAAACAATACATAAAGTACATATTTCAGATATCTTATATTTAGAATCCGATAGAAATTACATTACTTTTCATACAACTTCAAAAAAGTTAACTATTATTGATTCTCTTAAAAATTGGAGAGATTCTTTAGAAAAGAATTATTTCGTACAAATTCATAAATCATATATAGTAAACACAAAAAAAATAGATAAACTTGCCGGAACAAATTTATCTATTAATAATATTTCTTTGCCTATAGGAAGGACTTATAAGAATAATATAAAAACTATTTTAAAATAGCTTTTATATTATTCATTCTATTATTTCCATGTATTTTCAGCATCTCCACCACCCCAAATAACTGTAGCTAAATATGGGTTGTCAATTAATGGGTTTCTGTTACCTTGTTTACTTGCAATAACATTATTACGTGTTTTTTCAAAATCTGAAACTGGATCATCTATATTCCATTGTAATAATAAATCTATCATATTGCTATCTGATGAATTAACATTACCTACAGCTACGTTCTTTGGTAAACATTGGTTACCATAACGTAAATACATATACATCATCATACGAGCAACATCACCTTTCCATTCATCACCAGGGTACCAATTACCAGAAACATCACCAGCAGTACCAGAACCATCAGCAAACTTTTTATTATTTCTATTAGAGTTCATAGTAACATCTGAAGCTCTTAAGTGATGTGGATCTGAACCAGCTACATCATTATTTTCAAACTTTGGTGTTCCTAATGACTTAGCGTATACGTGTTCTCTGTTCCAATCAGAACCTGCTGTACCTCCGTTACTGTCTTTACTTCTAGTTCTGTCCGTTACAGTATTTCCATCTGAATCATCATATCCATAAATTAAAAGTACTTTGCTATTATCTGCAGGATCTAAATCTGATTGCTTTAATACATCCCAAACACCAGGTGTATAAGATGAAACTGGATTTGTATGTGCACTAATTGTTTTCGTTGCTAAAGCGTCTTTTAATGCAGAACCTGTTAAATTAAAGTTTACATCATTATAATAACTAGTTAATGATGAAGGAATATTGAAATTTCCAGAATTATTAGAATTGTTACTAGAAGCTTTTACTGTAACAGTAATAGTAGCCGTAGAACAACTAGATGTTGTAATTGTACTACATATTGTATATTTGAAAGAATCATTTCCTACAAAATCTTTGGCTGGTGTATATGTAAAACTAGTTCCACTTTGTGTTATTGCTCCATTCTTTAACGAATTAGGTTCTACAGTTATCTTTACATTACCTTGCTTATAAGTATCGTTAGATAAGAAATCAGAGATAATCTTTGCAGTATTTTCTTCTCCTTGGTAAGAATCATTTACTGCAGTAACTTTATCATCTGGTGTTGGGGTTACTACTTCACTATCATTTCCTCCACAATTAATATATAAAAGGGTTATAACCCCTAACATTAATATTCTTTTCATCGTTCTATGTACTATTTAAATTTACTTTGTTATTATTTTATCGTGTACCTTAGTTGGTATATTATCATTCCATTCTGTTAATATATCAGTAGCTACACTTGCTCCACTACCTGCTGCAATGGCAAATTGACTACGCCATCCTGCTAAAGTTCCGCAAACATACAAACCTTTTTTTATTAGATGGTTAAAATTACGTAATTGTATTCTGTCTTTCATAGCATTAGCACGCATATGTGGTTCAATATATTGCTCTAAGCCTGCTATTTCAAAGGGTTTTGAATAATTTAATGCTATAACTACATTTTTACTAAAATACTCATTCTTGTTGGTAATTACCTTGTATGTATCCTCTTTGTCGTCTAAAACAGCGATTACTTTTTCATTTTCTAACTGTGAAATGGTTGGGTATTGAGTTTTTAATTGCTCTTTTCCATCAATTAATATATCTTTTCCTAAAGTTCCAGGAGCTAAACCTAAAACATTATTGAATAAGGCATTTTGTAAATGAGAAGATCGTTGATGTAAGATAATTCCTACTTTTTTACCTTTGCTATATTCTTTTTTTTGAGCTGACCCCAATACTAAAGCACATTGCATTCCTGCGACTCCTCCTCCAATAATTAAAGTGTCAAAACTCATACTATGCTAATAATACTTTTATGTTCGTTGCAAATAACTTTACAGCAATTGCTAATAGAATTACACCAAAAACCTTTCTAATTATTTTTATTCCATTGTTACCAATCATTTTTTCAATTTTAGAAGATGTTTTTAGTACTATATAAATAACTAATACATTTAATAAAACCGCTATAATAATGTTTCCAATATGAAATTCAGCTCGTAAAGATAAAAGTGTAGTTAAACTACCTGGACCTGCTATTAATGGAAAAGCAAGAGGGAAAACTGTTGCTGTTAAGGTTTCATCTTCGTCTTCTTTGTACAACGTAATTCCTAAAATCATTTCTAAAGCAATAAAGAATAAGATAAAAGCTCCTGCCACGGCAAAAGAATGAACGTCTATACCAATTAAACTTAACAATCGTTCTCCTACGAATAAAAATAAAATCATAATAAAACCTGCTATTACTGAGGCTTTTTCTGATTGGATATGACCTACTTTTTTACGTAGATCAATAATAATAGGAATGTTTCCAATAATATCAATTACCGCAAACAATACCATGAAAGCAGTAAAAATTTCTTTTAAGTTAAAATTCATATTATAATGTTTTTCAGGTGCAAAATTAGATAAGTAATGTTACAATCTAGTATTTTTGCATTTAAATTTACGTGAAGTTAACATAAACTTACAACTTTAAATATCTTTTATGTTTCAATTAGGAAAAACCATCGTTTCAGAAGATCTTATAGAAAAAGACTTTGTTTGTAATCTATCGGCATGCAAAGGAGCCTGTTGTATTGATGGTGATGCAGGTGCGCCATTACTAGAAGAAGAAACTAAAATTTTAGAAGACATATACCCTAAAGTAAAGCCTTTTCTTCGTAAAGAAGGTATTGATGCTATTGAAAAACAAGGAACATGGATTACAAGTGACTTTGGTGAACTAGAAACTCCTCTTATTGATGATGCTGATTGTGCTTATGTAATTTTTGACGATAAAGGTACTGCTCTTTGCGCTATAGAGGAAGCATATAACCAAGGTATAGTCGATTGGAAAAAACCTATTTCTTGTCACTTATACCCTGTTCGTGTTAAAGATTATAGTGAATTCTCGGCTGTTAACTATCATAAATGGGAAATTTGTGATGATGCTTGTTCTTTAGGTAAAGAACTACAAGTACCTGTTTATAAATTTGTAAAACAGGCTTTAGTTAGAAGATTTGGTCAAAATTGGTATGATGAACTAGAACAAATGGCCGAAAAAAAATTAAAATAAAAAAAGAGGTGATTTAAAAATCACCTCTTTTTATTTATACACTTAAAATACGGTTTTAATTTACTTTAAAACTCCATATTTGTCCAATTGATTTTGCTCCTGAATCATCAATTGTATTCACTTTCCAGTAATATGTTTTTCCACTTGCAACAGTAACATTTAATGTATTTGTTGTTAAAAGAGATCCCTCTTTTGTTTGTGGATCAGCATTTTCTCCAAAATATACATCGTATTTTAATGTATCTCCAGTATTAGAATCTGCTCCTTTCCATTCTAAACTAACAGTAGTACCAGACACTGAACTATCCATTGCTGGACTTGTTAATTCTGCTGTAAAAGGTGCTACATTAAGAACTCCAGTTCCTTTAGTGTAAAAAGCAAATACTGATGAAGCATCTCCAGATTTACCTTTACTATCTGTTGCTGTAACACGCCAGTAAAAAGCTACTCCTTTGTCTAATGTAATAGAAGCTTCTGAAGTACTTGCCGTTTGTGTTTTAACAATATTAGTCATATCTCTATTCTTAGAGATTTCAACCTTATATGTTATTGCATCACTATTAGGATCAGTTGCATCACTCCAATCAAAAGTGATCGTATTATCAATACATAATAAGTTTTCTGTAGGGAATACTAAATCTACTTTAGTAGGAGCGTCATTTACTACTTCTCCACCTCCACTTGAACTACCTCCACCTCCACAGGCAACGAATAATGGAATTGTGAATAATGCTATATTTTTTATTGCTTTTCTCATTATTTTAAGATTTTAAAAGTGTTTGTTTTATCTCCTCCAATTCTTAAGATATAGATTCCAGATTTGAAACTATCGAATGGAATTGATAATTCATTTCCTTGTTTTTCAACTTTCTTATCTAATACTACTTTTCCAGTAACATCATAAACTAATACATCTAAACTTGGTGCACTATCTGAAGGTACCATTAAATTAATAGCATCGGTTACAGGGTTATTTCTTAAGAAAATATTATCAATTGAAGTTTTAAATACTCCTTCACAAGATTTTGCTGTTTTAACCTCTAATATTCCACTTCCTTCAACATTAACATCAAATGTAGACACATTAGATGTTTCTATTAAATTACCGTTTAAATATACATTATAAGGCGCTGTTCCTGAGTTAACGTTTACAGTATAATTTTTTGACTGATTGTTTTTCGCTACTTTTAATGAAACTGGACTAGCTTCAACAATATTGATTTCGAAACATTGTGTATAACTCTTATCATTAACCTTCACACAAACTTCATAAGATCCTGGCTCTAAATCAGAGAATGTTAAACTAGTAGTTGTTAATTGTTTTGATTCGTTTTTACCAGTACCGTTTAATGTTACTGTATAACTAACAAATGTTTCTTTCACATTTACTGTTATTTTTCCATCATTTTGATCAACACAAGTTTCAGAAGTCGTTTGAATAGAAATGTTATCTACCGCTAAATAGCTAGTATCACAAACATCTCCTACTCCATTTCCATTTGTATCTTTTTGATCTGCATTTTTAACTTTAATACAGTTGTCTTTGTCATCCATGATACCATCTCCATCTGTATCTTGACAAGCGTCTCCTACTCCATTTCCATCTGTATCTTTTTGATCTGGATTTGCTGTAGTTGGACAGTTATCATCAACATCTAAAACACCATCTCCATCTGTATCTTGACAAGCATCTCCGATTCCATTACCATCAGAATCTTTTTGATCTGCATTAGCAGTAGTAGGACAGTTATCAACACCATTTAAAACACCATCTCCATCATCATCTCCATTAGGATCTGAAATGAATTTTCCAGAGAAAACTCCTCTACCATAAGTAGCAGCAAAAACAGTATTATCATCGCGTAAATCTAAATCTAATACTGGAACATTACTCATTCCGTTAAATGACTGAGTCCAATTAGGAGAAGCAGCATTAAAGTTTTTAGTTTTCCATACACCTAAGTCTGTACCTATAATAACTTCGTTTCTGCTTGATGGGTTTTGTAAAATAGTTTTTACAGGGATATCTGGTAAATCTCCTTCTTTACTTGACCATGTTGATCCTCCATCTGCTGAATACCATACACTCTTTACTCCATAGTTATGCATTGTAACTAAAATTTGGTTTTCATTTTCACCAAACTCAATATCTGATATAGAACCAACGAAACCGTCTCCTGTAAGATTTGACCAAGTACCTAAACCTACATTAGCATTTTCAACTTTTAATAACTTACCATTTTTTAATCCAACATATAATTTACTAGATGTTGTAGTATAAGGCGAAATTTTTAATGTTGAAGGTGAAAAATCCATTAAAGGACTTGAAATATTTTCTTTAACAACTGATCCTGATAATATATTTGAATATCTTCTAATTGTATTTCCTACTGAAGAATAGTTAGAATATAAAATATTTAAATGTGAGTCTAATTCTTCTGGATTTATAAAATCTCCGTTACTAGTGTCTTCATCATTAATTGTTCTTCTTTCTCCAGAAACATAGTCGTATAAAACTATACTTTGATTATAAACATAGTTAGAAATATGGTATTTATCTGTTCCATCTGTATCAAAGAAACTAGCAGCTCCATCACCTCCTTGAGCCCTAATCGAACTATTTATTCCTGGTGTAGCTTGCTGAACTAATTGCGTACCATTATCTTGAGCTCCTGCTAAGAAATATTCATCACCGCCAAAAGCTGTAGTTGGCGCTACTCCTAAAGTATAAAATTGTAATGTATTATAATTATTATTTCTAGCAACAATTGTAGCTCCTGCATTATTTGAAAAATAAACACCTCCATCATTTGCATAAATCATACGTGTTGAAGAAGCAAATGCGATTCCATGCTGATCGGCATGTACAAACTGGCTACCAAATCCACCGTACCAGTGAGAAATTTGTGCCCAATTTTGACCTCCATCTGTAGATTTAAATAAATCAATACCTCCAACAAACACAGTATTCTCATCATTAGGATCAACTTTTATTAATAAATCATACCCTGATTGACCTCTAGTAAAATCATTAGCTGGTATTCCTGTATCAGCATCGTTTGGTAAAGGTAATTCACTAACATTCCCAAAATCATTTACTGTTCTATAGATTTTTACTGGTGCACCACTAGTTGCAGTTTGTGCTAAAACATATACAACACCTGCATTTGTAGGTGATAATGCAATCTCTGTTCTTCTACCATTTGTTACTGTATGCTTTAATGTAAAGTTAGTTCCGTCAGTAGATTTAAAGATAGCTCCTCCACCGTCACCATACGAATTACTTTGTATTGTACTAAAATAAATAGAATTATCTGAACCTAATTCTAAATTATTAGGCTCGTAAGTTTTTCCTCCTGTAGTTTTTGGTACATCTACTTTTGAGAAGTTAGTTCCATCTGTAGATTTATATAGTCCAATACTATCTCCTCCACCTACTATTACTCCTTGTCTATCTCCTCCATCTCCAACAGCAACATATACTTCAGAAACTCCTCCATTGTCTCTTACTATAACATCATTTACAAACTGAACTCCTGGTAATAATACTGACCCAACAGCATTTGGATCACCTTGCTTTAAAGTTACATTAACTGCTCCAGCTCCTAAAGCATTAATTATTTCATTACCTGCAGATTGTGTACACATAACGGCTGGAATAGTAATACTTGTATCATCACCTCCCATGTCTATTGGTTCTCCGTCATTATTATTGATAATAATAACTGCAATAGCTCCTGCGTCTTGAGCTCTCTTTGCTTTTTCGTCAAACTGACAGCTTCCTCTTTTAATTAAAGCTATCTTCCCATTAATTGCTGCTCCATTAACTAAATCAGTACAAGCATCACTATTTGGATCTGTTCCATCATCCGCTAATACTACGTCTGCTGTAACTGCTGATGATAAATTTCCTCCAAAAGCAGTTGATAAAGTTATTTTATATTCTCCTGCTATAGATCCTGGAGAATTAACTTCCAACTTATATTTAGCATCTAAAAAAGATGATCCTGTTGCTCCTCCAAAAACTCTAGCCCATGTATTTCCACCATCCGTAGACTTCCATAAACCATCAGCTCCATTTACTTGTCTTACGTATGATTCTCCTGTACCAACATAAAATGTTTTTGAATCATTTGGATCTACTGCTATACTTGAAACAGCTAAGTTTTCTGGTATTCCAACGCGTACCCATTTAGTATTAGCATCAGAAATTTTTGTGTTTTTCCATAAACCTCCACTAACTCCTCCTGCAAAAACAGTTTCATTAGTAGCATCATTTGGATCAAACATTAACGCCCTTGTTCTTCCTCCTACATTGTCTGGACCACGTTCAATCCATGCATTATCAGCTTCTCCAGGAACTTTTTGTCCTGCTCTTTGTTTTTCTAATTTTTTTTGTAATTCTAAAACATTTTCACCGTGAACTCTTCCTGTGTAAGGATTAATTTCATTTAAATATTTTTGTTCGTAATAAGCATTTGGTGGTAAACCTAATGCCTTTCTTTCTTTTTTAGGTAATCTCCCCGTTTTCTTATACGGATGATCTTTTAAAATTTCTGCATGTTGTTTCCTTATTTTTTCAACCTCGGATTCCTTCTTATCCAAAGTCTTAAAAACAACACCGCCTATAGCCACAAATAGTAAGCTAAAAAAAAGTATTCTTTTATTCATAATAAAGTTATTAGTAACCCATATAACAGGTGTAGTTGATTTTTCCCTACCTTTTTCTTAAAAAAAAGCTAATATATCGAATATTTTAACATAAAAACTGAACTTTAACAATCATCTATACTACATTTCCTTTTATTTTTTGATACAATCTTATTGCAAAACCATCAGATAAACCAGAAACATAGCTAGCTATTTGCATAATTCTATCGTATAAATTCTCTTTTTCTTGCTGATATTGTTTAGGAAGTAAATTCAACACTAACTTATCGTAGTTTGATTGATTACCTTTAAATTTATTATTAAGAGCCGTAACAAATACATCTAATAAATCTGCTATAATCTTATATCCTGCTACTTCTTTCTCTATTACTTCCTTACTACGATAAATTTTTTCTACACTAATTTTTATGATATCATTTATTTGTGCTTCAAACTTACATTTATCTAATAACGATTTATCAAATGTTCCGTTCAATATTTCCTCTTCATTTTCTAAGAAAATATCGATTGCTTCATTAATTAAGACACCAATAGCTAAAGCTCTTAAATAGCTTACTCTATCCTTTTTGTATTGAAGTGAGTTATATTTTTTAATATCGATAGTATCCTTTACTAACTTAACCATATACTCTAAAGCATAGTCTTCATCTATTAACCCTAGATTTATTCCGTCTTCAAAATCAATAATTGTATAGCAAATATCATCTGCAGCTTCTACTAAATACGCCAATGGATGACGATAATATGATATTCCATCACTTTCTTTTTTCTTCAATCCTAAATCGTTAGCTATATCTAAAAAAGCCTCTTTTTCTGATTGAAAAAAACCATACTTTTTATCAACTATATGTTTGGTTGGTTTTTTAGGCAAACTCTCTTTTGGATATTTCATAAAAGCTCCTAAAGTTGCATACGATAATCGTAAACCTCCTTCTGTTCCTTGGTTACTCTCTGTTAAGATTTTAAAACCGTTTGCATTACCTTCAAAATCTATGATATCTTGATACTCTTTTTCTGTAAGTTGTTCTTTGTATTGAAGTCCTTTTCCTGTTTTAAAATATTCTCCTATTGCTTTTTCTCCTGAATGACCAAAAGGAGGATTTCCTATATCATGCATAACAGAAGCTGCTGCTACAATTGCTCCAAAATCATTAAAAGTATATCCTAATTCTTTTAGATTTGGGTGTCTTTCTAATAATATCTTACCTACTCTACGACCAAGCGTTCTACCTACAACAGATACTTCTAAACTATGTGTTAATCTGGTATGAACAAAATCGGTTTTTGAAAGTGGAATTACCTGTGTTTTATCTTGAAGGCTACGAAATGCTGATGAAAATATAATTCTATCAAAATCTACTTCAAACCCTAGACGTGTTTCGTCTTGTTTTATTCTTTCTCGTTTTTGAGTGTCTCCATAACGTTTTAAAGAGAGTAGTTGTTCCCAGTTCATCATTTTGAATAAAATTTTTTCGAAAATACTAAAAAAGAGAAGCCTTTCGACTTCTCTTAATCACTTTTAATTTAATTCTACTATTTAAGAACCACACATTAAACAATCGTCTGGCCCTTCTGCATTTTTAGAAGCATCTACCATTGCCTTAAATTCTTCAGGACTCATTGGTTTATCTTCTTCTTTCTTTTCTATATTTAATGTGAATTGCTTCGCGTTTACTGCTGATTTTGTACGTAAATAATACATTCCAGTTTTTAAACCAGACTTCCAAGCATAGAAATGCATTGATGTTAATTTTCCAAAATCAGGATCTTTCATAAATAAGTTTAACGATTGAGATTGATCGATAAAATATCCTCTTTGACGAGCCATATCAATAATATCTTTCATACTCATTTCCCAAACTGTCTTATACAAGTCTTTTAAATCTTGTGGTATTACTTCAATATGTTGAATAGATCCATTAGCACGCATAATATCTTCCTTCATATTATTGTCCCATAAACCTAACTCTACTAAATCTTCTAGTAAATGCTTGTTTACTACAATAAACTCTCCTGATAATACTCTACGTGTATAAATATTAGAAGTATATGGTTCAAAAGCTTCATTATTTCCTAAAATCTGTGATGTAGAAGCTGTAGGCATAGGTGCTACTAATAAAGAATTACGTACTCCATGTTTCTTAACTTCTTTACGTAATGCTTTCCAGTCCCAACGACCACTTAATTCATCATCATTAACTCCCCACATATTGTGTTGGAATTCTCCTTGAGACATTGGAGATCCTTCATAAGTAGAATATGCTCCTTTTGCCTTTGCTACTTCCATAGATGAAGTTACTGAAGCAAAGTATAATGTTTCAAAAATTTCTTGGTTTAATTTTTTTGCTTCATCCGATGTAAACGGCATACGTAACATGATAAAAGCATCTGCTAACCCTTGAATCCCTAATCCTACTGGACGGTGACGCATGTTTGAATTTTCTGCCTCCACTACTGGGTAATAGTTACGATCAATTACTGTATCTAAGTTTCTAATTACTTTTTTAGTAACTTCAAATAATCTGTCGTGATCAAAGAATTTATTACCATTTTCATCCTCAGCAACAAACATTGGTATAGCTATCGATGCTAAGTTACATACAGCTACCTCATCTTCAGCTGTATACTCCATAATCTCTGTACATAAATTTGAAGAACGAATTGTTCCTAAATTCTTCTGATTTGATTTACGGTTAGCAGCATCTTTATACAACATGTACGGAGTACCTGTTTCTATTTGAGATTCTAAAATCTTTTCCCATAAATCACGAGCTTTAATAGTTTTTCTTCCTTTTCCAGCTTCCTCGTAGCTTGTATACAAACGTTCAAACTCTTCTCCATATGTATCATACAAGTGTGGACACTCATGCGGACACATTAATGTCCAATCTCCATCTTCTTGTACTCTTTTCATGAATAAATCAGAAATCCACATTGCATAGAATAAGTCACGTGCACGCATTTCTTCTTTACCATGATTCTTTTTTAAATCTAAAAAATCATAAATATCTGCATGCCAAGGCTCTAAATACATAGCAAAAGAACCTTTACGCTTTCCTCCTCCTTGATCTACATATCTAGCTGTATCGTTAAATACACGTAACATTGGAACAATACCATTTGATGTACCATTAGTTCCAGCTATATAACTTCCTGTAGCACGAATATTATGTATAGATAAACCAATACCTCCAGCAGATTGTGAAATTTTTGCTGTTTGTTTTAATGTATCGTAAATACCGTCGATACTATCGTCTTGCATTTGTAATAAAAAGCATGAAGACATTTGTGGCTTTGGTGTTCCAGCATTGAATAAGGTTGGCGTTGCATGAGTAAAATATTTTTTACTCATTAATTCGTATGTAGCAATAGCCTCATCAATATCTTCTTTGTGAATTCCAATAGAAACACGCATTAACATTTGTTGTGGGCGCTCAACAATCTTACCATTTAACTTTAACAAATATGACCTTTCTAAGGTTTTAAAACCAAAGTAATCATAATTAAAATCACGACTATAAATAATAGTTGAGTCTAATTTATCAGCATTCTTCATGATGATTTCATATACATCATCTGCTAACAAAGGTGCTTTATTTCCTGTACGAGGATTGATGTATTCATACAAATCAGTCATCGTATCAGAAAAAGATTTCTTTGTGTTTTTATGTAAGTTAGATACGGCTATTCTTGCAGCTAATTTTGCATAATCTGGGTGAGCTGTAGTCATAGTAGCAGCAATTTCTGCAGCTAAATTATCTAATTCAGAAGTAGTTACCCCATCATACAAACCTTCAATAACTCGCATTGCTACTTTTACTGGATCAACAATTTTGTTTAATCCATAACACATTTTTCTAACCCTCGCTGTGATTTTGTCGAACATCACAGGCTCTTTTCTGCCGTCTCTTTTTACTACATACATATTCTTACTGGTTTTTAAATTTGTTAATAAAGTTACTATAGCACTATATAATAGTAACTCATGTTTGTTAAAATAATTTTGTTTCTTAGGGGAAACCTTATGGTGCAAAAGCACAAAATGTGCCTTTGCAAAAAATTACCGCATGTAGGGGTTAGCAGTATTTATATTTTACTAGAAATCAGCATCGAAACTGATATCTCCTGTACCTCCTGATGACACACCAGCTTTTTGGTACTCTGATACTCTTTTCTCAAAGAAGTTTGTCTTTCCTTCTAACGAAATCATTTCCATAAAATCGAATGGGTTCGACACATTATATTCTTTTTCACAACCAAACTCTAATAATAGCCTATCTGTTACATACTCTAAATACTGAGTCATTAACTTAGCATTCATACCAATTAAACTTACAGGTAAAGATTCTGTAATAAATTCTCTTTCAATAGAAAGAGCATCTATAATTATTTCTCGAATACGCTCTTTTGGTACTTTATTAACTATATGGTGGTTATGTAAATGAACTGCAAAATCACAGTGCATTCCTTCATCTCTAGATATTAACTCATTAGAAAACGTTAATCCAGGTAATAATCCTCTTTTCTTTAACCAGAAAATAGAACAAAATGAACCTGAGAAGAAAACACCTTCAACTGCTGCAAAAGCAATTAATCTTTCTGCAAATGAATCAGATTCTATCCATTTTAATGCCCATTCAGCTTTTTTCTTGATTGCTGGAAAAACCTCTATAGCTTTAAATAACCTATCTTTTTCTTCCTCATCTTTAACATAAGTATCTATTAATAAAGAATAAGTTTCTGAATGAATATTTTCCATCATTATCTGAAAACCGTAAAAAAACTTTGCTTCAGAATATTGAACTTCATTTACGAAGTTTTCTGCTAAGTTTTCATTTACGATACCATCAGAAGCTGCAAAAAAGGCTAAAATATGTTTTATAAAGTAACGCTCATCATCTGTCAATTTTTTATTCCAATCATTTAAATCGGAATGTAAATCGATTTCTTCGGCTGTCCAGAAACAAGCCTGCTGTTTTTTATACCATTCCCATAAATCATTATGTTGAATTGGAAAAATTACAAATCTGTCTTTATTTTCTTGTAAAATTGGTTCAGTTACAGCCATTCTTTTTGAGCTAAATTTTATGTGTTATTTTGTCTTCTTGAGGGATAAAACAAAGATTCAAAAAAATGCTAAAAACTGAAAGTGATACTTATTCACAAATCCCTTGAAGTTTTTAACAAATTGCTGTTTTTTTTAAAAAACGCGTCATTTTTTAAATTTCACAAAACACTATAAAACAACAACTTAAAAATCAAAAATTGGCTTCCGTAGTGATAATCACTGAGTTTCTTATTTTGGTTTTTTCAATAAAAAAAGTGATGCTTTTTGCATCACTTTTATTTTTTATTTTTCAACTTTTAAAACGTCTTTTATAATTTGTTCTATCTGTTTTTGAGGAAGGGCTCCATGAGCCATTTGAGGCTCTTCTCCCATAGGACAAAATAACATTGACGGAATACTACGAATTCCAAAAGCAGCTGATAATTCTTGTTGCTCTTCTGTATTTATTTTATAAATATTTATTTTCCCTTCATATTCTTCACTTAATACTTCTAAAACAGGAGCCAATGCTTTACATGGACCACACCAATCAGCATAAAAGTCTATTAATGCTGGTTTATCTCCTTCGAATTTCCACTCCTTATTTTCCTCGTAATTAAATACTTTTTTTAAAAAAGTTTCTTTAGTTAAGTTTTCTGTCATTGATTGTAGTTTTTTACTAAAAAATGTTTAGTAATATTTTACGCATAAAAATAGTCGTTTTTATTTCTAAAGATTACAAAAACTTATTTAATGTTAAATTCATCTTAAAAAAACAAGGTTACCAAGCATTTTCTTCTAACTTTGAAAGAATTAACTAATTATTTCATCATGAAAAAAATTCTTTTCCCTGTCCTTTGCGCTAGTGTTATACTAGTGTCCTGCAAAGAACAAAAACAAACCAAGAAAAATATTACTGTGAATTATCCAGAAACAACCAAAAAACCTGTTGTAGATGATTATTTCGGAACTAAAGTTACCGATAATTACCGTTGGCTAGAAGATGACCGTAGTCCAGAAACTGAAAATTGGGTAAAAACTGAAAACGAGGTTACTTTCGATTATTTAAGCAAAATACCATATCGTAAACAAATAAAAGATCGTTTATCTGAATTATGGAACTACGAAAAAGTAGGTACTCCTTTTAAAGAAGGAAACTACACTTATTTTTATAAAAATGATGGTTTACAAAACCAATACGTATTATATAGAAAGGATGATAGTGGTAAAGAAGAAGTATTTTTAGATCCTAATACTTTTTCTAATGACGGAACTACTTCTTTAGGTTCTGTTAGCTTTTCTAAAAGCGGAGATATTGTTGCTTACTCAATTTCTGAAGGAGGTAGCGATTGGAGAAAAATTATTGTTATGGATGCCAAAAACAAAGAAATTATTGGCGATACTTTAATTGATGTAAAATTTTCTGGTATAGCATGGAAAGGTAATGAAGGTTTTTATTACTCTAGTTATGACAAACCTAAAGGAAGTGAACTTTCAGCAAAAACAGATCAACACAAACTATATTATCATAAGTTAGGAACTAAACAAAATGAAGATGCTGTTATTTTTGGAGCTACTGCAGAAGAAAAAAATAGATACGTTGGTGGTTATTTAACTGAAGATGATAAATATTTAATTATCTCTGCTTCTACTTCTACTTCTGGAAACAAATTATTTTTAAAAGATTTAACTCAAGAAAACAGTAAACTAGTTACCGTTATAGATAACTACAACAGTGATACTTATGTTATTGATAATCGAGATGATAAATTATATTTAGTTACCAACTTAAATGCACCTAATAAAAAAGTAGTAACAGTAGATGCTAAAAACCCTACTCCAGAAAACTGGAAAGATTTTATTGCTGAAACTGAAAATGTTTTATCTCCTTCTACTGGTGCTGGTTATTTCTTTGCTGAATACATGGTTGATGCTGTATCTAAAGTATTACAATATGATTTTGATGGAAAATTAATTCGTGAAGTTAAATTACCTGGCGTAGGTTCTTCTGGAGGTTTTGGAGGAAAAACTGACGCTAAAGAATTATACTTTTCTTTTACAAATTATAACACACCAAGTTCATCTTATAAATTCAATCCACAAGATGGTTCTTATGAATTATATTGGAAACCAGCTATTTCTTTTAATTCTGATGATTATGAAAGTAAACAAGTTTTCTATACTTCAAAAGACGGAACTAAAGTACCTATGATTATTACCTACAAGAAAGGATTAGAATTGAATGGTAAAAACCCAACTATATTATATGGTTATGGTGGATTTAATGTTTCTTTAACTCCTTCTTTTAGCATTGCTAATGCAGTATGGATGGAACAAGGAGGTGTATATGCTGTACCTAACTTACGTGGTGGTGGTGAATATGGTAAAAAATGGCACAAAGCTGGAACTCAATTACAAAAACAAAATGTTTTTGACGATTTTATTGCTGCTGCTGAATACTTAATTAAAGAAAAATATACTGCTTCTGATTTCTTAGCAATTCGTGGAGGATCTAATGGAGGACTATTAGTAGGTGCTACAATGACACAACGACCTGACTTAATGAAAGTTGCTTTACCAGCTGTAGGTGTATTAGATATGTTACGTTACCATACATTTACTGCAGGTGCTGGTTGGGCATATGACTACGGAACTGCAGAACAAAGTGAAGAAATGTTTAAATACTTAAAAGGATACTCTCCAGTACATAATGTTAAAAAAGAAGCATATCCTGCTACTATGGTAACTACAGGAGACCACGACGACCGTGTTGTACCTGCTCATAGTTTCAAATTTGCTGCAGAATTACAAGAAAAACAACAAGGAACTAATCCTGTATTAATTCGTATTGAAACTAATGCTGGTCATGGTGCTGGAACTCCAGTTGCAAAAACCATAGAACAATACGCTGATATTTTTGGTTTTACCTTATTCAACATGGGATTTGATCAATTACCAAACCCTCCAAAATCAAAAATTAAGAGCTAAACTGTAACATTTTTTACATTTAGTATTCTTATATGAGTAAACTAACTAACTAACTATGATGTTTATTTCTCTAAAGAAAAAAGAACCTTTTATCTCTGATAAAAATGTTTTAAAAGCTTTTAACAAGATAGAAAACACTCTATCTGTTTTAAAAACTCTTCCTTTATCAGATTCTACTATTTCTCAAATAAATAAGGATTTAGAAGAAATAAACAAATTTGAAGGGGAATTGAAAAAACACAGAAATAAACTCATAGTTAAAAATCATAATATTCTCGAGCTTGTAAGAAAAAACCATGGATACGTTCATGAAAAATACTATCAAAATCAATGGATGGTTTTAGGAATGAGTCTCTTTGGTATTTCTTTTGGATCCATATTCGGAATGTTATTAGGTAATATTGCCCTACTCGGTATAGGCTTACCTTTTGGTATGTTACTAGGTATTGCAATTGGGAAAGAAAAAGACAAAAAAGCGAAACAAGAAGGAAAACAATTAAAAATCACTTGTAATTAAATCAATCAAATTATATACAATGAAAACCATTCACAAAATGCTGTTTACTACTGCTGTCGCTTCTTTAGCAATTGCATCATGTAAAACAGATAAAAAAGCAGATAAACAACCTGAAGAAAAAGTACAGGGAATTATCTTAGAAAATATGGATACCTCTGTAAAACCTACAGACGATTTCTTTAGATATGTAAACGGGGCTTGGTTGGATAAAACTGAAATCCCTGCCGACAGAACTTCTTGGGGAGGTTTTGGAGAGCTTCGTAAAAAAACAGATGCAGATGTATTAGCTATCTTAAACAAAGCTATCGAAGAAGGAAACTTTCCTAAAATAAAAGATTCTGAAGGAAACGAAATTGATTCTGACCAAGAAAAAGCAGTAAATTATTACGAAACTATTATGGATACCGTTGCCAGAAACAAATCTGGTAAAGAACCTTTAAAACCTTTCCTTAAAAAAATTGAGGAGATTAAAGATTTAAATGGTGTTCAAGATTTTATTACTAACATGGCTCCTTATGGTGGTGGAGGTTTCTACGGATTTGGAGTTTTCAACGACCTTAAAAACAGTAGTATGAATGCTGGTTATATGGGTGCTGGTGGACTTGGTTTATCTAGAGACTACTATGTAGATGATAAAGTAAAAGATAAGCTTGAAAAATATCAAGAATTTGTAGCTAAAATGTTACAAGAATTTGGTGACGATGAAGCTACTGCTAAGAAAAACGCTGAAACTATTGTTGGTTTTGAAAAAAGCTTAGCAGAACCAATGATGACTAAAGAAGAGCGTAGAGATACTCGTAAAATGTATAACCCAATGACTATTGAAGAATTAACTACGTTAGCTCCAACAATTGATTGGGCTGCTCACTTAAAAGGAATTGGTGTAGATAACATTGATAAAGTAATTGTTACTGACCCTGGATATTTCAAAGCAATGAGTGAAATTCTTAAAACTCGTTCAGTAGAAGATATTAAATTATTATTACGTTGGAATGCAATTAATAACTCATTAGGATTATTATCTACTGACTTAGAAAAAGCTAACTGGGAGTTTTACAGCAAAGAAATGCGTGGTGCTAAAAAGCAACGTCCAAGAGACGAGCGTGCTTTAGGTAACTTAAATGGAGCTATTGGAGAAGCTTTAGGTAAATTATATGTTGATGCTAAATTCCCACCAGAAGCTAAGAAAAAGGCTAAGGAAATGATTGACAATGTAATGTTAGGTTTTGAAAAAAGAATTGCTCAATTACCTTGGATGAGTGAGGAAACTAAGAAAAAAGCCTTAGAAAAATTACATAAATTAACTGTTAAAATTGCTTACCCAGATAAATGGAAAGATTATTCTGCTTTACAAGTTAAAGGTTTAAAAAACGGAGGTACTTACTTTGACAATGCTATAAATGTTTCTAAATGGAACTTTGATAAAAACATGGCTAAATTAGGTAAAGAAGTAGATAGAACTGAATGGGGAATGTCTCCACAAACAGTAAATGCTTACTTTAATCCTGTAAATAACGAAATCGTATTCCCAGCGGCAATTTTACAACCACCTTTCTACAACTATAAAGCTGATGAAGCTGTAAACTATGGTGGAATTGGAGCTGTTATTGGTCACGAAATCTCACATAGTTTTGATGATTCTGGTGCTCGTTTTGACGGTGATGGAAACCTAAAAAATTGGTGGACTGAAGAAGACTCTAAAAAGTTTAAAGACGTTGGAAGTAAATTAGTAAAACAATACAGTGATATTATTGCTATCGATAGTATGCACTTAAATGGTGAGTATACTTTAGGTGAAAACATTGGTGATTTAGGTGGTGTTCAAGCTGCTTACGAAGGATTAAAAGTATTCTTAGAAAAGAATGGTCGTCCTGATGATATTGATGGTTTTTCTCCTGAGCAACGTTTCTTCCTTTCTTGGGGAACTATCTGGAGAACTAAAATGCGTGATGAGGCTTTAAAGAACTTAATCATGACAAATACACATGCTCCAGGTCAATATAGAGCTTATATGCCTCTTAAAAACGTTGATGCATTCTATGAAGCATTTGATGTAAAAGAAGGTGATAAAATGTATTTAAAACCAGAAGAAAGAGTTAGAATCTGGTAAAAAAGATTTTCTCTTTTAATTTAGAATATTAAAACCGATGCTTTTGCATCGGTTTTTTTTATATAAAAAATAGAGTTCATTATTTTTGCAGCTATGCTAAAAGTTAATAACATCTCTTTTTCATATTCTGATGAAAAATCAACCTTAAAAAACATTAATTTCTCCTTAGAAAAAGGCGAACATTTGTGTATTATGGGCGAAAGTGGTTGTGGAAAATCTACTTTACTAAAAGCTATCTACGGTTTATTAGATTTAAATGAAGGTACACTTTACTGGAATGATACTCAAATTTTAGGACCAGCTCATCATTTGGTACCAGGAATGGATTTTTTCAAGTATGTAGCTCAAGATTTTGACTTAATGCCTTTTATTTCTGTTAGTGAAAACATTAAAAAATTTCTTTCTCGTTTTTACCCAGAAGAAGCAGAAAAAAGAACACAAGAACTCCTTGATGTTATAGAAATGACTTCCTTTGCTAACGAAAAAGTAAAAAATTTAAGTGGAGGCCAACAACAACGAGTTGCCATAGCTAGAGCAATAGCTAAACAACCCGAATTACTTCTTTTAGATGAACCTTTTAGCCAAATAGACAACTTTAAAAAGAACTCTCTAAGAAGAAAGCTATTTGCTTATTTAAAAGCAAATAATATTTCTTGCATCGTTGCTACACATGACGGTAACGACGCCCTATCTTTTGCTGATAAAATGATTGTAATAAAAGACCATAAAGTTATTGCTAATGATACACCAGCTAGTTTATACAAAGGATTAAAACAAAAATATATTGCTTCTTTATTTGATGATGTAAATGAGTTTTTTTTGAACGAAAAACAAGTTTTATTGTATCCGCATCAAATACAGATTGTTGAGCATTCTAACAATAAAGCTATTGTTAAAAAAGCATATTTCAAAGGATATTATTGGCTTATAGAAGCATATTACAATAATCAAACTATTTTTTTCAATCATCACTCAATTTTAGATACAAAAAAAACAGTTTCATTAGCGTTCAATGAAACTGTTTAAACCAATAATAACTATCTCATAATTATTACTCAACTATTTTAAATACTTTTATATCTATAGAAAAATACACTCTTACCAGTCTAAACACTAAAAAATGATAAAAGTGTACTATAAAACTTCTTTTCCTCATGAAGGGTAGCAACCTTTCCTATGATAAAACCGTTTTAATTTATTTTACCCTACCTTTTAGTTAAAATATTTCTTTTATTGCTTGTTTATTACCATTAAAAACAAAAGATTCTCCTATTCTTTTCCCTAATAACAAACGCCCTATTGGTGAAGAAACTGAAACTGAAAAATAAAATTTATCTGCTACTTTTAATTGTCCTGAGCTAATACTTAAAAAATACGCGTTTTTATCCGTTATAACTACATTTCCTAAGTGAGCTACATCTGTTACTCTTTCTAAATTAATTTTAGAAAGCGTTTCTTTCATTTTTACAATCCCACTAAGTTGCTGACTTGCTTTTTCCATTTCTAACTGCAACATTGCTCTACCTGTTTCATGTTTATCACCAGCTGAACTTTTTGTTTCAGATTGCAATGCTTTTTTATTCGATGAAATTATTTCTTCAACAGTTTTCATTCGCTTATTTACATAAGTAACACATTGCTTAAATAATTCTTCTTTTATATTCATACTAAATCTGCTAATTCTTTCCCAACCAAGCTACCTATAGCAACTCCCATTCCTCCTAAACGAACACCACAAAAAGCATTATTAGATAATTGTTTTACAATTGCTTTTTTTTGATTTCCAACCCCCATAATACCACTCCATCTGTGATCTATTTCAAAATTGTTGTTGGGTAAAATTATTGTTTTTAAAATCTCTTCTAATTTATTTTGAATTAACTCTGTTTGTCCAAACTCTACCGTTTCCTCTGCTTTAAAATCTAAATTCCTTCCGCCTCCAAATAATATTCTATTATCAATATTTCTAAAATAATAATACCCTTTATCTAAATGAAAAGTTCCTTTTATGTGAAGGTTTTTAATCGGTTTCGTAATTAAAACTTGTGCTCTTGCTGGTTGTACATCTTCATTAAGCAATTGTTTCGCAAAACCATTGGTAGCAATGAATATTTTTTTAGTTGTAAACTCTATCTTTTCTGTCTTAACAACCACATTTCCATTAAGTTCAGTATAATTTTCAACAACTATATTATTAATAATTTTGATTCCAAACGACTGAGCTAAATTTAATAAACTTGCAGCCATTTTACCTGTATCGATCTGACCTTCAAATTTATTAATAATATAATTTCCATGAATATTATTAAAACCAAAAATGTTTTCATTTACATGAAAAACATCTGATTTAAATAAAGGTTTTAACAATTCATTTATTTTATCTTTTTTATTCAAACAGTCTTCAAAAAAAGCACCATCTTGAAATAATTCGTATCCTTTATTTTGTTGAAAATCGATGATTTTTTCTCCTAAATTCTTTTTCAACAATTCTAATCCTTTCCACCTTTTCTTAACCAAATTAAAAACTTCTTCTTCAGTATGTGTATTTAAATCATCTATTAACTCAGATAAACTTCCAAAACAAGCAAACCCAGCATTTTTAGTACTTGCTCCTTGAGGCAGAGCTCCTTTTTCTAAAATTAAAACTTTTGCTTTTGGATATTTTTTCTTTAACTCTAACGCACAATTTAATCCGACAATTCCACTACCTACTACTGTAAAATCAACATTAGCAAACCACTCTTTAAGCTCCCAATAACTGTAATTCAACATCTTAATAATATAAATATATTTGTACCTTGGCACACTACTTGAATATCTAAAATTAAACAATAAAATAGTAATCCTATGAAATTATTTGGAATCTTAATGTTAGCTATCACATTTACTCAGTGTGCAAGTATGAAAATGGATACCACACCTCCTTTTTCGATAAAATCAGCAGTATACACAAATGTAACAGGTGGTTTATCTGGAAATAACAGTCTTGATTTAATGATTGAATTTACTTCAGAAGATGCAATCAAATTTGAAGAGGTTTTCTTTCAAAATAAATCAACAAAAGCTATAATTGAAACAAAACAAAACAAGCAATATATCGCTGCACGTTTTAATACCTCATCAGGTCAAGCTAAAAATGACTTGGTTTTACATGCAAATCCTAAAGAAGAACATGGAAATACAGTAAACTCAAAAAATAAAAAAGATTTTCCTTTTGAATTAAAAGAAAATGAAGCAATTATTACTTATAAAGTAGGTACTAAAATTCATTATTATAAAATAGAAAATATTAAAAAAGGAGAAAAAGTCTTCATGCCCATAGCAAGACCACAAAATTAGAACAATAAACACCTCAATTGAGGTGTTTTTTATTTTTGGCACGTAATTTGAAAACGTATAAGCATAACCATTAAATGAAAGCTTATGAAACGTATAAAATTACTATTCTTATTTATAACAACAAGTGTTACTCTAACGTCTTGTGTTGTACAAAATGAAATAATTGATGATAATGCTTTTTCATTAAACCAATTTATCTCTAGTTACGACTTATGGTATATTGATTACCATAGAACTACTGGTAGTGGTGATGTTCCTTTCTTATCTAAAGCATTTACTGTATCATTTCTAAACGGAACAATGTATGCTAATAATAATATTGCAGATATAGGTAAAACAGGAAATGGTTTAGGAATTATAGTTGGTAGATATGGAGCCATAGGAACAGTTTTAGAAACCCGTCATAATTTAGATGGGAACTACGATTTTGATGTTGTTCAATTATCAAACAATGAAATTAGAATTGATGATTTATCACAAAATGTTAGTTATTATCTAATAGGTTACCAAAGAAATAATTTTGATTACGATAAATTATTTTATGAAAACATAGAATACTTTTTACAAGAATATATTGCTTGGGAAAGAATAGATGCAAAAGGAGCAACTCCAAATGCATTTGATGACGAGCATTTTTTACAGTTTACTCCTGAGAACAATGTAACATTTTATTCTTCTCACGATGCTTTTGGCACGAATATTGATATAATTAAATGGGACTATGTGGGAGGTTATGAAGTAGCCAATATTTCAGGATTCGAGAATCTAAAACTTTTAACACTTAATTATGATGGTGGAGATACTGAAAGATTTGAGTTAAGCGTTATAAATGATGAAACGATAGAGTTGTTCCACTTAAGTTCAAAAACAACGTACACTTTTTCTGGTAGAGGATTTGTACAATATTTAAAAGGTAAAAACAAAAGTACTGCAAAGTCTATCGTAAGAAATAGTGGTAGAAAACGTACTAAAATACAACGAAAGACAGTTGATAGAAAATATTTAAAATAAAGTTTGGTTAGTTGATTTTTGGTTGGTGTAGTTACCAACTAAAAGGAACCGCCCCCGCAAAGGGGCGGTTTTTATTTTTATAAACTTTTTGTTAAGTATCTCTATAAAGGTTTTATTTTTTAGTTGAATAACCTACCTTTAACCAAAACATAAATAATGAAACTTACTGCTCTTATTACTGGTGCTACATCTGGTATAGGTAAAGCAACTGCTGAGATTTTTGCTAAAAATAATATTCGATTAATTCTATGTGGCCGTAGAAAAAGCCGATTAGATGAAATACAAAAACAACTAAGCAACTATACTGAAGTTGCTACTTTAAATTTTGATGTTAAAGATAGAAATGAAGTACAAAAAGCAATAAATAACTTACCTCAAGACTTTCGTCAAATAGATATTTTAATTAATAATGCTGGAAATGCTCATGGGCTAAGTGCTATTCAGGATGGAAATATTGATGATTGGGATGCTATGATTGATATTAATGTAAAGGGACTACTTTATGTTACCAAAGCTATTGTACCTCAAATGGTAGAAAGAAATAGTGGTTTTATTGTTAATATTGGTTCTATTGCTGGAAAAGAAGTATATCCTAATGGAAATGTATATTGCGCTTCTAAACATGCTGTAAATGCTATTAATAAATCGATGCGTATTGATTTAAACAAGCATAACATAAGAGTTTCTGGCATTCATCCTGGAGCAGTTGAAACAGAGTTTTCTGATGTACGCTTCAAAGGAGATAAAGAAAAAGCTAAAAATGTTTACAAAGGTTACAATGCTTTACAAGCTGAAGATATTGCCGATATCATTCATTTTGTAGTTACCAGACCTTATCATGTTAATATTGAAGATTTAGTAGTATATCCAACCGCACAAGCTAGTGCAACAATTTTAAATAAAAATGTCTAAATATTCGGAACTAATTGCTGGTTGCATGACTTGGGGAGTTTGGGGTAAAAACCTAAACACTCAAGAAATGAATACTTTAATTCATACGTGCCTAGAAAACAATATCACCACATTTGACCATGCTGATATTTATGGTGATTATACGACTGAAGCTGATTTTGGAAAGGCTTTTATTGAAAGTAAAGTTAACCGTAATCAAATTCAGTTAATTTCTAAGTGTGGTATTCAATACGTTGGAAAAACAAGAAACAATAGAGTCAAATATTATGATTACTCTAAAGAATACATTATTTGGAGTGTAGAGCAATCTCTTAAAAATTTACAAACTGAATATTTAGACTTGTTATTATTACACAGACCTAGTCCTTTAATGCAAGCTGATGAAATTTATGAAGCGATTGACCAATTAAAAAAACAAGGTAAAATTATTGACTTTGGTGTTTCTAATTTTACTCCATCACAAACTGATTTAATTAACAAGAAAAATTCTATTACAGTTAATCAAATAGAAGTATCCTTGACTCAATTTTCTTCAATGCTAAATGGTAGTTTAGATCATATGCAAACACATAATGTAAAACCAATGGCATGGAGTCCTCTAGGTTCTTATTTTAAGGAGCATTCAGATCAAAACGAACGAATTAAAACAGAATTAGTACATTTATGTAAAAAATATAATGCTACTGAAAGTCAATTATTATTGGCTTGGTTATATAAGCATCCTGCTAAGATTACACCTGTTATTGGAACTACTAATATTCAACGTATAAAAGAAGCTACAAAGGCTCAGTTTATAAAATTAGAAACAGAAGATTGGTTTTCTTTACTTGTAGCTAGTCAAGGCCATAAAGTACCTTAAAAATGATTAATAAACGCTTACTTATTAAAAACTTATTATCTCATAACGATGAGAATAGTTTTTATGATAAAAAGCAAAAACTTTCTTTAAGTTCTAAAGAAGGAAAAGCTAAGTTTATTAAACATATCTGTGCTTTATCAAATTCTAATCCTCAAAATAACTCATACATTGTTATTGGAGTTGAAGATGAAGAAAACAAAATTGTAGGTGTTGATTTTTATGATGATAGTAAAATTCAGAATTTAGTCAATGCCTATTTAAACAATCCTCCTAAAGTTGAGTATGAAAATGTTCCGTTTCCTCGTTTACCTCGGCACAAAGTAATTGGTTTAGTTACTATTTATCCTAACGAACAGGTTACTTCTTTATCTAAAAACGCTTGGAAATATCGTAAAGGAACAGTGTTTTTTCGTAGAGGAAGTAATTCTATTCCTACAGAAAACATACTTGAGCACAAAAATGAAAATGCTCCTATTGTAGAAGCTATTGAAAAAAATGCTAGTAATAATATTCAACTTACTTTAGATGGTGTTTTTGATTTTATCAATAATCATAAACCAGAATACAATCCACAATACAAAGTTTTTAATGAACAGTTTGTTCTTTGTTGGGCAGGTAAAAAAAAGCTTGTTAATAATGAAGAATTTTTAACTCGAGTAGACATCGAATTAATAAACGAACAAGTTCGTTTATTTTTTTCGGCATTAGATGATGTTCAAATAAGTTACAACGAGCAATCTTTTATTATTACCGAGTATATAGTTTTAGGAATTGATAAAAGTGAAAAACGATATCCTTTAGAAAAAACTATTATTAATTTTAAAGATAATGGAAAACACGATATAGTTACCGAATTCCTATTTGAACCTCCTCAATATGACAGCACCATTATTAAGCATATTTACAATAACAACAACACTATTATTAACAAAATAGAAAATAATATAGCTTTATCTGTTATAGAACATGAAGATGTTTTTAAACTACCTACCTCCTACTTAATTTGCTATTTAAATGGTTTTTTAGATGCTCCAATTCAACTAAAAAAAGCAAAAAGTTATATTAAAAATTTAGACGATAAAACTACTTATATTAAATACAAAGAAGCTATGCGTGTATTACGTAAAGTAAAGTATAATTAACGTTTATGTTTTAAACGTTTTTTCGAATATTTTAAAATATAAAGAATTAACAATAAAGCCACTAATATAACTACAAACATGGTATAATTCTTATTATGAGGTAAAGGACAATCATTACCTGTAATCATAGTAACTGCCCAATAATAAGGAGAGTTTAAATTTGTGTTCTTATATTTCTTTAGATATTTCCTTTTTGCAATAGCTAAGCTTGTAGATTTTGGATTCCCGCTTTTCAAAGCTTTTAAGAAATTTTTCAAAATTTCAGCATTATACTTCTCATTTACCTGCCATTGTGTAGACAATACACTCTTTGCTCCTGCATTTAAAAAACCTCTTGTTAAATTAAAATTTCCTTCTCCTGTTTGTAATCTACCTACCCCAGTTTCACAAGCATTTAAAACCACAAAATTTTTAGGACTATTAAGGAAAAACAATTCGTTTAAATATAATTTTTGATCGTATAAAGCAATCCAAGGAATTTGATTTTTCCCATCTGCATGACTAGAAATAAAAATTGAAGAAGCTTTTTTAAACTCTTTTATAAAATTCTCTTTTGATACTTCTTCATTAACAAACATTTTATCATTGAAAAAAGGTTCTTTTTTTACTGTTAAAGAAGCAAAACTAGTGTCTTTAAATTTATTAACTATAAAATTGTACTGACGTTTAAAAAAAGGTGTTTGTAAAGAATTATTTAATAATGTTAATGATAATGAGTTATGGTATACTAACTCTTTTTCTTCTATTAAATACTTAAAACCACCATCTTTATTTATAAAAGGGATTAAGGCATCGAATGAAATATTATTTAAAATACCATCAGTTACGATTGAATATTTATTATAATACTTAAAATAAGACGCTATTTCTTTTGGAAATAGTATTTGATATAATTTATTAGATATATTCTTAAACCTGCTTAATTCTTCTTTATATTGGATAGGTGATAAACATATTTTTTTATATCTCTTTGCTAAAGAAACTAATTCACTATAATTTTTTAGAGGTAAAACCTTATACTTGTTTTTAGATAACACCAATATAAACCCACTATTTTTTCCTAAAATATAAGAAATAGCTAACTCATCATTTCTTAAATTCTTCTTTGTCGCTTTTATGGTAGCTATAGGAATACTTGTTTTATACCTATAGTAGTTTATATTATTTCTTTCTAGAGTATTTAAAAAAGTAAAATACTTTTCTTTAGCTAAAAATAAACTATCCTTAAATACGGCTTGTTGAGTATGGTTTATTTGTTCGTTAAAATGTAGTATTCGCTTTTTTAAACTATCTTCTTTTTCAATTAAAAAATCTGAAAGGTTGGCTAATTTTTTAGCAAATTGATTATTCGTATTCTCTAAAAGTAGTATTCCTTTACTTTTTTCTATATAATAAAAAACCTCTTTTAGTTTCTTTAAACGGTAACAAATTTTAACAGCATTAATATAAAAATCTCTCCCCTCTTCTCTCCAAAAAAGTTTGGATATTCGTTCTTTGCTTGTATGATGAATAGCGTCGAATTGAGAATCTATTTTAGTTAACAATTCATAGGCTTCCAGTAAAATATGTGGGTCTTGTTTTTTTTCATAAAAAGTAATTAGTGCATTCAACTTATCTAAATGATATCCCAATAGTTCTTTAAAATAAATTGTTGTCAGAAATTCATCGGAACTATTTGGAGATATTGTTTGAATAGCTTTATCATAATAAGAAAAAGCTTTCTCAAATTTAGATTCTGAAATATATATATCCCCTAAATTATCGTATAGAGCGCTTTTTCCTAATAGGTTTTTTGAGTTTATATACTTAAGTCCTTCATTACAGTAATATTTTGCTGAGTCAAGTTTTGATTCTTTCAAAAAAGGAAGGGAAAAGTTACTATAAAAAGAGGATAAACGTGTTGAATCATCCAATTTTAATAACATTTTTTGTACTTCTTTATATGTAATAATAGACTGTTTATAATATTTATTACGGTATAAAATACTTGCAGAGTTGTACAAAAAATCAAACGTATCTTTAAAAGTAGCCCTAAAACTATCCTTTATAATTTTATTTTCTTCGGATAGTTTTTCATAAAAAGAAAAGGATTTTTTATCTTTCTTATCAATCATCAATTTCAGTAAATCATTATTTACTCTGAATAATCTATCTTCTAATCCTAGTTTTTTAAATATTTTTCGTGCTCTATTCAAATAATTACTAGCCCTCTCAAAATCTCCTAAATTTGTATAAATATTCCCTTTTAACTTATAACTTTTTGCAAGCTGTATGTCTGGTATTTGTATATACGAAATAAGCTCGTCTAAATAGTTTATCGCATTCGTATAATCTTTCAGCTCCTTATAAAACAAACCAAGATTAAATAGGTTTCTTTTTATTAAAACATTTTTTGTTGAATCTAAGGCATTTCTAATCGACTCTTCTTCTTTTAAAAAATAAATCCCTTCTTGTAATGCTAAAGAATACCTCCTCTTTTTTTTCCAACAAAAAACAGCAACTTCATAACATAACTCAGCAGCTATTGGTTGACTCTTTTCATTCTTTAATTTCTCTTTAAACACCGCTACTTTTTCAGCAGTACTAATGCTTTTTAAACCTACAATACTATCAAACTCTTCTTTATTAAATTGCTGAGAATAAACCTGAAAACTAAAAGCACATACATAAATACACAAAAAACATAATTTTAATAATTGTTTATGTTTTTTGGATGTATGCATAGGAATTGTATTTATTCATTCCTAATATACTGCTATAATTCTAAATAAGCACTGTGTTTTATTAAGTTAAGGTTTGATGAAGGAATACTATGCTGAAGTATTTCATGATACCATTCATTTATTGACATACCTGTTTTATACAATGATGCATTAAAACCAGAAGCCTTTGCATTAGAATATGATGTTCCACTAATAAAAATAGGTCCGTTATTCGAAGAGGTATAAAAAGGAATACCTAATCCTTTCACTCCAATATCTACTGAGCTTTCACCATAATTAGATAATGAAATACTTCCTAAAACTAAATTTGGAGGTATTGTATTATCAATTGCTGTAACTGCTAGTATATTGTTGTGTTTATAAGAAGATGGATAATGTGGTATAGCATCATTATTTTCACCAAGGTTTCCTGCAGAAGCGTTAATTAAAATATACTTTTCAATTTCATTAATATATGATTTCATTACACTTGATGGATTATTTTTCCAACCAAAACTCATATTAATCACATTTACTTTTCTTTTTATCAAATAACTAAAACCACAGTTAATTGTAAAAAGCGAACTACTTCCGTTAACATCAAAAACTTTAGCAGGAAGTATTTGAAAATTTTTAGGAGAATTGATTAATTGTTCATAAATAAAATAGCTTACCCGAGTTCCATGACCACTATCGTCAATTGGTGCGTTATTATTGTCTACAAAATTCCATCCAAAAATTTCGTTTCCACAGGTATCAGTCATTCCTGTACTATCAAATAAAAATGGTTTCGTAAATTTAAAATACGATGGATTAATTCCTGAATCCAATACTCCTACAACAACATCTATTTTATCTGATGTATTTCGTTTAAAATTACCTACAGATACTTCCCGCTGCGCATTTACATTAGGTTTACTTATTCCGTTTGTATCTATAGTAATCTTAAAGTTAAGATCGGCTCCTTCCATATCGGTATCTGATTCCATTGACAAAACTTTTTCTTCTAAGTCAGCAAAAGTTAAATTACCTGAAAAAAACCAATTTTCTAATTCGGGATCACCGCATGAGCAAACTTCAAAGTTTAAAACATTATACTTTGCTCTAACAATTGCTTTTTCTGCATCGCTTAACCCTTTTTTAAAACGAATTACAACTGTATTTTCTTCTTCTTGTTTATCAGCTGACCTATTTTTAAAAAGTACATTTTCATTACTAAAATTTATTTCTTCAAGTTCATTGTTTTGACAACCTATTAGTATAAATATAAATAGTATGCGTAGAAAATATTTTATCATTTTCAGTTAGTATTTTTCGTGTTTGTTAGTTATTAACTCTAATTAAGCGTAGTATTAAAAATATAAAAAAAATTAACTGCATGTTTTATATAAATATAAGACATACAGTTAATAAACTTAAATTTAATTATGTGTTTCAGAATTATATGGAACCCAACCTACTGAACTTCCTGTTTCTCTCCCTGGTTCATTAACACCAATAGGAAAACATGGGGTTGGAGGAAAAACAACAATAGAACTATATAAAACTCCTTTACAACATATTTTTCTAGTACTAATCTTTTCACAAGTTGCATTTGCCACATTTTGAAGATGATTCCTCCATCTATTAATTGACCATAAACATCCTTTATATTCACTATAAAAAGTATTGGATTCCATTTGTCTTGCTGACCAACATGGATTATAAGGATTGTCATCATCATCATTGTTATCATCATCATCTAAATCATCAGGATCAAAAGGACCACTAGTTCCACCACCTGCTCCTATATATTTAGCTGAAACTAAAATCGGGTTTTCATCAGTACTAGCTTTAACTTCTTTTACATAAAATTGATAATTTGGATTATTCTTCAATTCTGTATATTCCCCATAAGTTAGCCAAGTTGTTATTACAACAGCTTTTTCTATTTTTCCATCAACAACTGAATTTGCATCAATACTTTTAAAGTATCCTATTTGATCATCTCTATAATCTTCATTAGCACTCCTAGTTAAAAATTCTTCTCTAGGTTGTTCATTTACCTTAAGGGTTTCATCGTTTGAATTACAGCTAGCAAAAATTACTACAGCTATAAAAAATAAAATTTTTTTCATTGTTCGGTTAGTTTAATTATACATCTAGATTTTCTTTTTGCGTACTAGATTTAAACGCTGTTTTTTATTAAGAGTAATTTTAGCATCTTTGTTACTACTTTTTTGAAAAAAAATCTATGACAGATGAAAATCAGAATTTTATAAAGCTATTTATAGAGGGTAAACAAGAGGTTTTAGAGAAAATTTATGCCAAAAATTTTACTGGAGTAAAAAAATATATTCTGAAAAATAATGGTACTAAAGCCGATGCTTTAGATGTTTTTCAAGAAGCTTTGCTGATTTTATATTCTGGACTTAAAAGTGGAAATCTAAAAATTATAGCTTTTGATAGTTATTTATTTTTTACTTGTAAAAACCTATGGATTAAAAAAGTAACTAAAAATAAGGTAACAGAAACCGACCTAACTACTCTTATAAGTAATGATGTTGAAGACAATACGTTCGAATTAAAAGAGCGTCAATGGGAATTATTTGAAGAAAAATTTAACCTCTTAAAAGATGATTGCATTACCATATTAAAATTAATGCTACAAAAAACTCCTTACGAATCAATTTTTAAAAAACTTAATTTGCCTAACGAAAATGCTGCTAGACAAAAGGTTTTTAAATGTAAAAAAAAGCTGTTTAAAATGATTCAAAACGACAAAAGGTATAATGATTTGAAAGATATTTAATTATGGAGAACTCTATTGAAATACAAACCGAACGTTACTTGGCTGGAGAAATGTCTTTTGATGAAAAATTAGCTTTCGAAAAAATAATAGCTGATAATAAGGGTTTAAAAGAACATGTTTTCCTAAGTAAAAAATTAGTTGAAAAACATGAGTATACTAACTTCAAAAATAATTTATTCTCGGCTGAAAAGAGTTATTTACAAACTACTAGAAAAAGATACAATTACCTTTATGGATCTATAGCTGCTACAATAATAGCATTGGTTGGTATTTTCTTTTATTATAAATCTATTCCGGTTGGTTTAGATAAATTATATGCTATTCATTCTAATAAAATAGAGATGCCTTCTTTTATCGTACAAGGGAATAATCAACAACAAGCTCTTGAAGAAATTGAAGTTGCTTTTAAAAACGAAAACTATCAAAAAAGTTTAAGTTTATCTAACCTTCAATTAAATGCTTCTTCTAAACCCAATCCTAATGTTCTTATCTATAAAGGAATTTCTTTATTAAAATTGCATAATGAAAAAGAAGCTTTAATCACTTTCAATAAATTAAAACAAAGCGATGCTATTGATGCCAGTAAAGGAAACTGGTATGAAGCCATAACCTACATGAAATTGAATAATAAACCCGCTTTGAAAAAAGCTTTAGAAACTATTATTAAAAACCCAACAAATTATAACTACAAGAAAGCTAGAAAAATTTTAAATTCTTTAGATTAATAGCTCTTACACAAAACTTAATTTAGAAAATTGTCTATTTAAAATTTGTGTATCATCCACTTGTAACCATTTATCTAAAAGTGTAGCATAAATTTCTCTAAAGTCTATTTCATATTTTAAATCACCATTAGTATCTAAATTTTGTAAATCAGGTAATCCATTATACAAGCCTTGCTTTTTTAAATGTTTTCCTATTATAAAAACATTATTAGCTGTTCCATGATCTGTTCCATTTGCTGCATTTTGTTGTACTCTCCTACCAAATTCTGAGAACGTAATTATCAACACATCTTTTAGTTTATTATTTTTCTCTAAATCATTTACAAAAACCTCCATGCTCTTAGCGTATAAATCTAATAACCGTGCTTGTCTATTTATCTGATTTGCATGTGTATCGAAACCACTTAAGGCTGCATAATATACTTGTGTTTCTAATCCTGAATTAATAAACTCTGCAATTGTTTTTAATTGTTTACCAAATACATTTTTTGGATAACTTGCTTTAGATGTTGTAGTCTTACTTTTTTCATGAATATATTTTGCCGAAGATTTAGCATCTATCATTGTGTTATATAAATACCCCAAGTTATGCTCACTTAAATGTGTGTCATTATAATTATTTAAAATTTCGGTAAAAAAAGGCTGTTTAAGCGACTGATATAAAAGTTTGGGGTTAGTTACTGCCAAACCATTTTGCAACTCTCCTTTTAGCATTAAAGAGAGGCTCTCGTCTACTTCAATGGCTTTATATGGTTTTGAATTGGTTTTATCTAAAAAACGCCCTATCCAACCACTTTGTAAATATTCATTACTATCACTTGCTGTTTGCCAAATATCAGTAGATCTAAAGTGTGAACGGTTTGGATTTGGGTATCCTACATTGTTTATAATGCTCAAATAACCTTTATCGTATAATTTTTGAAGTGGTGCTAAGCTTTTATGTAAACCAACCTCATCATTCAACCTTAATAAATTGTTTTTAGGTATGGAAATTCCGTTTCTTTTTTGATAATAAATATCATTTCTAAAAGGCACAACGGTATTTAATCCATCATTTCCTCCTTTTAATTGAACGATTACTATTTTTTTATTACTAAAGAGCTGTTGCGCTTGCTGCTCAAATGCTTTTACAAACTGAGGTACAAAAAATAATCCGCCACTTGCTAATGAAGTTCTTTTTATAAAATTTCTTCTATCCATCTCTTCTCTTTTTTAACATAATTGAT
The DNA here is from genome assembly GCF_022347705.1 of Tenacibaculum sp. Cn5-46. NCBI lineage: Bacteria > Pseudomonadati > Bacteroidota > Flavobacteriia > Flavobacteriales > Flavobacteriaceae > Tenacibaculum > Tenacibaculum sp. Cn5-46. The sequence goes on from NZ_JAKRGD010000002.1 coordinate 88,117, forward strand.
ATTCTGGTAACGACATTAATTGCACGCAAAAATCTTGTGTAGATACTAACTCACTATTTTCTAAAACTTCTAATGTTCCTTTATTTATTGGACTTATAAGAATGTGTTTAATTAATTCTTTATTTGACTGTGCTGGAAAATTATTTTCAAAAGAGGTCCAATTTGGTGTTGCTTTTATAAAAGTTCTTCTTCTTAATCTTTTCTCACTAAAACTTCTCACCTCATCTTCTAAATCCCCTTTATCTGAATACGTTATTTCTGCGTTGTTTAACAATACAGATGGCAATCTTAATCGAGTTACTATGGTATTACTATCTATCCATGTTTTTCCTCCCTTCCACCCTGCTACATTAGGCGGTCTCAATAAAATTTGCCCTAATAACTTCTGAATTAACAAACTGTGTTTGTTTTTTTCAATAGTGAATGGAACTATTGTATGTAATCCTACTAAAAACTCAATTGGTGACTTTATTTTGGTTCCAATATTTTCTTCTTCATAAAACCATTCGGAACTCAAAACAAAAAACATTAATTTTTCAATATTATAGTTTGGATAAAACACCGAAACCATTTTATTAACATGTTCATAATTAAGATTATCATTAACAAAATAGCGATAGATTTTTTCGCAAATAAATTGCGCGCACTCCTTCTGTTTTAGAATAATATCTATGATATCGTCTCCATCAAAATTTCCTGTATGTCCTAAAAATGTTTTTTCTCCTTCATCATGTTGACGTCTGCGTATTCTAAACTCACCAAAAAAATTATGATTATAACCAGTAAATGCTCTTGCACTTTCTTGTATATCTTTTTCAGTATAATTTCCTTGTCCTAAAGTAAAAAGCTCCATCAGTTCTCTTGCAAAGTTCTCATTTGGATTTTTCTTTTTATTCTGTTTATTATTCAAGTATTTTAACATAGCAGGCTCTTTTGAAATTACTTTAACAAAGGTTCTAAAATCGCCTAATGCATGAGTTCGTAACGCATTGTTATATTGTTGAGCAAATAGCACATTTTTATCTTCACAAACAAAGTGGTTAGCCCAAAAAAGTGTCATTTTTTCTCGTAACAATTCCTTTGGTGAATACAATCGATCTAACCAAACTTTATTAAGTTCTACAATCTTTTTTCTGCTCATTTTCATAAGCTCTTTTCGCTTCTTTTTATTTTTAAAATCTTCTCTCGTAAGATTTGAAATAAAAGAAGTATCTATTTCTAAAGGGCTAATTTTTTCAGACTTTTCAAATAAAGTTTTTATAATTTCTTTTTTGGATTTGTTCTTATATTCTTCTAATTCTACAGAAGTAATTCCAAAACCAATTCTATTATATAAATGTTGTATCTGTCTTGTTTCCATATTTATTTTGACACTTATTTTATCAAAAGGTTTAAAAAATTAATTTTCAAAAAAATTTTTTCTTCTCTTAAACAAAAAAAAACAACTACTTAAAAAACAATACATTAACTATAATTCATTTTTTATTTTAAGAGCTTTTTAAGAACAATTATTAAATATATGTTAACTATTAATTTTTAGTGAAACGTTTTTTTTCTATGGGCGTCTATTAGTCGTAATCCTAATCTAAAAAACTCAACATCATGAAAAAATTAATCTTAACCGTATTCGCTATCGTAGTATCTTTTGGAACCGTTACAGCTTCTGATTTACACAAGCCAACTTTTAAAACATCAATAGAGTATCCTAATGTTAGTACTTTTTGTAAATTGATTAAAGCTGGAAATTTTGAAGCCGTTAAAGCAATGATTGAAAATGGAACAAATATTAATAGAAAATCTACTGGATTAACTCCATTAATGTTTGCCGCTAGATATAATAAAGTAGAAATTGTTAAATTATTAATTAGCAAAGGAGCTAAATTAAATACAAAATCGGAAAGAGGAAGTTTCACTGCTCTTCAATATGCTAAAATGTCTAAAGCTCATGAAGCATATAAAATAATTAAAGAAGCAATGGACAAATAATAAAAAACCTAACTATCTCAAAACAAAAAGTCACATCTTATCGATGTGACTTTTTTAATTATTTATAGATAAACATCTATTATAAATCGAACTTAATTCCTTGAGCTAACGGTAATTCATCTGAATAATTAACCGTGTTAGTTTGTCTTCTCATATAAACTTTCCAAGAATCTGAACCAGACTCACGTCCTCCTCCAGTTTCTTTTTCACCTCCAAATGCTCCACCAATCTCAGCTCCTGAAGTACCAATGTTTACATTAGCAATACCACAATCAGATCCAGCAAATGATAAGAATCTTTCAGCTTCTTTCATTTCACTTGTCATTATTGATGATGATAATCCTTGCGCTACACCGTTTTGTAATTCAATTGCGTTTTCAACATCTCCTGAATACTTCATTAAATATAAGATTGGAGCAAATGTTTCGTGTTGAACGATTTCAAAGTGGTTTTCAGCCTCTATAATTGCTGGCTTAACATAACATCCACTTTCGTATCCTTCTCCTTCTAAAACGCCTCCTTCTACTAATACTTTTCCTCCTTCAGCTTTTGCTTTTTCAATAGCAGCTAAATAAGTATTCACAGCATCTTTATCAATTAATGGTCCAACGTGATTATTTTCATCTAATGGATTTCCAATTCTAATTTGTCCGTAAGCACCAACAATAGCATCTCTTACTTTATCATACACAGATTCGTGAATAATTAATCTACGAGTTGATGTACAACGTTGACCACAAGTACCTACTGCTCCAAATACTGCTCCTGGAACTACTACTTTTAAGTCGGCAGTTGGAGTAATAATAATTGCATTGTTTCCTCCTAACTCTAATAATGATTTACCAAAACGCTCAGCAACCTTAGCTCCAACAATACGTCCCATTCTAGTAGAACCTGTTGCAGATACTAAAGGAATACGAGTATCTTCAGTAATGTACTCACCTACTTTGTAATCTCCATTAACAATACAAGAAATTCCTTCTGGTAAGTTATTATCTTTTAATACTTCAGCAATAATGTTTTGACATGCTACTGAACATAAAGGAGCTTTTTCAGAACCTTTCCATACGCATACGTTACCACAAATCCATGCTAAAGCTGTATTCCATGACCAAACAGCAACTGGGAAGTTAAATGCAGAAATAATACCAACTACTCCTAATGGGTGCCATTGCTCTCTCATTACGTGTCCTGGTCTTTCCGATGGAATTACTTGTCCGTTTAATTGACGTGATAATCCTACCGCAAAATCACAGATATCAATCATTTCTTGAACTTCTCCTAAACCTTCTTGATAAGATTTACCCATCTCATAAGAAACTAATTTACCTAATGGCTCTTTTAACTCTCTTAATTTATTTCCAAATTGACGAACAATTTCTCCTCTTTGTGGAGCTGGCATTGCTCTAAAAGTTTTAAAAGCTGATGTTGCAGCATCCATTACTTTATCGTAATCTTCTCTAGTAGTAGCTTTTACTTTTCCTATTAACTTTCCATCAACTGGTGAGTAACTTTCAATAATTTCTCCATTTGAGAAATTTACTGAACCTGTTGACGTTCCATCATTTATATCTTTTAAGCCTAATTGAGCTAAAGCTTCCTTGATACCAAAATCTGCCATTTTTATTGTAATTTTAGTTGTTTTAAATTTATTTGTCAAAACTACAAATAATTTTACATTTATATAAATCAAACAAAACCTTTAGTTTCTGTTTAATATTAAACAAAAAACAAATGAAAAAAACATTTTTTCTTATTGCTTTAAGCTCTTTGATTCTTAGTTGTACCAACGCAAAAGAGTCTTCTAAGCCTCAAAAAACAAATGAATTTGCAATTATTATTCATGGTGGGGCTGGTACTATTTTAAAAAAGAATATGACTCCTGAAAAAGAAGCTGCCTATAAAGCTAAACTAAAAGAAGCCATTACAGTGGGACATAACATTTTGAAAAACGGTGGAACAAGTTTAGATGCTGTTGAAAAAACAATCCATATAATGGAAAACTCTCCTCTTTTTAATGCTGGTAAAGGAGCTGTTTTTACACATAATGAAACAAATGAAATGGATGCTTCTATTATGAATGGGAACAATTTAAATGCTGGTGCTGTTGCTGGTGTTACAGATGTAAAAAACCCAATCTCTGCTGCTAGAAAAGTAATGACTAATTCGAATCATGTTTTACTTTCTGGTAAAGGTGCTTCAATATTTGCTAAAGAGCAAGGGTTAGAAATTGTAGAACCTAACTACTTTTTTACTGAAAAAAGATTTAAATCTCTTCAAAAAATAAAGGAAAAAGAAAAAACAGCATTAGATCATGATACCAAATCTGCTTTTTATGACCCAGAGATTAAAGATAGTAAATATGGTACTGTAGGTTGTGTTGCACTTGATAAAAAAGGTAATATTACTGCAGGAACTTCTACTGGTGGTATGACCAATAAACGCTGGAATAGAATTGGTGATTCTCCAATTATAGGTTCTGGTACTTATGCTAATAATAAAACTTGTGGGGTTTCCTCTACTGGTTGGGGAGAATATTTTATTAGAGCTCAGGTTGCTTATGATATTTCTGCTCAAATGGAATATCAAAATAAATCTTTAAAAGAAGCTACTAAAGATGTAATTCAAAATAAACTTACTAAACTTGGTGGTACAGGTGGAGTTGTTGCTTTAGATAAAAATGGAAATATGTCTTTTGAATTTAATACCGCTGGAATGTATAGAGCCTCTATGGATGATAAAGGCCAACTAACAATTAAAATTTATAAAAATTAAAAAAGAGGTTTAAAACCTCTTTTTTAATTTACTGGAACTGCTTTTTCTTCAAAAATATCTTCTCCGTTATTACCTTTTCCTTTCCAAAACTTAAATAAATAATCTTCCTTCTGAGATATTCTAACAGGAATTTTTAATTCTTTCTCTATTGTAGCTTGTGCACAATTTTCATCTAAAATCTCTAGAGCTCTAATAGCTATTATTCTCGTTGTATCTTGATACTGATAGTATACACTATGAAATTCATGACATGAATTTGGTAAATCGTATACTACTTTTACGGTATCAACTTCTCCAAACTTAAAACTTTGTGGTACTGTAGCTTCTTTGATTGTAAGTAATTTAAATTGATAATTTGGATCATCTACACTACATGATGCTAGTATTATAGTGAAAATAATTAAAGTTAGTTTTTTCATTGTTCTCGTTTTTAAAATTTATATGATAGTCCACTGTATATTCCTATAGTATATGGTTGAAAACCATTTGCTTCATTAGAAAATGTATTCATTTGCACTTTAAACATTGGTGTAATATTAAGGTTTAATTTTCTGTTTAATGAATAATTAAAATCAATCCCAAAATTCCCACTAAAATTAATAGAGTTTAAATTAGTTGCTCTTCCAATACTATTACTTTCATTATTTGTTTCTAATAAAATACTATTATTATTTAAAAATAATGTGCTAAAACCTGATACTAATTTGGTATTAATTTTTTGTTTTTCTATTAATGTATATTTAACTTCAATAGGTATTTCTATATAGCCAAATGTTTGTTTTAAATTAACATTTTTAGCAGTTATATTTGCTTCGTTCAAAACAGCTGAATCATTTGATAATGCATTGTTGTTTACAAGAATAAAAGAAACTTCCGTATTATAATTTAGATTTTTTAAATTACTTCCAGAAACATTAGATACAACAGAAAGGTTATTGGTCGAAAAATCTAAATTTCTCTTAAAAAACCCTGTTTGTAAAGACCATTTATTATTTAATTTATAATTAATTCTAACACCATAAGCAACTGAATTATCTCCATTTGTATTAGAAGAAAAACTTTTGTCTAAAGGAGATGTTTTTGAAAACGAATTTGAATTAAGAATTGCAATAGTTGGTGTAACAGACCATTTTTTTCCAATTTCCTTTTCCTCTTTAATACTATCTAATTTAGATACTTCTGCTAAAAAATCTTTTTTCTTTTCTTTTTTAAATACACTATCTGTTTTTGCTATTAATTCTTCATTTTCTTTTTCAGAAAAAATCTTTTTCAAAGCAATTTTTTCATCAGACAATAACCCTTTCTTACTATCCTTACTTACTTTTTCTTTAGCTGATACTATAACAGTATTTTCATTAAGTGGTTTGAGCTGTTTTTTATTTCTTCTTCTTTTTTTGTTTTCTAAAATCTCTAAATTATTAGTTTCCTTATACACTAATTCTGTTTGAATAGTGTCTTTATCTATTTGAGGTATATCTTTAAAATTGATTTCTTTTTGTTCTTCTTTTTTCTCTTCTACAATTACTGGAACTTCATCAAATGTTCTAATTGGTTCTTTCTTATTTTTATTATAAAAAAACAGCATTCCAATTATTAAAACTCCTGCAATACCGCTATACCACCAAAAAGGAACAATCCGTTTTTTCTTCTTCTTCTGAAGTTTTGATTCAATAGCTTCCCAAATTTCTGGACTAGGAGCAGTCTCAAAATTTTCAAGCTTTTCTTGAAACAATCGATCTATGTCTTTATAATCATCCATCTATGCTTCCTTTTGTTTTTGATAATGTTTTTCTATTTGTTGTTTTAATAACTTCCTTGCTCGAGATAAGTTTGATTTTGATGTTCCTTCTGATATTTCTAATAATTTTGCTATTTCTTTATGTGAAAAATTATCTAAAACATATAAATTAAAAACTAGTCTATACCTATCAGGTAACTGCTGAATTATACTCAATAAAAAATCAACATTTAAAGAACTTTCATTAACCATTATTTCATCTTCAGTATCTTCAATAACCTCCTCTTTAACAATCCTTAATGGTGATTTTTTTCTATACTTCTGTATTGCTTCATTAATAACAATTCGTTTCATCCATCCTTCAAAAGATCCATTCCCATTATATTTATTTATTTTCTTAAAAATAATTAAGAAACTATCTTGTAAAGTATCTTCTGCATCTTCATAATTCTTAGAATATTTTAAACATACACCAAACAATTTCTTAGCAAAAATCTGATAAATTTTCGCTTGTGCCTTTATATCATTTTGGCAACACTTTTGTATAAGCTCTTTTAGGTTGATGCGTTTAATATTTTATTAAAAATAATTAATATTTGAACACAGGAAATCCGTTTACACAATTTACTTCCGATGGTTTTGAAGGAATACTACAATTCGAAACAATGTTCCATTTTTTATTGTATTCATCTTCCTTTTTTGTGTATGCTGCTACTTTTTCTAAAAAAGTTGATACATCTATTTTATTAGAATATGCTATATACCCCTGAAAACCGCCACAGGCTTTTGCTCCATAACCTATAAAACTCCAATCGTTACTATCCGTGCAAGAAACACTTCTAGCTAAAGTCTCTATTTCAGAAAATAAAATCATTAATTTTTGATAGTCTTTTTCTTGATCTGTTAATGTTCTTCTTACAACCAATTTTTTTTCATCCAATGAAACAATTTCCCAGAGAAAATCTATTGGAAACTCTTGAGATGTTACTTTAATTATTTTATTTTCCAATAAAAACTCCCCTTCTGTATTAAAAAATGTAACAGGAGGTGTTCCGCACCAACCCGATGTTCTTTCTACAAAAGTTCCATTTTTTTGAAATGAAATACCATATTTTTCGTTTGGAAGTTTATGAACACGTTCAAAAGTTGTAGTCTCAGTATCTGAATTAAAAACTGAATTTGTCCAAACTCCCAACAATAAGTTTTCTGAATCAATAATTATATCTTCGTTTTCTTGACAAGAAGATACTACTATCATCAATGCTAATACAATAATTTTTTTCATAATCTTTTCATTTATTTTTTTGTTAGAAAAAACTTTATTTAGAGCGAGATTAAAGGATTAAATATTAATTTGATAGTTTTTCTCTAAAATCAAAATCTTCATTAAAATGTTCTTCTTTTCTTACTAGATGAAGAAAAATTAAAAAGGTTGCGTTAAATACTATTATTTTTGTCAAAGTTTATGAAAGATCAAGTTTTCAACATACAATCCAGAGAAGAATTTAACAATGTAGCTTTAAGTATTTTTAAACACCAGTTTAAAAACAATAAAGTATATCGATCTTTTTGCGATTTATTATACATACATCCTTCTGATGTACAAACAATTGAGCAAATTCCTTTTTTACCTATTCAGTTTTTTAAAACTAGAAAAGTAATTTCATCTATAGATGAAGTTCAAGAAACTTTTTCTAGCTCTGGTACTACTGGAACTATTACTAGTAAACATTTGGTTACTGATTTATCATGGTATGAAACTAGTTATTTAAAAGGTTTTGAATATTTCTATGGTAATATTGAAGATTATACTGTTTTAGCTTTATTGCCCAATTATTTAGAACGAAAAGGTTCTTCTTTGATTTATATGGTCGACGATTTAATTAAACGATCAAAACAGCCTGAAAGTGGTTTTTATCTCAATAATTTATCTGAACTTGCTAAAAAACTTAAAGAACTAGATAAAAAGGGTAATAAAATACTATTAATTGGAGTTTCTTTTGCTTTATTAGATTTGGTTGAACAATACGATTTTGAACTTAACAATACCATCATAATGGAAACTGGTGGGATGAAAGGTAGAAGAAAAGAACTTATTAGAAATGAATTGCATCAAATTTTAGGAAAAGGTTTTGGTGTGGAAAAAATTCATTCAGAGTATGGAATGACAGAGCTATTAAGTCAAGGATACTCAAAAGGTAATGGTATATTCAACTGCCCTCCATGGATGCAAATTTTAACTAGAGATACAGAAGATCCACTTACAACTTTACCAAAAGGAACCTCAGGAGGTATTAATGTAATTGATTTAGCAAACTACAATTCTTGCTCTTTTATTGCTACTCAAGATTTAGGAAAAGTATATCCTGATCATAGTTTTGAAATTATTGGTCGATTCGATAATTCTGATATACGTGGTTGTAATTTAATGGTTTTATAAAAACAAACCAATTGGTCTGTTTTTGTTTTTTTCTCTATATTTGAGGAAATTACAGTTTATAATGGCCAAACAAGGAAGAGAAAAAATAGTTACAACTGCTTTTACTTTATTTTTAAATAAAGGTTATAAAAAAACCAGTTTAAACGACATTATTGTTGCTACCAATTCTTCTAAAGGAGCCATTTATCATCACTTTAAAAGTAAACATGCTATATACTTAGCGGCTTTAGATGAATACTTTTTTAAGCTGTATGAAGATCTTTTAATTGAAGATTTTCATGAAACTTTGATTAATAGAATAAAAAACAGGTACCTGTTTTTTGTTAATTTAATTGATTTTGTTGAAAAATCTGGTCAAGGTCTTTCCTTCCCTATTCGTCGGTATTTTTTATTTCAGTTAGAAAGTGAAGAAGATGAAACTGTACGAACAAAAATTATTGAAACTTTAAATGCATATCATAAAGAAATAGAGGCTATTATTCATACTTCTATAAGTAAAAAAGAAATAACAATTACACTTTCTACTTCTGTAATAGCACAACAATTAATGAGTATGATTGAAGGTCTTGCAATCCATCATTCAACTTTAGAAAAAAACAGTAAAGAGCTTTTATTGGAAAAATTCGATGAAGTTATCCAACCTTATATAAATCTATTAACAAACCAAAATTAGTATGAAAAACTGGTCAAGAAACGTAGAATGGAATCCATCAGAAATAATATATCCTTCTTCAGAAGAAGAAATTCAAGATGTGATTTTAAAAGCAATACAGCATAATAAAAAAATACGTGTTATTGGATCCGGTCATTCTTTTACTCCTCTATGTAGTACAAATGAGGTTTTAATAAGTTTAGATAAATATCAAGGAAAAGTAGCTATAAATAAAGAAAAGAATCTAGCAACAGTTAAAGCTGGAACAAAATTATCGTTACTGGGAGAATTGTTATTTAAAGAAGGACTCGCTATGGAAAATTTGGGAGATATTAATGTCCAATCCATAGCAGGAGCCATAAGCACAGGGACACATGGAACTGGTGTAGGTTTAAAATCAATAAGCAATCAAGTTGTTTCTTTGAAGTTTGTAAATGGAAAAGGAGAAATTATTGAATGCTCTGAAACCAAAAATGTTGAGTTATTTAAAGCCGCTCAAGTTTCTTTGGGTTGCTTAGGTATTCTTACTGAAATAACTATACAATGTGTTCCTGCTTATAAATTAAGTCTTCAAAATAAAAAAGAAAAATTAAATGATGTTTTAATCAGCTTAGATCAAAGAAATTCACAAAATAGAAATTTCGAATTCTATTGGATTCCTTATACAAATACAGCTTGGACTAAAACATCTAACATCGTAGAAGATTCTGAGCCTGATAAAATTAATTTTTTCAATTACTGGACAGAATATGTTTTAGAGAATTATGTTTTTAAAGTTTTTTGTGAGTTTGCAAAACTATTTCCTTCACAAAATAAAACTGTAGCAAACATTACAGCAGCCAGCATAAGTAATGTTAAAAAAACATATTATAGTCATAAAGTGTATGCAACTCAAAGGTTGGTTAAATTTCATGAAATGGAATATAACATTCCTTCAGAAGCATATAAAGACGCCTTTAAAGACATTCAAAAAATAGTTAATTCCAAAAAATTCAATATTCATTTTCCTATTGAAAATCGATGGGTAAAAGGAGACGATGTTTATATGAGTCCAGCATATGGTAGAGATTCGGCATATATAGCTTGCCATGTGTATAATAAAAAAGAGTACAAAGCCTATTTTGCTGCTTTAGAAGAGGTTTTTAAAGCATACAATGGAAGGCCTCATTGGGGAAAAATGAACACTTTTACTACTCAAGATGTTATAAATATGTATCCAAAATTTGATGTTTTTTTACAAAAAAGAAAAGAACATGATCCTGAAAACATATTTATAAACCCATACATTAAAACTTTATTCGGTATATAAATGGATGCTTATTTCAACAATCTAAACAAAGAATTAAAAAACTATCAAAGAGCAGTTCCTTGCTTATTGGTAGACTTGGATATTTTAGATAAAAATATAACTACTTTACAATCCAATTTAAGGTCTGATGCTGAACTTAGAATTGTTGTAAAATCTTTACCTTCTTTAGATTTAATTAAGTATGTTTTACAAAAAACAAACACTCATAAACTGATGGTTTTTCATCAACCATTTTTAACCCACTTATCATCTGAATTAGATCATCAAAAAGATATATTATTAGGTAAACCAATGCCCATTAAAACGGCTCATTTTTTCTATCAAAACTTACCTCAACATCATCATGGATTTAATCCTTTTACACAAATTCAATGGTTAGTAGATACAAAAAAACGAATACAAGAATACATTAATCTGGCAAAACAGCTTCAGCAAAAAATTCGTTTAAATATTGAAATTGATGTAGGACTACATCGAGGTGGTTTTAACTCCATAGACTCCTTAAAAGAAGGACTAGAACTGATAAAAGAGCATCAAGATTATGTTGAATTTTCTGGTTTTATGGGATATGATCCTCATGTAGTAAAACTTCCTAAAATAATTTTATCAGAAAAAAAAGCTTTACAAAAAGCCAATACTTTTTATGAACAATGCAAACAATTAGTTGAACAAAAATTTTCTTCCTTATGGAAGGAAGATTTAACTTTTAACGGTGCCGGAAGTCCCACTTTAAATTTACATAAAACAAAAAAATCTCCAATTAATGACATAGCTATTGGTTCTTGCCTAGTAAAACCTTCTACTTTTGATATTCCTTCTTTAAAAGATTTTACTGCTGCTGCATTTATTGCAACTCCTGTTTTAAAAAAGTTTAAAAACACTACTATTCCTGGTATAGAAAAATACAAATGGTTTTTAAATATACTTAATTCAATAAACAAACAATCTTACTTTATTTACGGTGGTTATTGGAAAGCAGATTATTATTATCCTGAAGGCATTAAAGAAAATAACTTATTTGGTAAATCAACCAATCAAACTATGATAAACGCTCCCATAAAAACAGCTTTAAATGTTGATGATTTTGTGTTTTTAAAACCTCAACAAAGTGAGTTTGTTTTTTTACAATTTGGTGAAATTCTTCCTATTAAAAACGGAAAAATATTAACCCCTTGGTACTTATTAAAAAATAATTAATTGTAATTATCTATCTTTTTCATCGACTATCTAAAAAATTTTAAAAACGATGAAACAAATTCTTACATTTCTATTACTTACAGTGTCTACTGTTTTAATAGCTCAAAAGACTGATTATAATACAAAAAAAGGCTACGTAGCCGAAGGTTTTGATGTAGTATCATATTTTGAAGATGGAAAACCTTTAGAGGGTAAAAAGAAATTTCAAACTACATATGATGGTACTAAATTTAAATTCTCTTCAGAAAAAAACTTAAATCTTTTCAAAGAAAATCCAGTAAAATACATTCCTCAATACGGTGGTTACTGTGCTTATGCCATAGCTGAGAAAAATAAAAAAATGTATATCGATCCTGAAGTATATGAAATACGTGATGGTAAACTATATCTTTTTTACAGCTCTTGGATAGGTAGTAAACTTGGTGATTGGCAAGAAGGTGATGTAAAAAAGAGACAAATGAGAGGTGATAAAAACTGGGAAACTTTAAAGCATAAAAAATAATAATCTATGAAAAAATTATGGATTTTATTCGTATTTCTATCAACAGCACTAGTTGCTCAGGAATACAATACTAAAAAAGGAGCAGTAGCCAACGGTTATGATGTAGTTGCTTATTTTTCTAATAAAGCAGTAAAAGGAAATAAAAAAATTACAACAAAGTACGATGGTGTTTCTTTTCGATTTTCCTCTCAAGAAAATTTAAATTTATTCAAACAAAATCCTAAAAAATATATACCTCAATACGGTGGATACTGTGCTTATGCTATTGGTAAAACTGGAGAAAAAGTAAGTATTAATCCAAAGACTTTTGAAATAAGAGATGGTAAACTATACTTATTTTATAATTCTTGGGGAACCAATACACTTGAACTTTGGCAAAAAGAAGGAGCCAATGAGTTAAAAAATAGCGCAGATAAAAATTGGAAAAAAATAAATCACTAATATGGTTTATGTGTTGCGGGGGCGACTATAAAGAGTTGAATTAATCTTTCAACTCTTTTTTTATTGATATCTACTTCTTTTTATTCTTATTTTTGTTAGGAACAAAAAATATTCTATGAACAAATTTTCATTTTTTAACCGAACAAATACTCAAAAAGAAATACAAGAAACCGAATTTGATATTTTAATTATTGGAGGGGGTATTACAGGAGCAGGAATTGCTTTAGATGCAGCTTCAAGAGGAATGAAAGTTGCCCTAGTAGAAAAAAACGATTTTGCTTCGGGTACCTCAAGTAAATCAACAAAACTAATTCATGGTGGTTTACGATATTTAAAACAATTTGATTTTTGGTTGGTAAAAGAAGTGGGAACAGAACGAGCAATTGTTCATAAAATAGCTCCACATTTGGTAATTCCTGAAAAAATGATTTTACCATTAATTGATGGAGGAACTTATGGTTCTTGGTTAACTTCTATAGGTTTAAAAGTATACGATGTTTTAGCTTCTGTTGAAGGTGATGATAAACGTAAAATGCTTGATAAAAAAGAAACGCTTCAAAAAGAACCTTTATTACCTGAAAATATATTAAATGGCGCTGGTTATTATGCTGAATATCGTACTGATGATGCCCGTTTAACTATTGAAATATTAAAAACTGCTAGTCAATACAACGCTCAAATACTTAACTATACCAAAGCAAACGAGTTTATTTATAAAAACAAACGAGTTATTGGAGCTATAGTAACTGATGAATTTACCAATGAAACATATGAAATTAAAGCAAAATATGTGGTAAATGCAGCAGGTCCTTGGGTTGATGAACTACGTCAAATAAACAATTCTAAAATTGGTAAACGACTACATTTGACAAAAGGAGTACATTTGGTGGTTTCTCATGAAAAATTACCAGTAAAACAATCAGTTTATTTTGATATTCCTGATGGACGAATGATGTTTGCTATTCCTCGAGGAAAAGTAACTTATTTTGGTACTACTGATACCAACTTTCAGCAAGATAAAAATACTGTAGAAACAAGTATTGTTGATGCCATGTATTTAATAGAGGCTGTGAATAATATGTTTCCTGAAGTCAACTTAACTATTGATGATATTCAATCTTCATGGGCTGGTTTACGTCCTTTAATTCATGAGGAAGGAAAATCTGCTTCTGAACTATCTAGGAAAGATGAAATTTTCGTTTCTGATACTAAATTAATATCTATAGCTGGAGGTAAATTAACTGGATATAGAAAAATGGCTGAACGAATTGTTGATTTGGTTGCAAAGAAAATGATTCGTCGTTTTGAAGTTGAATTTGACCCAATTCAAACTGAAGATATTATTCTATCAGGTGGTCCTTTTCAGAATTACAAATCGGTAAATTTATATATAGATCAAGTAGCTAAAAATTTAAAAAATCACGGTTTTACAAAAACAGATGCTGCTTATTTAGTTCATAACTACGGAAAACAAACCGATGTAATTATTGATAAATTTAACGAATTAAAAGATGAAGATTACTTACTTCGTTTATTAAAAGCAGAGGCTTGGTTTACCATTCAACATGAAATGACTTGTACTCCAACCGACTTTTTTATGCGTAGAACTGGTAGATTATTCTTTGATAAACCTAGTGTTGATACATACAAACATGAAATTTTAAAAGAATTTTCAAATTACTACAATTGGTCAGATGCTGAAAACCAGAAGTATTTAAAAGAATTAGATTCAAAAATAGAAATAGCTGTAAACTTTAACTAATCACTTTACATAATTTAATTGTTAGGAAAAACATTTATTATATCTTTGGCGGGCTAAAAAATTTCTGAAAAAGATTGTTGTACAATTAATAATTAAAGTAAAATGAAACATAGAATATTTGTATTTATATTTTTATTGAGTAGTCTTATTGCTAAAAGTCAAACTAGTAATATTATCACTTCCTCTGAATTTGATGGAATCAAAATAAATACTACAACTTTAGCTGATTTAAAAAAAACAAAAGGTAAACAATCTGCTGTTGAGAAATTATTAGGTCCTGCTGCTTCATATAGTATGAACGAAACAGAAACTTATTATTATTTCACATTTAACGGTTTAAAAGTAGATTTTTCTACTATGGGAAGTAAGCCATTTGTTGAATCTTTTGAAATAAATAGTAATGCTGCTTCTATTACAGTTAAAGGAGCTACTGTTACAATTGGAGATAACATTAGTAAATTAGGTAAAATTGTATTTAGCGTAGGTAGAAATGGCTCTAAAAGTATTTTATTTACTGAATGTGAAGATTGTGATGCTTTTATTAATATAGAATTTGACCAAGCTGCTAATACCATTACTAAAATTAGTTACATGGATATGTCTTAAAACAGACCAGTTATATAATATAAAACCCCGTAAGAGAATTCTTTTACGGGGTTTATTTTTAAAGTGAAATTTATAATAGTACTATTCTATTTTCTCATGTGCTTCTAAATCCTTTGTCAAATCTAATTTTCGTAATGTTGGATTTAAAACACCTGTTGTAATTACCGTAATTAAGGTCATAGTTCCACCAAAAACAACTGCAGTAACCGTACCCATTAATTTAGCAGTTAAACCGCTCTCAAGCGCTCCTAACTCATTTGAAGACCCTACAAACATAGAATTTACTGAAGCAACTCTACCTCGCATATGATCTGGAGTTTTTAATTGTAAAATGGTTTGTCTAATAACCATTGAAATTCCATCGGTAACACCGCTAAAAAATAGAGCTAATAAGGACACCCAAAAAATTGAAGAAAGTCCAAATACAATAATACACACTCCAAAACCAAAAATAGCTGCTAATAGTTTCATTCCAGCATTTTTACTAATTGGTATATACGCGGTAATTAACATCGTTAAAAACGCTCCAATAGCAGGTGCAGCTCTTAAAACTCCAAAACCTTTTGCTCCAACTTGTAAAATGTCTTGAGCAAATACTGGTAATAATGCAATAGCTCCTCCAAATAACACGGAAATCATATCTAACGTGATAGCTCCTAAAATAGCTTTTGTTTTAAATACAAAGGATATTCCTTCTTTAAGACTCTTGGAAATTCTTTCTCCTTTTTTAGGATTCATAATTGGTTTTCTTTTGATGAAAAAAACCATTAAAAGAGAAAACAATACCAAACCAAATACAATACATAATGAAAGATTTACTCCCATTAAATAAATAGTATAACCTGCAAAAGCAGGTCCTAAAACTGAGGCTATTTGCCATGTAGAGCTACTCCAAGTAGCTGCATTTGGATACAATTTTTTAGGTACAATTAATGCTATTAGCGAAAAAATGGTAGGTCCGAAAAACGAACGTAAAAATCCACCAAAAAATACCAATCCGTAAATAGCATATAATACAGTATTAGTTTCCCATCCCTCTACAAAACTAGGTAGTGTTAAAAAGTATAATCCTAAACTTATTAATGAAAAAGCTCCAATACAAAGTGCCAATAAATTCCTCTTTTCTTTTTGATCTACTATATGACCGGCAAATAATGCCATAGAAAATGCAGGTAAAAATTCAAAAGCTCCAATTAAACCTAAACTCCAAGGATCTTTTGTTATTGAATATACTTGCCATTCGATAATAATAAATTGCATAGACCATGCAAATACCAAAGCAAAACGTACTAAAAGAAAAATATTAAATTCCTTAATTCTTAGTGATGCGTAGGGGTCTTTTTTATCCATTCTTTTGTTTTAGTTCAGTTTTAAATCCATTAAAATGGCAAAAGTTTCGTTGATATCTTGTTCTTTAACAACAATTGTCATTTCATGAGTTGTAGATATTACCTCTTGTACCGCTATGTTTGCCCAAGCAAACTGCTTTAAAATAAAATAGTAAACTCCTGATTGCTCTAAGTTATCTTTTGGTAATTTTATTGTGATTGAAGCTAAATCATTAACATTATTAATTAACGTTTCACGTTTAAAAATTTCTTCAACATAAGGCTGTAAATTTTTACTCGTAACAATATTTGTTTCAAATATTCCTTGAGAAACTGTTAAGAAATAGTCGTTACTATCTGCCGATTTACTTAATATTTTAGCAATCTCTTTTAATAATGAAGTGGTGTTTTTAAACGTAAAATCGCATAAGTCAGAACGTACTATTACATCGCCTAAATCAAGAGCTAAACGTTTAATATTTTTACGCACTCTTAATTCATTAGCAGGTGATAGCCTGTTAATAGCCATCATTACTGCACCAACTTTTACTTCTTTCTTTAAAAGCTTTGATACTTCTGGTAAAATTTCTCTAGCTAAAGAGGATACATTGATAAGCTTCTCATTTAAAGCCTCTTCAATAAACGGTGTCTTTCTAATTGTAATTTCTACAGCTTCTTGTATCGTTTTCATTATTGTTTAATTTTAAACGAATCTATAAAATTTTAAACTAACTGTAAAATTATTTCTCTAATTTAAATAAGAATATATTTTTACAAAAAAGTTTGTCAATCAGAATTTTAAATTAAATTTGTCGTTATTGTAATTCGTTACAAAACCTACACACAACTCAATCTAGAAGCGATTGGTGAGTAGACTTCTTTTTATTAAGAAGGATTATTTGTACAAATGCAGACAACTAATCTAATCTATTTGTTAACTTTAAAAACTCATCTTTCGCTTCTTTTTTGTCATATAATACATTATAGACAGCGTCGATAATAGGAGTTCTTGCACCGTTTTTCTGATTAATTTTATAGGCACTATTTGTAGCATAGTATCCTTCAGCAACCATACTCATTTCAAACATAGCCGATTTTACGGTGTAACCTTTACCAATCATATTTCCAAACATTCTGTTTCTACTAAAAACTGAATATCCTGTAACTAATAAATCTCCTAAATAGGCCGAATTATTAATATTACGTTTCATTTTATGAACCTTTTTTATAAATCGTTTCATTTCACGAATCGCATTACTCATTAATACCGATTGGAAGTTATCTCCATAACCTAAACCATGTGCTATACCTGCAGCTATTGCATAGATATTTTTTAGCATGGCAGCATATTCTGTACCAATAATATCGTCAGATATTTTAGTTTTTATGTAACGTCCAGCGATAAACTTACTCAAATCTTTTGCTTTTTGTTCGTCCTGACAAGCTAAGGTTAAGTATGATAATCGTTCCATAGCAACTTCTTCTGCATGACAAGGACCAGTAATAACTCCTATGTTTTCAAAAGGTACATTATGAATATCATGGAAATGCTCACCTACTATTAACCCCGACTCTGGAACGATTCCTTTTATTGCCGAAAAAATAATTTTATTTTCAAGTGAAACAGACAATTTTTCTAGTTCAGTTTTTAGAAATGCTGATGGAATTGCAAAAATTAAAACATCATAATTTTCTACAATGTAATTCATATCATCAGACAAATCTAATTGCTCTGGATGTAGTTCTGCAGAACTTAAATAACTAGGATTATGTTTATTACGTTTTATATGTTCAATAGCATATACACTTCGCATATACCAACCAATAGTATCTAGGTTTTCTGATAACATTTTTACAATAGCCGTAGCCCAACTTCCTCCACCTAAAACTGCTATCTTTTGATGTGTACTCATAGTAGTATTTTATTTCTAAGACAAAATTAATAAAACTATAAACTACTATCTATAACTTAAGGGTATTATATTTGAAGGTTGAAAATTTATTGAAGAATATGAACGTACAAATAATTAACAAATCAAAACACCAAACTCCTGCTTACGAGACTGAAGGTTCGGCTGGTATGGACTTACGTGCCAATATTGATGCTGCTATAACTTTAAAGCCATTAGAAAGAGCTATTATTAAAACTGGTTTATTTATAGCTTTGCCGCAGGGTTATGAAGCACAGGTACGTCCGCGAAGCGGACTCGCTGCCAAAAAAGGAATTACTGTTTTAAATGCTCCAGGTACTGTTGATGCTGATTATAGAGGCGAAATTGGAGTAATTTTAGTAAACTTATCTAACGAAGATTTTATAGTTAACGATGGAGAACGTATTGCACAACTTGTTATTGCTAAACACGAACGTGTAAACTGGCAAGAAGTTACGGTTTTAGACGAAACTGAACGTGGTGCTGGTGGTTTTGGTAGTACTGGAGTTTAACTCAACTCTTTGTAAAGTTGGCTCATTTTTCTAACGTTATCATACAACAAGTCAAAATCTAAAAAACAATGTGAATGATATTGGTATCCTAGTTTTTTATAAAACTTAAACGCTTGTGGTTTTTCATCCATAGCATCTAGCCAAATAAGTTCATATTGTTTTTTTATTGCTTCTTTTTCTAACCAAGTTAATAAGGATTTTCCTATACCATTCCCTTGTACTTTTGAATGTAAATATATTCTATGCAATTTTACACTTCTTTGATCTTCAAAACCAGCTAACTTCTTATCCCAAAGAATTCTAAAATTACCTATTATTTCATTTTTAAATAGCACAAAATAATACGCAGTGTTTTCTTCTAAAAGTTCTTTTTTTATATTCTCTTTTGAATACTGACTGTTTAAATACCAACTTCCATCATCCTTCCAAAAATGATTATAAGCAGCTGGATAAACTTCTTTCATTAATGTAAAAAGAGACTCCGAATCTGTAATCGAAATCTCTTTTAGTTGTATGTTTTCTGATATGTTTATCAAGGCTATTTTTTATAGATTTCTTTCCCGTTAAAAATAGTCAAAATAACTTTTGTTTGTTTAATTTGAGAGGTAGGAATTGTAAAAATATCTCTATCTAAAACTACAAAGTCTGCCAACTTCCCTACTTCCAATGAACCTACTTTATTTTCTTGCCTCATTACATAGGCTCCATTAATTGTATACGCTTTAATTGCTTCTTCTAAACTTATATTTTGTGGAGATCTTGTAACTGCATTTTGAAGTCCAATGAATGGGTTTAATGAACTCACATTCCAATCGCTACTTAAAGTTAGCCTAGCTCCTGCTTCTTTTAATGATTTTATTGGAACTTGATTATCAGCCAACGCACTTCCTAACAAATGATTATTATGATGCCAATTTTGTGGTTGCGTAAAATCTCCAGCTACTTGTGCATCTGCTGTTACGTTTAATTGTTTAAATCTGTTCATATCTGATAGAGAAATCATTTCAACATGTGTTAATCGATGTCTTCCTTTATCTGATCCACTTTTTTGAATAGCGTTTAAAGCTTCTGTAACTCCCCTATCTCCAATAGCATGTATATGAAAATCAAAACCAACCGATTCTAATTCCTGAATATACTTTGCTATTCTATTTTCAGTAAAATAATTCAATCCATTATTGGTAGGTAGATTAAAATAATCTTCTTTATAGTTACTGTGTAAAGCTGCTGTTGTATTATGTGTTATACCATCTGAATACAATTTAATTTGATTAATTTTTAATAAACTGTTTTCATTGCTTTCAAATAATGTTTTTAGTGATGCTATTTGACTTGCATCATCAGCTGTAGGATATGCCCATAAACCTAAGTTAAAACGAGCTGTTAGTTTACCATTATCTGCTAAATTTTTCCATGTTTTGTGCTGATCTCTTTTCCAATAAGTTCTCGCGTCAGAAACTGATGTTATTCCATGTTTTGCTAGCTCTGGTAAAACATAAGAAACCATTCCATCATATTCTCCATTTGCATCTTTTAAAGCAATTAATGCTTGCTGATAAGCTACATCTCCAGCATTGTCTATTAGAATTCCATTTAAAGCGCCGTTGTCTTTCATTATAATTCCGCCTTGCGGATTTTTGCTCGCTGCCGTAATTCCTGCTAATTCTAAACCTTTTGAATTGATCCACATAGAATGCGATGTTTGTTCCATAATAATTACTGGTCTATCTGAAACTGCTTCATCTATAATTTCTAACGGGCTTCTTTGAGCATCAAATAATGCTCCTATTGAATGTCCAAAACCTATTAACCACTTTACATTTGGATTATCTTGAGCTGCCTTTTTTATTGTTGATATATAGTTTTCTGCATCACTTTCGCTTTCATTTAATGTAAAAACAGTAGTTGTCGATCCTACTTCCATTGGATGCATATGAACATCATGAAAACCTGGTAATACCAACTTTCCTTGTAAATTAATTTTTTCAGCTCCTTTTTCTATCTTTTGCTCTGCTTCAGAATTAGAACCTATAAAAACTATTTTATTTTTTTCAATAATTAAGGCTTCGGCCCATGGTTTAGCTTCATTTACTGTAAATATTTTTCCGTTATAATACATTTTTTGTGTACTAGAATTGTCTTTTATTACAGCTATATCTTCTTTTTTACTACAAGAATTTGAAGTTAGTATTAAGCTAAAAAATATGATTAATAATTTCATTTTCTTCATTTTAATGTCGATTTTAAAAATCAACCTTTTAAGGGTACATAAATTTCTGTTTCGTATTCTTTTGGATTCTCTGTATGAGATTCGTGTTTTGTATAAAATTCTAAAAAAGGATCTTCTGATATTTCTTTGTCAGTTGCAAATAACCAACTACTAAATATTTTATCGTAGGTTTTACTTATTGATTTATAATCTCCTATATGTGTAAACACAGCATATTTCTTACTTGGTATGTTCTTTACTTTAAATTTTTTATCTGGTATTTTTAAAGTATCATCAATTACTAAACAAGCATCGTAATTATAGTTTATACTTTCTGAAATAAAAGGTTCGTCCCAAATTATTCCAAAAGATTCTAGCTCGTCTATTTCAACTTTATAGCTTTCAACTTCTTCTAATAACTGATCCCAAATTTCATCAACCTTATTACTATAATAATCTCCTTTATACGTTTTATACACTACTTTTTTGGTTTCTAAAACAGTAATTCTGTCTTCATAAAAAGGCATAATTGTATTTGTTTTATTACTATTTTTTTTAAGAATTTCTTCTCTTCTATTTCTATAAATAGCTGGTGTAATTCCAAAATGCTTTTTAAAAGATTTACTAAAAGATTGTACGTCCGAATAGCCTACATTTTCTGCTATTTTCTTAATTTCATCTTTTGTAAATAACAACATTTTAGCACCATTTTCTATTTTTAATCTTGTTACATAAGCTCCTATAGTTTCATTATAATATGCTTTGAAAATACGTTGAAGATTTCTGTACGAGAAATTAGATAGCTCTTCCAATTCTTCTATTAAAATCTTTTCATTGTATTGGGTTCTTACATAGGAAACTACCTGTTGCAATCGGTTTTTATAGAATTCTTTTGTTTCCATACTACAAATGTAAAAGGAAGATTTAGTTTAGGTTTTGTCTTAAATTGACAACTTAAAATATACAAAAAAAAGCTGTTGAAATATTTCAACAGCTTCTTAGTAGTAGTTTGAACTTTTAATTTAAAAACTTATTCTTGATTTTCAATAGCATCTTTAATTTTTCCTTCAAGTTCTTCAGCTAATTCTGGGTTGTCTTTAATTAAATTTTTAACTGCATCTCTACCCTGACCTAGCTTAGTGTCTCCATAACTGAACCACGAACCACTTTTCTTTATAATACCGTATTCTACACCAATATCTAATACCTCTCCTACTTTTGATATTCCTTCTCCATACATAATATCAAACTCTGTCATTTGGAAAGGTGGTGCTACTTTATTTTTAACAATTTTTACTTTAGTACTATTACCAATTACTCTATCGCCATCTTTTATTTGTGTTCTACGACGAATATCTAAACGAACTGAAGCATAGAATTTTAAAGCGTTACCTCCAGTTGTTGTTTCTGGATTTCCAAACATTACTCCAATTTTTTCACGTAATTGGTTAATGAATATAACTGTACATTTTGTTTTGCTAATTGTACCTGTTAATTTACGTAACGCTTGAGACATTAAACGGGCATGTAATCCCATTTTAGAATCTCCCATTTCACCTTCAATTTCCGATTTAGGTGTTAAAGCTGCAACCGAGTCAACTACAACAATATCAATTGCTCCAGAACGAATTAAGTTATCGGCAATTTCTAATGCTTGTTCACCATGATCTGGTTGTGAAATAATTAAATTATCAACATCTACTCCTAAACTTTCTGCATAAAAACGATCAAAAGCATGCTCTGCATCAATAAATGCTGCAATACCTCCAGCTTTTTGCGCTTCTGCAATTGCATGGATTGTTAAAGTCGTTTTACCCGATGATTCTGGTCCGTAAATTTCTATAATTCTACCACGAGGATATCCTCCTACTCCTAAAGCTAAATCTAACCCTAAAGATCCTGATGATATTGCATCTACATCTTCTACCTGGCTATCACCTAACTTCATTACCGTTCCCTTACCATAAGTCTTATCTAACTTATCTAAAGTAAGTTGAAGCGCTTTTAATTTTGCTTCTTTTTCTTTATCTGCTGCCATAAATCGTGCTAATTATTTTATAAAATAAGAGTCGCTAAGTTATAAAAAACTCCTCTTATTTTCCTATCTTTTTTATGCTACATTTTGTAATATTGTTTTCCTTAATCATTTTAAAAAATGAGTTCTAATATTTTTTTAAATAGTGTACATAGTTCTGCTACCATTACAAATGGTGAACTTGTTAGTTTTATTGTTCATAACGAAGAGCTTATTCACTCTAAAGATGCTCCTGGATGGAATGCTTCTGACATTGAAATGTTCCCTGTTATTGGTCCCACAAAACTTAACAATTATACTATTGAAACAATACAAGGTTTTGGTAAACAAGACCAACACGGACTATTAAGAGAACTTGAATATGAATTAGTTTCTAATGATGATACTAAAGCTATTTTTGAAAAAAAATATGAGAAAAATACTCAAATAAAAAATTCAAAATTTCCTAAAAAATCTACTCAAGAATATTTGTTTTGGCCTTATGATTTTGTGTTTAGAAAAATAATTTCACTATCAAATTCTTCTTTACATATTGATTTTGAAATTATAAGCGATAAAGGAATGCCTTTTATGATTGGCTATCATCCTAGTTTTAAACTTTCTGGTTCTGGAAATGAAATTATAAAAACTAAAGAAGAAGAAATTAGTTTAAAAACTATTTTAGATGTTGGTTCTGCTGCTTATAAAGTTTTAAATACCAACGAAATTTTTTTAGTTAAAAACAATACACCTAGTGTAAAAATTACTACTGAAAACTTTAACAATTTTATGTTATGGACCGAGGTTAACAATATGGTTTGTATTGAACCTATAAGCCATTATCCATTGTTAACAACTCAAAAATATTCAGAAAAAAATATGAGAATAAGCACTGGTAAAGATCTATTTTCTGTAACCATTAGTGCTTTATAAAATACTTATGAAACACTGTCATTTTATTATTTATAAACCTTATGGTTTTCTATCTCAGTTTATTACAAATCAAAAGAAAGGTGGTAAACATAAATTATTGGGGGAACTTTTTGATTTCCCTGAAAAGACCATGGCAGTTGGTAGACTCGATGTAAAATCGGAGGGTTTATTATTGTTAACAACTGATGGAAAAGTAAGTGATTTTATTACTACTAGAGGAAAAGTTGAAAAGGAATATTATGTACAAGTTAACGGACAAATAACAACTACCGAAATTGAGCAATTAGAAAACGGTGTTCAAATTGGTTTTGACGGAAAAAAATACATGACTAAACCTTGCAAAGTTAGTATGATAGATACTCCTGAATTTCCTGAACGTTCAAAAAAAATACGAGATGATCGTCATGGTCCAACTTCATGGATTTCTGTTACTTTAACAGAAGGTAAGTTTAGGCAAGTTCGAAAAATGACTTCTGCAGTTGGTTTTCCTACACTTCGTTTAGTTAGAGTTCGTGTAGGTGATATTGAATTAGGTAAAATGGAATCTGGAGAAGTTATTGAAGTTGAAAAACTAATTAATTAAACCTCTCTTTGATAAAGGTTATTAACAGTATCTTTTAATTCTTTTGTTCCAACCTTATTAAAACCTTGTTTCTCATAATATTTACAAAGTTTTGTATTTGTTGAAACTGCATCCAGTCTTAAATATTTATATTGTTTTTGTTGAGCTAAATTTTCTACTTTATTTAAAATAATTTTTCCAACTCCTTTTTTATTGAATTGCTCTCTTACCACTAACGAATGGATATACAACGATTTATCTTCTTGTTTTCCCCAATACAATAGATCTTCCTCTAAAATCCTTACCATTCCTATGGTCTCATTATCAGTATTTTTAATAAAATAAAACTCTTTATTTTCAATACCTTCCTCAACCCATTTAATTTTTTCTAAAGGGGGATTTTTCCAGTATTGCCAATGATCTATATTCATTTTGGCAATTTTTATAGCAGCTTCTTTGAATAAAGATAAAACAACATCCTTATTGTTAATTTCTATTTGACAAAATTCAATAAACATGTAACAATGTTTTATTTAATCATTTTTATATGCGGAATACCATCTTCTAAATACTCAACTCCTTCTTTTTCAAAGCCATGAGATTCATAAAATTTTTGAAGATAACTTTGTGCAGAAATGGTAATTTTAGTTTCGTTATAGTTATCAACAATTGCTTGAACAGAAGCTTTAATTAAATCATGACCATAGCCATATTTTCGTTCTGTTTCCTTTATAATAACTCTACCAAAGCTTGGTGTATCAAAATATTCGCCACTATTAAACAAACGTGCATAAGCTATAATAGTACCATCTTTGATACCAATAACATGTAATGCTTTTTGATCTTTTCCGTCAATGTCCTGATATACACAGTTTTGCTCAACAACAAAAACTTCAGAACGTAATTGAAGAATCGCATACAGTTCTGAAGTTGTTAAGTCTTGAAATTTTTTAACTTGAAAATTCACTTAAATATCTCTTATGCTATACTAATTAACAATTAGTAGGTATTTTGTTTACTCTGTTCGCATGACGTCCACCTTCAAACTCAGTAGATAGAAAAATCTTAACAAAACCTAAAGCCTGTTGTAAAGAAACAAAACGAGCTGGAATTGTTAAAATATTTGCATTGTTATGCTGACGTGTTAATTCAACCAATTCATTATTCCAACATAGAGCTGCTCTTACTCCTTGGTGCTTGTTTGCAGTCATTTGAGCGCCGTTTCCACTTCCACAAAGTATAATTCCCATTTCTGCTTGTTCTGCCTCTACAGCCTCTGCTGTGGGGTGAATAGCATCAGGATAATCCATACTATCATTTGTATTCGTTCCAAAATTAATAACCTTGTGTCCTAATTCTTCTAAAAGTTTAATGATTTCAAACTTATATTCAGTACCTGCATGGTCATTTCCTATGGCAATTGTCATAATTTGTTGATTTTAATTTAGTTGTGAACTACAAAAATACAGTTATTCACGGTTATCAACAGTAATTAACAATGCTTTTTTTAGCATTCTTAATAACCTCTTTAAAAACAAGGAGTTAAACCATATTAAGTAATTGTTAAGAACTGGTAGTATATTTTCAAAAAAATATTTGATTATTTACATTTTTTTTACAATACAAGAACCAACTTTAATTATGCAACTTTTTTTTTGAGTTTTTAACTAACATTTATCAACATAAAATTAACGCTTTATTTACACTGAAATTAAAATTAACTATTCATAATTTTTAGTGAACTACTGTTTATAAGTTTTGTTAATAACTCTAAATTATAATTGATTTCTAAGAAATTATAATCTTAATAACCTGTTTATTTTATTTAATAAGTGATAACTCCAAATATTAAAACAGAAATTTATTCCACATATTAACATACTATAATAACAATCATTTCTTTTTTTAAATTTTAAAATATCTTTTATTAATATATAGTATATGTTAATAACAACTCTTTTTGAAAGTTTGTGATGAAACTAATTTTAGATGAAGTTATGTTTCTTTTGGGAATAAAAAAAGAGTTATACGGTTAGTTATAACTCTAGTTTTGTTTATAAGTGAGAACAATTGGGCGAGAAAAAGCTCTTAAGCTGTTTTCTGTGATTTTTTTATAAGGTATACACTGTCCTTAGCCTTGACTAATTCAGTAGGAGTCTTTTTATTCAACGTTGAGTTGATGCTTATTACAGTAACGATGATTCCTGTAATAAAGATGAATAAAAATAAAGCGATAATTTTTCTTAAATTTTTCATTATTAACGACTTTCTATTATAAAGACGTTAAATTTTAAGAAATGTTACATTTTTCTTAAGATTTATTTAACTTATTTAGGTACAATGAATTGCAAAGCCTTATGAATGAGTGTTACTTTTATGGCTCCCTGCCCTATTAATTCTCCGTCTGCTTGGATAAATGGTTTGTCCTTTTTTGATTTTGGAGTTATTAACAAAGTGTTTGATAAATGTGTTTCTACCTTAGTATGATTGACTATCAGACCATTATATAACTTCTGAATATTTAATATTAAGTCACTTAAATTCAAGTTTTTAGCTATAGTTATATCAAATAAACCGTTTGTAGAATCCTTATAATCAGTTAGTTGCATCCCTCCTGCAGAGTACTTACAAATACCAAATAAAGTCATTAAACACTTAGTTTCAACAAGCTTATTGTTAACTTCTATAGCAAAAGTTGTCTTTTTATAAAATAATAAACCAGCAATTCCGCTTAATAAGTATGCTATAGCACCAAAACGTTTTAATTTATTCAACTTATTAACAACATAACCGTCATAACCTATTCCTGCTACGTTGTTAAAGTATGAGAGCTCATTATTTAACTCTATACAACCAATATCTTGATATATCTTATTCTCAGCTTTTATTAAACCTATTGCTTCTTTTATATTTTTTGAAATTCCATAGGTTTTAATCCAATCATTTCCAGTACCTAAAGGTATTACAGCTACTGTGATTTCTTTAGGATCAGTAATTTTCTGTTTCATTATACCATTAACAACATGATGTAAGGTACCATCACCACCTACTGAAATTATATTCTTAAAATCCTGATTTATAGCGTTTTCTACTAATTCTAATTCATGTTTAGAATGTGTTGTTTTAGCATGTTGATAAGTGATTTGATAATAATTTAATTGTTTTTGAATTTCATTCCATAGTTGATTAAAATTACCATTTCCTGCAATAGGATTAACAATTACAAACCAAGATTTTTGCATAAAAGAATAAATTAAGGAGCGACAAAGTACAAAATAGAATTGATAACTCTTATTTAATTAACAAGGTCTAATTTTATTCGTACTTTGGTGGAAAATTTATTTAAGACGAAAGATTAATGACTAGAAAGAAAAAAATCTACAAGAAAAAAGGGAAAATTATAAAAGATCTTACCCGAAACATTTTTAGAATTCTTAACGAAGACAGCTCTAAATTTTATAATTATAAACAAATTGCTAGCAAAATGGGAATTTCCGATACTGATGGAAAAACTCAAATTTTAAAAAAATTAGCAGAACTAACAGCCAGTCAAAAAATAAAGGAAATTGATAGAGGTAAATATCAAATCAATGAAGATAGAAAGTATCATATTGGTACACTGGATGTTACTTCTAACGGCAATGCTTATTTTATTTCTGATGATTTTGAAAACGACATATTTGTTCCTTCAGTTAACTTAGGAAAAGCTTTACATGATGATACTGTAAGAGTATATGTTTATAAAAAAAGAAGAAGTAATAAATTAGAAGCAGATGTTGTTGAAATTATAGATAGAGCTAAAACAGAGTTTGTTGGAGTTTTACAAATGAATAAAAACTTCGGTTTTGTAGTACCTGATAGTACTAAGATGTATGCTGATATTTTTATATCGCAAAACAAATTAAACAATGCACAAGATGGCGATAAAGTTGTTGCTAAAATAACAGATTGGCCTGAAAATTCTAAAAACCCATTTGGTAAAATAACAGAGGTTTTAGGTAAACCAGGAGATCATAATACAGAAATTCATTCAATTCTATTAGAATATGGTTTACCATATGAATTTCCAAAAGAAGTTGAAGAAGATGCTAAAAAGCTTTCTCTAGAAATAACAGAAGATGAGATTGCTAAAAGACGTGATATGCGAAGTGATCTTACATTCACTATAGATCCTAAAGATGCTAAGGATTTTGATGATGCACTATCATTTACAAAATTAGAAAATGGTAATTATGAAATAGGAATTCATATTGCAGATGTTTCACATTATGTACAACCAAAAACCATTTTAGACGATGAAGCTTATGACAGAGCAACATCTGTTTATTTAGTTGATAGAGTGGTTCCTATGTTACCTGAAATGTTAAGTAATGGTGCTTGTTCGTTAAGGCCTAACGAAGAAAAATTGACATTTTCAGCAGTTTTTGAAATGAACGATAAAGCTCAAATTATTAACAAATGGTTTGGAAGAACAGTAACTTATTCCGATAAACGTTTTGCTTATGAAGAAGCACAGGCAATTATTGAAAATAAAAATAATATTGTTCCAGCTGATGTATCACTTACAGGAGAAGAATATATTGTTGATGATGCTATAGTTGAAGCTACTTTAAAATTAGATGAACTTGCTAAGAAAATGCGTAAAAAACGTATGAAATCTGGAGCAATTTCATTTGATAGAGTTGAAGTAAAATTCAATTTAGATAAAGAAGCAAATCCAACTGGAGTTTTCTTTAAAGAATCTAAAGATGCTAATAAACTTATTGAAGAGTTTATGTTGTTAGCAAACAAAAAGGTAGCTGAGTTTATAGGATTTTCTAAAGGAAAAGCAACTAAAAATACTTTTGTATATCGTGTGCATGATGAGCCTAATATTGAAAAATTAGCTTCATTACAAAACATTATTGGTAAGTTTGGGTATAAGATTAATACCGAAAGTAAAGAAACTACTTCCCAGTCTTTAAACCAGTTACTAGCTGATGTTCATGGAAAAGGTGAAGCCAATATGGTTGAAACTTTAGCCATTAGATCAATGAGTAAGGCTGAATATACTACTCAAAATATTGGACATTACGGTTTAGCTTTTGATTACTATAGCCACTTTACTTCACCAATACGTAGGTATCCTGACGTAATGACACATCGTTTATTACAGCATTATTTAGATGACGGAAAATCACCAAAAGCAGAAATTTATGAAGAAAGATGTAAACATTCTTCAAAAATGGAAGAATTAGCTTCTAAAGCTGAGAGAGATTCTATTAAGTATATGCAAGTTAAGTATATGCAGGATCATAAAGACCAAGAATTTGAAGGTGTTGTTTCTGGAGTTACTGAATGGGGAATTTATGTAGAAATTTCTTCAAATAAATGTGAAGGAATGGTTCGTATTAGAGATATTAAAGACGATTATTATATCTATGATGAACAGCAGTATGCTATTGTAGGTCAGTCAACTAAAAATTTGATTCAACTTGGAGACAATGTTGTTGTAAAAGTTAAAAAGACAGATTTAGAGCGCAAGCACTTAGATTTTGATTTAATTTCACATTAATTTTATATACTTTGTAACAATAAAATTTAATATTTGTCTTTATAGTAATGGTATAATTCTTGGTTATACTAACTAACTAATGACGATTAAAATGAAAAAATTAGCATTTTTGAGTTTGTTTTTGATGACCGTTTTAGCATCAGCACAAACAACGATTGATAAAAAATTAGGAGATTTCACTACCGTAAAAGTGTATAATGGTATTGATGTTAAGCTTGTTAAAAGTGATGAATCAAAAATAGTTATCACTGGCGAAAAAGCTGAAAAAGTAAAAATTAAAACATCAGGAAATACACTAAAAATATCATTAAGATTTCCTGAAACAACGGCAGATGGTAAAGTAAAAGCTACACTTTATTATGCATCAACATTAAAAACAATTGATGCAAATGAAGGAGCAATAATTACTAGTAATGGCATAGAACAATCACAAGTTGAAATAAAGGCTCAAGAAGGAGCTTTTATTAACATGGTGGTTAAGGTTAAGCATTTAAAGGTAAAAAGCTCTTCAGGGGCTGTTATAAGGCTTTCAGGTACATCTAAAAACCAAACTGTTGATGCTGACTTAGGTGGAATGTATCACGGATATAAATTAGAAGTAACTGATATGACCATGGTAAGAGCAGGTTCTGGTTCTAAAGTAGAAGTACAATCAGGAGAAACATTAGATGCTAAAGTATCTTTTGGAGGATCAATTTTTTATAAAGGAACACCTGAAGTATTTAAAGATAAAAAAGTAATTGGTGGTGTTATAGAACAGAGAAGTTAATTTTGTATCTTTGTACTGTAAAATTTAATATAAAATGATTTCACAGACTATATTTTTAGGAATGATCGGGCCTTGGCAAATAGCCATTGTAGTAGCACTAGTATTATTAATGTTTGGAGGAAAGAAGATTCCAGAACTAATGAAAGGTTTAGGTACTGGTATTAAAGAGTTTAAAGATGCTACTAAAACTGAAGGAGAAGAGAAAATAGAAGAAAAGAAATAATTATTTTCTATATATAAAAAAAGCCGATACAATTAAGTATCGGCTTTTTATTTATACCTTTATGGCTGTTCCAGAGGCGGTTACCATTAGCATTCCACCATTGGGTCCTACAGTTTCATAGTCTAAATCTACACCAACTATAGCATTAGCTCCAAGAGCTTGAGCACGTTCTTGCATTTCTCTTAATGATGTGTCTTTTGCTTCACGTAAAACTTTTTCATACGAACCAGAACGTCCACCAACTATATCTCTAATTCCTGCAAAGAAGTCTTTTAAAATATTAGCTCCAATAATTGTTTCACCAGTAACAATTCCTAAATATTCTTTAGCTGGCTTATTTTCAATAGTATGTGTTGTTGATATAATCATATTTTATTCTGATTTTTTATTTTTTTTCATGGCTTCACCAATTTGATTACTAGCTGTAAAACTAGCTACCATATCATTTAACATTTGACTTCCTGCTTGTGGTGAATTAGGTAATAATATTAAGTTACTGTTAGTTTCCCCACCAATAGACTGTAAAGTATCATAATGTTGCGTTACAACAATTAAAGCTGATGCTTCTTGACTGTTGATACCAACTTTATTTAAAACTTCTACAGACTCTTCTAAACCACGTGCAATTTCACGTCTCTGATCTGCAATACCTTGTCCTTGTAAACGCTTACTTTCAGCTTCAGCTTTTGCTTTTTCTACAATTAAAATACGTTGCGCATCTCCTTCGTATTGTGCAGCTACTTTTTCACGTTCAGCAGCATTAATACGGTTCATAGCTTCTTTTACTTGAGCATCTGGATCAATATCAGTTACTAAAGTTTTGATAATGTCGTAACCATATTCCATCATTGCATCATTTAATTCAGCTTTTACAGCAATTGCAATATCATCTTTCTTTACAAACACGTCATCTAAGCGCATTTTAGGAACTTCTGCACGCACTACATCAAAAACATAAGAAGTTATCTGATCGTGAGGATAATCTAGCTTATAGAATGCTTCATACACCTTATCTCTAATAACTTTATATTGAACAGATACTTTTAACTTTACGAATACATCATCTAAAGTTTTTGTTTCTACAATAACATCTAATTGTTGAATTTTTAAACTCAATTTTCCAGCAATCCTATCAACTAAAGGAATCTTTAAATGTAAACCTGAGTGTCTGATACTGTGAAACTTACCGAATCTTTCTATAATACCAGCGGTTTGCTGTTTTATAATAAAGAAAGAAGAAAGAAAGATTATAATTCCGAAGAATATAACCGGATACATGAAAATAGGCATGATTTTAATTTTTAATAGTTAGTAATTTTTCTTTAAATATATAGCTTATATATGTTATAAGACGCATTTTTTAGAAAATGTTACAACTACATAGAGAGATGAATTATATTTGCTAAAAATCAATTATATGAATCTAATACAAACTCACGCCACAGAAATTTTAATATTACTTTTTTTAACTGTAACTTTTTTACAATCTGGAATTGATAAAGTAAATGATTGGAAAGGTAATGTATCTTTCATTAAAGATCATTTTAAAAATTCACCTTTAAAAAATTCAGTTCCACTTTTATTAGCTATAATTTTAGTGATGGAAATTTTAGCAGGTGCTTTTATGCTTGTTGGTATTTTTAATTTAGCGACAACAGGAGCAAAAGATTTAGCTTTATTAGGAATTGAATTAGCAGCACTGTCTTTAATATTTTTATTAATAGGTCAACGTTTAGCAAAAGATTATGCAGGTGCGATGACTTTAGCAGTTTACTTTATAATTGCAATTTTTGGTGTTTATATTTTAAATAGTTAAAATTTATTATTTTATTTTAATAATAAAAATATCTTATTAAAAAACCTCTTAAAATTTACGTTTTAAGAGGTTTTTATTTTTGGCTAAGGTATTTTATTGTTATTTATATTTACTATTCTTAAATAGTGTTTAAAATAGTTTTTTACTTGTTTTTTATAATATACATCAAAGAAGAATACTCTCCGTTCTTTTTTGCTTTCAAATTAGATTTTAAACCAACAAAAAATGCTTTAACAGCTTTACTTTTTTTGTTTTTGTATTTTTCTGATAATAATGAAACATAAAAAGAATCAAACTTCATAGGAAGTATTTTTTCAACATTCATGTTTATATTAGAAAATATTTTTTGAATAGAGTTTTTAGAAAAATGCCACAGATGTCTTGGAACATCATAAGCTGCCCAAAATTCTTTATAATAATCAGCATCGTAACTTTTGTAATTAGGAACAGCTATTATTAATACACCATTAGGTTTTAATAATTTTTTTAATTGATTCGTGTATTCCACTAAATTTGGAATATGTTCTAAAACATGCCATAAAGTAATTACATCAAAACTAGTATTTTTTATTTCTGTGATTTCTTCATGTAATCTTATTGATTTTTCCTCTGCAATTTTACGAGCTTTATCAGAAGGTTCTACTCCTTTTATCTCCCAATTATTTTCTTTACATACTTTTAAAAAATCTCCAGTACCTGCTCCAATATCTAAAATTGTTTTTGATTCAGTATTGAATGAATTAATTAATTTTAATTTTTTCTTAAGTGTGTAGTTTTTTACTAACTGATATATTTTATCTATAAATCCTTTTTTGCTATCGGTATGTGAAATGTACTCTTCGCTTAAATAGTATGTTTCTAAATTTGATGGAACAGGAGAGGTTACTAACATGTCATATTCTTCATTAAGCATTACCTCGTAACTTTCTTTTGAAACTGTGTAATCAATACAATTTAAAAAAGGTTTTAAATCTTTATACAACTCTTTTTTATTATTCAAGTTTTATATTTTTTTGATATTGTTCCATGTGGAACGTAAGTTTAATTATTTGCAATATTACGTAAAAAGAAAAAACGTTCCACATGGAACGTTTTATTTTTAGTTATATTTTATCTACCCATATAAACTAATAGAACTGATATATCGCTTGGAGATACTCCACTTATTCTACTAGCTTGAGAAATTGATGTAGGTTGTATTTTAGATAATTTTTCTCTTGCTTCAAATGATAAAGATTTTACTTTGCTGTAATCAAAACTAGAAGGTATTGGAACATTTTCTAATCTGTTTAATTTGTCAGCATTATTTTTTTCTTTCTCTATATATCCAGAATATTTCAAATGTATTTCTACTTGCTCTATAATTTCAGAATCGATATTGTTTTCTGTAAAATAATTCTCAAGCTTTGCAATAGATTTAAAATCGTTAATACTTAATTGAGGTCTTGCAGCAATTTTAAAAAGCTTCATTGATTGGTTGATTAAAGTTAAACCTTTGCTTTCTAAAATTGGATTTATTTCTTCTTTCTTTACACTTAAGTTTTCTAAGAAATTAATAACATCTTTAGTTTTTCTTCTCTTCTCTTCTACTCTATCCATTCTCTCTTGAGAAGCTAAACCTAATTGAAATGATTTTTCTGTTAAACGTAAATCAGCATTATCTTGTCTTAAAAGAGTTCTGTATTCTGCTCTTGAAGTAAACATACGATAAGGCTCTTCTGTTCCTTTAGTAATTAAATCGTCAATCAAAACTCCAATATAAGCTTCGCTCCTTTTTAAAATAAATGGTTCTTTGTTTTGAATTTTAAGAGCAGCATTTACTCCAGCCATTAATCCTTGCGCAGCTGCTTCTTCGTATCCTGTTGTTCCGTTTATTTGTCCAGCAAAAAATAAGTTCTCAATTAACTTAGTTTCTAAGTTGTGTTTTAATTGTGTTGGTGGAAAGTAATCGTATTCTATAGCGTAACCATAACGTAAGAATTTTACATTCTCAAAACCTTCAATAGATCGTATAGCTTTATCTTGAATATCTTCAGGTAAAGAAGTTGAAAAACCATTTACATATATTTCAACTGTGTTCCATCCTTCTGGTTCAACGAATATTTGGTGACGCTCTTTTTCTGCAAAACGATTAATTTTATCTTCTACTGATGGACAATAACGAGGTCCTGTAGATTTAATTCTTCCGTTAAACATTGGAGATCGATCAAAACCTTCTCTAAGTAAATCGTGTACTTTAGGATTCGTGTAAGTTAAATAACAAGAACGTTGTTTAGTTAATGTTTTTGTAACTGGTAAGTAAGAGAATTTTTCAGGATTATCATCTCCTGGTTGCTCCGTCATTTTAGAGTAATCTAAAGATCGTCCATCAACTCTTGGAGGTGTTCCAGTTTTCATTCTACCTGATTCAAACCCTTTAGAAACTAAATCTTCTGTTATTCCTGTAGAAGAACCTTCTCCTGCTCTTCCTCCTCCAAATGTTTTATCTCCTATATGAATTAAACCGTTTAAAAAAGTTCCTGCTGTAACAATAACTGTTTTAGCTTTTATGTGTAATCCTAATACGGTTTTTACTCCTACAATTTTATCTTCTTCAAAGATTAAACCGTTTACAGAATCTTGATAGAAATCTAAATTATCAGTTTGCTCAAGCATGGTTCTCCAATACTCTGCAAATTCCATTCTATCAGATTGAGCTCTTGGACTCCACATAGCAGGTCCTTTTGATTTATTTAGCATTTTAAATTGTATAGCTGTCTTATCGGTTACGATAGCACTATAACCTCCTAAAGCATCAATCTCACGAACTATTTGTCCTTTAGCAATTCCACCCATAGCAGGGTTACAACTCATTTGAGCTATGTTTTGCAAGTTCATTGTTATTAGAAGTGTGTGTGCACCCATGTTTGCGCTTGCGGCTGCAGCTTCACTTCCAGCATGTCCTCCTCCTACTACAATTACATCGTATGTTGTATTAAATAAACTCATTTTATATTCAGTTCCACGTGGAACGGTTTTAATTATTTTCTAATTTCTTTAAACAGTCGTTTTCTTTATTTCGCATAATTTCTTTCTCTTCTTCTGTTTTATCCTTGTATTTCATGTAGTGTAAAATACCGTGAATAATTACTCGGTGTAATTCGTTTTCGAAAGAAGTTTTAAATAAGTCAGCGTTTTCTTTTACGCGTTCTATTGAGATAAAAATATCTCCACCAACTAATTTACCAAGTGTGTAGTCGAAACTAATTATATCAGTAAAAGTATCGTGTTGTAAAAACTCAACGTTTATTTTGTGTAAGTAAGAATCGTCACAAAATATATAGTTTACTTCGCCTAATTCAAAGCCTTCTTCTTCTATGCAGCTCTGAATCCATTTAGAAGTTTTTTCTTCGCTTTCTAACTGAAAATTGGTTTCGTAATTAAAGTCAATCATTCTTTATTTATCAGGATAATTAATTTATTAATTAAGTAATAAATCAATTTAATAAATAAAAAGTATTGTTTTAAATACTAAATTGACTCTATTACTTTTCGTTTTTAGGAAGGCTAAAATACTCTTGAACCTTCTTTTTATAATTTTGGCGCAAAGGTAGTGATTGTCTGTTTAATATCTCTGTTTGGTTATAAAACGGCTTTTTGAATTTTAATTCTTTAGTAGAACTATTGTTAAATTCTTGTAAGTTGGTGTTTGATTTTCGTTTCTTATCACGATTTTGTTCAAATGTAGCTTTGTCTAATTTTAGTAATTCATAGTTTAATCGTTGCATTCTATTAATGCTTTGTTGTGTAAAACCTTTTTCTAAAATTTCATTTTCTAACTGCTCCATTTCTTTTAAAGCTTGCTTAGCTTTTCCATTTGAATCGTTACCTTCTTTAATAGCGTTTTCTAATTGTTGTCTTAGTTGAGATTGTTCTTTATATATTTGATATAATTCACCATCTAAGCCTTCGCCTTGTTCTCCTTTTTTACCTTCTTTTTTGCCTTTGTCTCCACCCTTCTTTCCATCTTTTCCATCTTTAGGTTTTCCTTGATTTTTCTTTTTCATACCATTCTTCATCTTTTCCATTAATTCATTTTGTTTTTGAATAATGTCTGGTAAGCTAAAAGATTTGCCTTTCCCCTTTCCTTTTCCACTACCAGGTAATGGATTTTGCATAGCGTCTAAAGCATTACTTAACATGTCTGCTAATGTGTTTGCAGAAGTCATTACATAGCGTTGATTTGATATACCATTTCTAAATTTATTATCTGCAAAGTTTTCTAATGATTGATCTAAGTTATAATGAGCTAATGCAAGTTGATCTTGAACCTTAGAAGATATCTTTGGAGATTTCATTGATAATACAAATAAACTATCATCTATGTGTTCAAAATAAGTTTTAAGCAGATGTTGTTTTTGTAAGTTTTTACCAAAGTTTGGATGAGAAGAATTTGTACTTGAAAAGATATTCATTAGTCTTTCTTGGTCAAAAGAAAATGTAATTAAATTCTCTAATACTTGACGTAAACCTTCCATGTTTTCTTGTTCCATATCGGCGCTCATTTGCTGCATTGAGTCTTGCATTTTTTGACTCATTTGCTTCATCTTTTTAGCTGCCTTTTTTTGGTTTTCTTTTGCTTCTTGTTGTTTACCGTTATCTAATTTTTTATCTGCGTTGTTTAATTCTTTTTGTATTTCTTCAGAAGGTTTTTCTAAAGATGGAAGTTTCATAGGAGCTTTTAATTTGTTGTTATCTTTTTTTAATTCATCAAGATCTTTTTTAATCTTTTGAAACTCCTTATTGATTTTGTTTTGTTCTTCTTTTGTTGCTTCTTTCTTATTAAGCTCTTCTTGTTTTTTTGCTAAATCGTTTATATCGTCAGCAACTTTTTGCATCTTTTGTTCAACATAATAACGTTTGGTCATTTCCAAAATACGCTCTAAACTTTTTTCTTGTTGCTTATTTTGTTCTGCTAATTCTTTTGTTTTTTTAATTAGCTCTTCCTTGTTAAGCTTCTCTGCAAGCTTCTTTAATTCATCTAATAGCTTTTGTTGTTTTTCTAATTTCTTTAGCTCTTCTATTCTCTTTTTTAAGTCTTCTTTTTTCTCTTGAAGTGTTTCGTTTTTTTCTTTTTTCTCAGAGAAATTCTCTTGTAATTTTTGAGCTTGACGTTGCATCATTTCTTTATACTGGTCTTGACGCTTAATTAAATTTTTAATTTTTTTCTGATCGTTCCAGTTAATATTCTTTTTGTTTTGCAGATCGAATTGAATCTTCTCTAATTCTTTTTTACTCTTTTCTTGCTTGCTTAATGAGTTCTCTAAATTCTGAATATAATTACGTTGTTCTTGTAATAATTCGTTTTCAATTTCATTAGATGTTTTCTGTCTATATGAAAACTTTCTACTAACAGCTTTTTTGCTTCCGTTAATAATATCATTGTCAAAAACCTGAAAATACATTTCATAATTAACTCCTTCTTTTAAGTCTAATTTGTTTGGAAACTCAAAAAAGAAAGTCTGAATATTATTCTTGTTTATGTTTATTAAAGTGTTTTTAGAATCGCTAATATTGTTTTTATCATAATACACCAACTCTAATTTTTTAAAGCCGTAGTCGTCTGAAATCTGTCCTACAAATTGAGCATTACCTCTACTAATACTATCTATGTTTGAATTCACATTTATAGTTGGAAATTCATCTTTAGTAACATCAATAGAAAACTGTAATTGTTCGTAATCTTTTAAATTTTTATTAGTAGTTGTTATCTGATAATTGATTGATTCTTTCAATTGTTTATTCAATTGAAAAAGATCAGAATTCTCTTTAGAAAAATTAAAACGTTTTTGATTTAGTAGTAAACTAACTGTATCGGTTTCAGTTGTTTTTACCTTCCATTGAACAATTGTTCCTTGTGGAACATTTATGTTTCCCGTGTTTTCAATCGTCTCATTTTTCTTTTTAGTATAAGCTGGATATTTTAAGTTTAAAGAGATGTTTTGAATAGATGGAGTATTAATAACAGATAAATTAAATGTATTCGATTCAATACCGTTTGCGCTTGTATAAAAATTAATTGCCTCTTGAACTTCTACAAATGTGTAAGAAAAAAGACCGTTACCCTCATTCTCTAAATAGTATTGTTGATTGTTGAAATGGATTTTAGCTTCTTGAGGAATCACCTCCCCTGTTGTTTGAATATATACAGTAATGTCTTTTCCTTTAATTACATTTAAATCTTTAGAAGTTAAATTAAAATAAAAAGGAGCTGGAGGTGTATAAGCAACAGAATGATTTACCATACGATTAAAACTCTGTGAAAGTTTACTTGTAGTTCCAGTTAAAAAAGTAAAACCCCAAATTAAAAGAGGAATTAAAGCGTACTTTAAATACTTTTTATTCTTTTTAAAGTCTATAGCTTTATTAAAAGAAATAGGTTGTAATACACTTGATTTTTGTTCTATACTAGCTAATAATAAATCAGAATTATCGCTATTTTCTTTTAATTGAAGTACGTTTAAAAGTTTGTCTTTAACTTCAGGAAAATGATTTCCGATAATTTTTGAAGCATCTTCAAAAGAAATTCCTTTTTGTAAACCAGTAATTTTAAAAATAGGAAAGCAAATAAAACGGAAAAATAGAAATAGTTCTACAACAATAAATAGCCAAAATAAAATGGTTCTTGCATTAGGTTTAAGCCATAAAAAGTATTCAATGAATAGGGTAAAGAAAAGATATATTAACCCTAAAGAAACAAATAATATGCTTCCTCTTATTAATTCATTCGTGTAGTATTTTTTACTAAATTGTAGTAACTTCTGTTCTATTATATTAAATTTCTCCATATCAACTATAAAAGTACTATTTTTAAAAGTAAATTATTGTTAAAGATATGTGTAAGAAAATATCATTAATAGCTACTAAAGCCTTGAAATAATTATTTTTTAAAAAATTAAATACGTTAAACATGAAAAAACTATCTATTTTACTTTTATTCTTTTCAGTAAATCTTATAGCTCAAAGTCCATGGACGAAAAAGAAAAACGAGGGATATGTACAATTATCTTTTACTACAATTTCTAATTATGATGCATTGTATGGTAACCCAGATTACAGCACTAATCGTAAAATAAATGATAATACTTTACAATTATATGGAGAGTATGGTCTTTCAGATAAAACAACTTTAATAGCTTCTGTACCTTTAAAAATGGTTAAATCTGGTGCTTTAGTACAACCAGTTTCATTTACTACAGAAGAATCAAAAACATCATTAGGAAACATTCAAATTGGAGTTAAGCATAACTTCTATAACAAAAAATGGTTATTAACTGGGCAATTAACAGTTGAAGCTAATACAAGTAGTTTTTCAATTGCTTCTGGTTTAAGAACTGGTTACGATGCTTGGACAGTTACACCATTATTTATTGCAGGTAGAGGATTTGATAGATGGTATATTCAAGCTTCAACAGGATTTGATATTAGAACTAACGATTATAGTAGTACATATAAGTTAGGTGGTGAGATAGGATATAAAGCTATAGATTGGTTATGGGTTGCTGGATTTTTAGATGGTGTAGCTTCTCTCAAAAACGGAGATGTTGCTTTACCACTTCAAAATGTTGCTACTGGATTATACGTAAATGATCAAAGTTTTGCAGCATTTGGATTAAAACTAATAGGAGAAGTTAGCGAAAAAACAGGAGTTAATTTTGGTTTTGGAGGAGCATTTGCTGGAAGAAATGTACCTAAAAAAGCAGCGTTAACTTTCGGATTATATCATAAATTTTAAAAAGTAAGGAAAACCCTTACTTTTTTTATGGCAAAAAAAAACGATGAAACATAAAATTAAAGTAGTTTGCGTTATCAACTAACCAAACTTAAACTTTAATCATGTTAAAAAATATTTCAAAACTAGGTGTTGCTTTAAGTAAAAAGGAACAAAAATTAGTGAACGGAGGATGGAGAAACATTAGATGCTTTACATACAAAGATTGCCCACCATGGGATTCTTTTTGTTTAAATGGTTTCTGCCAATTCAAATAATAC
Organism: Tenacibaculum sp. Cn5-46; assembly: GCF_022347705.1. NCBI lineage: Bacteria > Pseudomonadati > Bacteroidota > Flavobacteriia > Flavobacteriales > Flavobacteriaceae > Tenacibaculum > Tenacibaculum sp. Cn5-46. The sequence continues at coordinate 129,407 of NZ_JAKRGD010000002.1, forward strand.
AAAGCGAGCTTAGGCTCGCTTTTTTTATGATTATATTAAAACTATCTTTGCGCTTTCAAATTAAAAACAATGACTGATAACGTAAGAGTACGCTTTGCTCCTAGTCCAACAGGACCATTACACATGGGTGGTGTTAGAACCGCATTATTCAATTATTTATTTGCAAAAAAATATAACGGAACTTTTGTTTTACGTATTGAAGATACAGATCAAACTCGTTATGTAGCAAATGCAGAACAATACATCATAGATTCTTTAGAATGGTGTAACATACCATTTGATGAAGGACCAGGGAAAAATGAAAAATTCGGACCATACCGTCAGTCAGAACGAAAAGAATTATATAAGCAATATGCCGATTTATTAATTGAAAAAGGATGGGCATATTATGCATTTGATACAGCTGAAGAGTTAGATGCACACCGTAAAAACCATGAAGAAAATGGTAAAACATTTATCTACAATTGGCATAATCGTGAGAAATTACAAAACTCTTTAGCACTTTCAGAAGAAGAAGTAGCTACTAAAATAGCTGCTGGTGATAAATATGTAGTTCGTTTTAAAACACCACAAGACGAAACATTAATCATGCAAGATGAAATACGTGGGACTATTAAAATCGACACAAATACTTTAGATGATAAAGTATTATTTAAGTCAGATGGAATGCCAACGTATCATTTAGCAAACATTGTTGATGATCATTTAATGGAAATATCACATGTAATTCGTGGTGAAGAATGGTTACCTTCTCTCCCACTTCACATGTTATTATATAAAGCTTTTGGTTGGGATGCACCAAAATTTGCACACTTACCATTAATTTTAAAGCCAGTAGGAAAAGGAAAATTAAGCAAACGTGATGGAGATAAATTAGGTTTCCCAGTATTCCCATTGGAATATACCAACGAAGAATCAGGAGATGTTTCTAGAGGATATAAAGAAGATGGATATTTTAACGATGCATTTATTAATATGCTTGCTTTCTTGGGATGGAACCCTGGTACAGAGCAAGAAATTTTCTCTTTAGAAGAATTAGTAAAAACATTCGATTTAGCAAGAGTTAGTAAATCTGGAGCAAAGTTTAGTCCAGACAAAACAAAATGGTTTAATCAGCAGTATTTACAGCTTAAAACAGATAAAGAATTAACTGATTTATACTTGCCAATTCTTGAAGAAAAGGGAATCAATAGTGATGTAGATTATACAGAGAAAGTAGTTTCTTTAATAAAAGAAAGAGCCATTTTTGTAGCTGATTTTTGGGATTTATCAAGTTTCTTCTTTGAAAATCCTACAGAATATGATGCAAAAGCAGCAAAAAAACAATGGAAAGAAACAACAGGAGCTTTAATGACTGAATTAACAGAAGTTATTTCTAACATTGATGATTTTTCTATAGAAAACTCACAAACTGAAATTAAAGGATGGATTACTTCAAAAGAAATAGGATTTGGTAAAGTAATGCAACCACTTCGTTTGAGTCTAGTTGGTAAGTTAGCAGGACCAGATTTGTTTGAAATCATGACAATGATAGGAAAAGAAACTACCTTAGAACGTATAAAAAATGCAATAGAGAAGTTATCATAAATAAAAAAATCCGGTTTAAAACCGGATTTTTTTATGTGTTTAGTTTTGTATCTAAAACTGATTGTAGTAGCATGAAGCATTTGATTTATTTGGTGAATTACCACCAGACATATTATTCCAATTTAACCTAAATACAACACTTAATGCCCCTTGAATATGAGAGCGCATACTTTCGTAGCTCTCTAATGAATGCTTGTAATATACTTGAGGATTTATCCCTATAGTATCGGTTAACCAATAAATACCACCCGCACCAATATTAAACGTTGGTGTCATTTTTCTATCAGAATCAACTACACTACCTCCAGCGAAAACATAAGGGCTAAAATTCTCAAAAAGTGGATTTAAATTATAGCGTAAAGAAGCATCTAACGAAAAATACTTTGCAGAATTTTCAATTAATCCAATATCATCAATTGTATTAAATGACATCGCTCCGTCTAAAGAAAAACGCTCACCAATAGGCATTGTTAGGCTAATAACAGGTACTTGAAATAAATACTGATCGCCAATAAAAGCAGCATCACTTGAACTAAATTTAGTAACTCCCATACCAATACCAATTTGCCAGGTATCGTTCAAATTTTGGGAAAACAAATTAATAGAACAACAAAGTACGGCTATAAGTAAAATTTTATTCTTCATTAAATAGTAGATTTATTATAATAACTTGGTTAGCGCGAATTTAGTATAAATCTGTTTAAATAGCGTTTACTTTTTTTATAGCGTTAGTAAAATCATCCAAGTCATTATCGTTCAATACTAAGTGCAAAGCTTCATCGCATACTTTTTCAACATTATCTGTTGGAAAATGTAAAGCAATAGCTATTTTTTGCATTAAAATTACCTGATCTTTGTCTACGTGTTCATCGGCAAAAATCATTTTAGTTAATCGATATAAACGTTCAATTCGCTCATCGTAGCTTACAGGAGGATTGACAGGAAATTTTTCAGGACTCTTTAAAATTTCATCATACTCACTTTTATTAATGTGTAATTTTTTAGCAGCTCTATCTAAAAGTTTCTGCTCCCCTTCTGAAATAATTCCATCAGTCTTTGCAATTTTTACAACACTAGCAAAATGACCTTTTTCTTGTTTGTGTTTTCCGCTTGAATATAAATCTGAAATAGCCATATCTAAATTTTTTAAGATTAATAAGTTTTTAATATTTAGAAGCAGGGATTCAAAAAAAGTCACGAGTAACTTTTCTATTAAATTTAAGAAATTTGTCAAAAAAACAAGAATTGATTTTTTTTATGTTGTTGTTTTTAAATATAAATTTTAGTAATTAAAACGGCTTTCTCAAGTTTTTTTTAAGCGTATTTTAAAAATGGCCTTATAGAATTGTTGTTATTTATTTAAAATACTCTAAAAACCACCTAAAATTAAGTTTTTACATTTTTTTGACTCAAAAATTCACTTTTGAGTGTTTTTTGAAAAATTAAATAAAATTTTATGATCAAATTAAAAATTATATAAGAAAATTCTATTTTAAAAAAATAAATCCTAAACAATGTTTCACATGAAATTTTTTCATGTGGAACATTTCAATTAATGATCCCAAATAGGATTTGGAAATTTTTTTTGTTGATGAAGATCACCTCCATCGATACGATCCCAAAATCTTCCACCAACTTTTTGTTCGGCGTCATAGGTAACAATTAAATAATCTTCTAATTCACCACTCAGTTGTCTATTCTCCATTTCAAAAGTCCATAAAGACAAACGACCTTTATCGTCTTCAGCTAAAACACTTTTAACAAAAGCATGAGGAATAGGAACATCGATACCATATTCGTTAGAAGAATCGCCAATAGTTTTAATTTTTTGATCAAAATAGAAAACAGGAGCTGTAAGCACATATGTTTCTAAAATTTCAGGTTTATCGTTGAGTTTTCTGATAGCTTCTTCTAATTTTCTCCAAATTCTACGATTAAAATATGGTTTTTGAGGAGACATATTCGATAGTAAAAAGGTTTCACTATTTTGAATTTCCAGAATATCACTATTTGCACTGGCTACAAGGTGTCCACGGTCGTAACCACTATTTTTATAAGCCCCTAAACCAGCACGAAAACGTTTAGGAATTCTAGTATCAGCACGAAAATTATTCATACGATCGGCTTTGGTTAGCAAATACTTATTTCTGTTAATAATTTCTAGTGTCCATTTGGCTTGTCTGAAATACCAAGAGTAACCAATAGTAAAATAACGACCTACTAAAATTTCATCGCATACAGGAGCACCATAACGAAGTTCAGGTTGGATTTGAAATGGATTATTCATTTTTCTTTTTTATAAAATTTAGTTGTTAAATTACTGAAAATAAGTTAATTAAATATTTGTAAAACGTTAATTTTAAGAGGTTTATAAAATATATGGCTGAAGAAAAATTGTATTTACAAAATGAAATGTTCCACGTGTAGTAAATTTAAAAACAAACAAATTTCTATATTTTAAACGTTTTTCTACATGTAAAATTGGAAGAACTACTTTGCTCCTCTCCTATTAAATAACTAAGTTTAATGACAGAAAAGAAAAGGTTTTTAACAATGGAGAACATAGAAATATTTGAAGATAAAAGAGCAACTAATTATAATGAATTTGTTGAAGCTTGGATACCAAACTACCACTATTTTTTAAGCAAATTACCACAGATTTTAAGTCAAACAACCAACAAAAAATTACTAGTAGCAGGTTGTGGAACAGGTAACGAAATAGCCTATTTTATAGAGAATTCTAAGCAATGGGAAATTTTAGGAGTAGATCCGTCACCAGAAATGATAGCACAAGCCAGAAAAAAGCTGCAAGAATATAAAAATGTAACTTTAATCGAAGGATTGGTAAGTGATTTAAATCCATCGCAAAAATTTGGAGCAGCTACCCTACTATTGGTATTGCATTTTATGGATGACGATGGTACGAAGCTAAACTTATTAAAAAGTATAGCAGAGAGGTTAGAAAACAACGCTCCATTGGTGTTATTAGACATTACAGGAACTAAAAAACAACTCAAAGAAAACTTAGAAATATTAAGACAGCTATTACCAAAAACAATTACGGAAGAAGGGATAAACAATCGCTTGTATCGTATAGAAAATAAGTTAAAAGCAGTTTCGGAAGAACGATTAAGCGAATTGCTTATAAAAGCTGGGTTTGAAGCACCTTTACGTTTTTTTCAAACATCTATTTATATGGGATGGATAACTACAAAAAGAACGAATTAAATTATTTGTAATAAGGTGTTAAAATTAAAAAGAGAAAAAAATAATACTCGTATTTTAGCTCAAAATTTTTTAGGTTGAGTAAGCAAACTATTGTAAATTATTACCAACAATCGGATAATGTAAACCAGATTGTTAGTGCACTTCAACAAGAACAACACCATTTTCAAATAACGAATTTGGTTGGTTCTTCGTTGTCTTTTGTTATTTCAGAATCATTTAAAAAAGCCGATAAGCCTTATTTGTTAGTACTAAACGATAAGGAAGAAGCCGCTTATTATTTAAACGATTTAGAGCAATTATTAGGCGATAAAAACGTACTATTTTACCCAGGTTCTTATCGAAGACCCTATCAGATAGAAGAAACGGATAATGCGAATGTATTACTGCGTTCAGAGGTGTTAAACCGAATTAATTCTCGAAAGAAACCAGCCATTATAGTTACTTATCCAACTGCTCTATTTGAAAAAGTAGTAACTAAGAAAGAACTAGAAAAAAACACACTAAAAATTACGGTTAGTGAAAATGTTTCACCAGATTTTGTCAACGAAGTACTGTTTGAATACAATTTCAATCGAGTAGATTTTGTTACAGAACCAGGAGAATTCTCGGTACGTGGAGGAATTATTGATGTGTTTTCATTTTCCAATGACGAACCGTATCGTATAGAGTTTTTTGGCGACGAAGTTGATAGTATTCGAACCTTTGATGTAGAAACTCAACTTTCAAAAGAAAAGCTGAAGAAAGTAAGTATAATGCCAAATGTAGAAAACAAGGCATTACAAGAAAAAAGAGAGAGTTTTTTAAAGTACATCTCTTCAAAAACAGCCATTTTTATCAAGAATGTTGATATTCTTACTGGAAATTTAGATAAGTTTTATAGAAAAGCAGAGCTATCATTTGCCGAATTATCAACAGAAATAAAACATTCGGAGCCTAAAGAGTTATTTTGTAATGGAGAACTCATAAAAAATCAATTACAAGAGTTTACAACCGTAAAAATTGGAACAACAGTAGATGAAAAACTAACAAAAGTTAGTTTTGATACTCACCCACAACCTTCATTCAATAAAAAATTCGATTTATTAATTCAGAATTTTAACGAGTTTTCGGCTAAAGGATTTACCAATTATATTTTTTGTGCTAATGAAAAACAAGCACAAAGGTTCCACGATATTTTTGAAGATGGTGAACAAGATGTTTCATATGAAACAATTGTATTCCCTTTGTATCAGGGGTTTGTTGATTTAGAAAACAAAATAGTTTGTTATACAGATCATCAAATATTTGAGCGTTATTACAAGTTCCGTTTAAAGAATGGATATGCTAAAAAGCAGTCAATAACCCTAAAAGAACTAACAAAATTAGATATTGGCGACTATGTAACTCACATAGACCACGGAATAGGAAAGTTTGGAGGATTACAAAAAATAGACGTAGAAGGAAAAAAGCAAGAAGCTATTAAATTAGTTTATGGCGATCGCGATATTTTGTATGTAAGCATCCATTCGTTGCATAAAATCTCGAAGTTTAACGGAAAGGATGGTAAGCCACCTAAGGTATATAAACTAGGCTCAGGTGCTTGGAAAAAGGTAAAACAGAAAACCAAGGCAAGAGTAAAACATATAGCATTTAACCTAATTCAGTTATATGCAAAGAGAAAGTTACAAAAAGGATTTGCTTTTGGGCCAGATACTCACATGCAGCATGAGCTAGAAGCAAGTTTCTTGTATGAAGATACACCAGATCAGTACACATCTACACAAGATGTAAAGGCCGATATGGAAAAAGAACAACCTATGGATCGTTTGGTTTGTGGAGATGTTGGTTTTGGAAAAACAGAAGTAGCCGTACGTGCAGCATTTAAGGCAGTAGATAACGGAAAACAAGTAGCTGTTTTAGTACCAACAACAGTTTTGGCGTTTCAGCACTTTAAAACCTTCTCTGAGCGATTAAAAGACTTTCCGGTTAGTATTGACTATTTAAACCGATTTAGAACCGCAAAACAGCGAAAAGGCGTTTTAGAAGGAGTTACCGATGGTAGTGTAGATATTGTAATAGGAACACATCAATTAACCAACAAGAGTATAAAATTTAAAGATTTAGGACTGTTAATTATTGATGAAGAACAAAAGTTTGGAGTAGCCGTAAAAGACAAGTTAAAAACTATTAAAGAAAACGTTGATACGCTAACCTTAACTGCAACTCCAATTCCAAGAACGTTGCAGTTTAGTTTAATGGCTGCACGTGATTTATCGGTAATAAAAACCCCACCACCTAACCGTCACCCAATAGAAACCAATGTAATTCGCTTTAGCGAAGAGAGCATTCGAGATGCAATTTCTTACGAGGTTTCACGTGGAGGACAGGTGTTTTTTATCCACAATAGAATAGAAAATATAAAGGAAGTAGCTGGTTTGTTACAACGATTGGTGCCTAGTGCTAAAATTGGTATAGGCCACGGTCAAATGGAAGGAAAAAAGCTAGAAGAATTGATGCTTGGTTTTATGAACAATGAGTTTGATGTACTAGTATCAACTACCATTATTGAAAGTGGATTGGATGTACCTAATGCAAATACCATTTTTATAAACAATGCAAATAATTTTGGACTGTCTGACCTTCACCAAATGCGTGGACGTGTAGGACGTTCAAACAAAAAAGCTTTTTGTTACTTTATAACACCGCCATATCATATGATGACAGACGATGCTCGTAAGCGTATACAAGCCTTAGAGCTGTTTTCTGAATTAGGTAGCGGACTGAATATAGCAATGAAAGATTTAGAAATTCGTGGAGCTGGAGACTTATTAGGAGGTGAACAAAGCGGATTTATTAACGATATTGGTTTTGATGCTTATCAGAAGATATTACAAGAAGCTATAGAAGAGCTGAAAGAAAACGAGTTTAAAGAATTATATCCGGTAGATGAAAATGCACCAAAAGAATACGTAAAAGAAGTGCAAATTGATACCGATTTTGAGATTCTTTTCCCTGACGATTATGTGAATTCTGTTACAGAACGTTTAAGTTTATATAACAAGTTATCTACCTTAACTACAGAAGAAGAATTACTAGAGTTTGAAAGTCAAATTACCGATCGTTTTGGAGAATATCCAACACAAGTTCAAGATTTATTTGACAGCGTTCGTATCAAGTGGTTAGCAAAAGAATTAGGGATTGAAAAGATAATCTTAAAACAAAAACGAATGATTGGATACTTTGTATCGGATCAGCAAAGTGCTTTTTACCAAACAGAAGCATTTACTAAGATGTTACAGTATGTACAACGTAATTCTAAAAGCTGTGTAATGAAAGAAAAACAAACCAAAAATGGCTTGCGTTTACTTATTACATTTATAAAAATAGATTCGGTTCATAAAGCCTTAGAAACCTTAAAAAGAGTGTAAATTAAATAATTAAAATAAGCTATGAAAAAAATGAGTATGCTACTAATACTGTTTGCATCAGCAGTAGTATTAGGTCAAGAATTAAAAGGAAAAATAGAGAATTATGAAAAAGGAACTTTTTTTTCGTTACGAAACCTTGGGGAAAGAGTAGTTAAAAACATTGAAGTAGATACAATAGGTACGTTTAATACAGGAAAAATTGATTTATCTGATGGATATTATATTCTAAGAAAGAATAATGAAATGATTTATTTGTATCTAAAAAATAATGACGATTTAACCATTTCATTTGATGCAAAAGACCTTATAAATACGGTTGCTTTTTCAGGGAAAGGAGCAAAAATAAACCAGTATTTAATAGATAAAAGAAAATTATTTATAGATAGAAAAAAAGATACTGAGAAATTTTATAAAGTAGGTGAGAATAAATATTCAGAGCAAATAAAAACCTTGAATATAGAGGTTAAAAATATGCTAATGAGTAAAAAATTAGATGATTCTTTTGTTGGGAAAGAATTAGAAAATTTGAAATACGATTACTTATTGGATTTATATAGTTATGAAAATTTGCAAAAATTTTATTTTGGTAAAATAGTTACTCCTTCGGAAAGCTATTTAAAGCCTTTAAAAGATATAAATTATGATGATGAGTATTTGTTTAATGCAATACCAGCATATAAGAGTTTAGCCGGTTTAAAATGGAAAAAAGCTATAGAAAAAGCAGAAGATATAGAAGAAATGGACTTGTTGTTTAGAAGTATTAAAACTGGAGCGTTAAAGCTAGATGTATTATTGAGTTTTTATTATGGTATTTCTAAAACCCCAAAGAAATCAGAAGAATACTATAAGCTGATAAAAGCATATGTTACCCACAAAGAGTTTTTAAAAGAAGCCAAGAAGTTATATGAAAACGTTAAAAAAACTAAAGAAGGGAAAACATCTCCTAATTTTGAATTTAATGATATAAGCGGAAAAATAGTTAAGCTAACCGATTTTAAAGGTAAATATGTTTTTATAGACGTTTGGGCTACTTGGTGCTTACCTTGTTTACAGCAAATACCTTACATAAAAAAGTTAGAAGAAAAATACCATGGCAAAAACATAGTTTTTATTGGGATTTCAGTTGATAAGAAAGATAAACATGCTTTATGGAAAGAAACATTAGAATCTAAAAAAATGAAAGGAATACAGTTATTTGCAGATAATTCTTTTCAATCTAAATTTATAGAATCATATAGTATAACTTCAATTCCAAGATTTATATTAATATCACCAGAAGGAAAAATTGTGAACCCCAATATGCATAAACCTTCAGATGAAAGAACTGAAAAAGTTTTAGATGAATTACTCAAATAATTAAAAATTCCTCTACTAAAAGAGGAGTTTTTTAGTTTTTAAAGTATTTAGAATCTTAATAAAAAAGTGTTTACTTTTGTGGTGAATGAAGATATACTCAACGCTCCAGAGAGGAGAATTTCACACCCATTACTGCGAAGATTTTTTAATAAACGAAGAACTGTCCAATAATCAGAGATTAATAGCTGTTATGGATGGATGTTCCACGGGAAAAGAAACTGTTTTTTCATCTATATTGTTTGGTAAAATCTTAAGAAGTATAGCTAAAAAGACAGGATATAAGTTTTTTGTAGAAAAAGAAGTTACAGCACCCAAAATAACACTTGAAAACGTTTTAAAAGAGCTTTTTGATGAATTAAAAATCATTAGAAATAAGTTAGATTTAGAATTTAATGAGCTGTTATCAACTTTAATTTTAGGAATAGTGAATCCTAATAATGCTAAGGCAGAAATTATAGTTGTAGGTGATGGATTGGTTTGTGTTGATGGAAAAGAATATCATTTTGAACAAGAAGACAAACCTGATTATCTGGGCTATCATTTGAATGAAGATTTTAATTTGTGGTTTGAGCAACAAAAACAACGAGTTTCAATAGAAATGTTCCACGATTTATCTATCAGTACAGATGGAATTTATTCTTTTAAAAATCTTAAAAACAAAGAAAATCAAAAGGAAGAATCAGAGATAATTCAAACACTATTAAAAGATATCCCAGAAGCGTCTGCTACCAATTTTTTAGATAGAAAATTGATAGAGTTATCCAAAGAAAACCAGATTCCAACCGACGATTTGGCTATTCTAAGATTAGTGATTTAATAATTCTAGTTACTTACCAAGTTTTTTTGCTGAGGTAATTTATCTTTAATAATTTTTATTAAAAACCTTAGTACTTCATCTCTTCTATATTTCCATGAGAGATAAGAAATAGGGATTATTTGTATCCCTACCCTGTGTAAAATACGGTATCTTTCAATATCAAAAGCATGAATAAAACTACCAGGATACCCTATTAAATCAATACCAAGGTACTTTTTATCCTTTTCTAGCAATAAATCTATACTTAAACCTGCAATGACATATCCAACATGAATAGTTGCGTTAAATGACTTTAAAAAGGCTTGTACTTCTTTACTGAAGATATCTTCTTCAATTTTTAAAGTGGTAGTCTGTTCAGAAATTTGTTTTTCAAAAGAGCTTAAATAATGCTTCAATAGTGATTTTTCTGGTAAGGCTTTAGAAGTTACTGAATAAAATACGTGTTGTTCATGTCGAGCACGGGTAATAGCTACATTAAATACATCTTCTTTGTTTAAATAATTTAAACTAGCAAAATGTGATTGTTCGCTAACCACCATGGATAAAAGCATAACATCGCATTCTTCTCCTTGAAAATGATAAGGAGTTCCGAGTTTAATCTTGTGTTTTTTAATCTGTCGTAACGTAAATGCTTCTTTAATAGCCTTAGTTAAATAGTCCGTTTGTTGTCTAAAAGGTGATAAAATACCAATACTGGTAGCCTTACTTTTGTATGTTTCTTTTTCTTTAGCAACAATACCTTTTACATGGTTAATGATGAGGTTTATTTCTTCATTATTAACACCATTTTCTTCTTGTTTTCCTGAAGTTTTATGTAAAAAAACGGCTTGTTTATGAGTATTTGAAGGTGTTTGAGTCATAATACGGAGGGCTTCCCCGTAAAATGTAGTATTACTAAAACGTATAATGTCAGGTAAAGAACGATAATGCTCGTCTAATAATACTATTTGATTTCCTTTTTCTGTGCTTTCTAAAGTGAAATCTAACAAACTTTTTTTACGATAATTAAAACGCAAAGCATCGGTAATGTTATGTTGCTTTTGATAACGATGCATTTGAGTTTTTGATAAGAAACTAATATGACGTAATTGATTTGTATCTCCAGCAACCACAACTTTTTTAGCTCTTTGCATAATAGGTAAGCAAGAAGCAATGTCGCATTGGGTAGCCTCATCAACAATAGCAATGTCAAAAAGATCTTTTTGCATTGGTAAACAAGAAGAAACTTCGTCTATTTTTACCAACCAAATAGGTAAGAAATGTGTAAGAGGCGTAGCATCTAAATTTTGTATATGTTGGTTTTTTAAAGATTTTTCTTCTGTTTCTAATATGTTTGTTAGGGTAATTAATTTCCTTATTTCGCTGTTTGAATAAATATTAATTTTACTAATTAAGTTTTTAAATAGTGCTTCATCAGCCTTTTTTTCAAATGAATTTAGTGTATCAAAGTATTTTAAAATAATATCCCATTCTTCGGCTTCAAAAGATCGAATAAAATTGATATCAATTTTTGAAAGAGTTCTTTGTAGAAAATTATCTGAAAATAACTTTTCAACACGATCTATTTCTTTTGTAGCTTTTTCAGTAAAGTTAGTTTCCAAAGATTTTAAAGAATTGTACAAACTATTCTTCTTTAAATTAGCATTGGTTGCTTGTTCTAGATGATTATGACGATAATAACGACCACTACTTATTCTTTTTAGTTTAGCTAAAACTGTTCTTTTATAGTAGTTACCTCCTACTTTAATAGCAAATTCACCTATTTTTGAACTCATTAATTTGTCTGAAACTACTTGTAAAGCTTGTGGAGTTTTAGTAACAATCAATACACTTTTTCCTTTACTTACATAGTCTTGAGCAATAGCATTGATAGTATATGTTTTCCCTGTTCCTGGAGGCCCAAAAATGACCGATTTATGATATTTAGATGCATTGTAAACAATACGTTCTTGTGCTGTGTTTAACAGTAAAGGAATTTGTATGTTTCTATCTACATTCGATTGTTCTTGAGGTACATGTGAGAAAAAAGCTTGAATAGCTTGTGAATAATCGGAACTATTTTTTAATAATTCTAATTCGTTAACTACAGCATTAACATTGTTAATTCTACTAGATATGAAAACTCCAGAACTAGCTACTAGAGTATATTTTTCTGCTTCCTCGGTATTTTGAAGTTTTTTCTTTAAAAATGTTTGATTTTTCAACTTAGGAAAAAGTAAAAAATCATTGTCAATATTTAAGTTTTTAATGTGCTTTTCAAGAATTCTTTTAAACTGACTTAACGCTTCAAAAGTTAAATGTAAATTGTATTCTAAAAACTGTTCTACTTCCGTTAAAAAATCTTCAAAAGAAGTTTCATATAATAAGTTTCTACAAAAAGCAATATTCAATTGCCTAGTTTGTTGATCAATTTTTATAAAATAATCCTCCTCTTTTTCTATAATTTCAGCCTTATATAAAAATAATGGAGCAGCTATAGAATTAACTCTCTTTCTAAAATTATTTTTCTTTCCTAAACAAAATAAACTCCCATACCATAGTTCTTTATCGTTTTTAAATAAGGTAAGTGTTTGTAGGCATTGTTCAGCTTGTTTTTTAGCTATAAACTGAATTGGATAAAGATTATTAACAAGCTCCTCTTTAGGTTTTATAATAAACTGATTTTCATATTTGGATGAAAAAAAATTAAGTATGCCAGTTTCATTATTGTCAGCTTTATAACAAGAATGAAAATAAGAAATGTAGTTCGTTATCATAGTTTTTTTAAGAACAGCTAACTTAAGAAATCTATAATAATAAAAAGAGTAGCATTTATTAAAACACTACTCTTATTTTTCTTCCCCTTAATACATAATTAAATTTCCCCTCTATCCAAAAAAGTACTTATAAAAATTAACCAAAGAAGCGTAAAGCATAAATAAGGCCATTGCTTTTGCTGTATACACATAGCCTTTAATACCAAATACTTTTTTAAAAAACCATATAAATCTTGTACTTGATTTTTCTGAAGTATCTTTTGCTATCTGAAACCAAAATAAGGCTGCAAAGCCCAATAAAAAAAATCCTGAAAACATAAGATTATTAAATTAAAATTTCTGAGTTAAAAGTATTTTAAAATCTCTAAAAAGAGGATTAGATTTTCATCAGTAACAACTAGATTTTCACCAGTATAATCCACATTTCCACTATGTCATTTTTTTGACGCAATTTCTATGCTACTTTCGTGAAAAACAATGAAATAAAATCATGAAAACAACTCAGTATCTATTCACATTATTATTCGTTTTTTTACTTCAAACGAACCATGTAAATGCCCAGTTTGGAAAGCTCAGTAAACGATTTAAAAAAACGTCTAAAGCTATTTCTAAAAACACTCAAAAAGTAACAGACACTAAACAACTCTTAGCGTCTTTTTTTGATGCCGATTTTAGTACCTATCCTAAGCTAATAAAATCAAAACCTTATAAAGAACAAGTACGTAATTCTGGTGCTGTAAGTAGAATTAATAAAGTAGATCAGCTAATCTCATTATATCTAAGAGATAAATCGAAATGGGAAACCAAAGGTTTTTCTAAATATCAAGGGTTTTTAAAAGCTCGTATATCTCGATTAGAACCTGGAGTACAAGGAATACAGGAATCAGCTCCTGCATGGTTTATGTTGCCATTTTACCATAAAACAATCAATAATATTAAAGAAGAATTAACAGGTAAAACAGCCGAAAATGAAGCATTTAAACAAAAACAATATGAAGATGAACTTCAAGCAAAAAAGGAACAAGGAGTTGCTGATTCTTTAGCCTATGTACAAAAGGCTTACGATGAATTTAAGATGTTAACTAAGGAAAGACCTTATAAAGAAGAGGAAAAAATAGTTTCAGATTTTCATAAAAAGAATATTGGAAAAATAGTTTTTTCAAAATCAAATATTGTTAAGGATGCTCCAAGTTCTACCAAAACAACTAATTATTTTACTTCTAATGATGAGATTTATATGGCAACATATTTAGGTAAGGCTATTCGAAACATGTACTTTAAACCTAAAAATGTTGAAAAAGAGTTATATAAAGATTTACTATTATCTGCAGATAATTACAATATATCTATATACATAGATGGGAAAAAACACTATACTCCAGAGCTTCGTTTAAACTTTGAAGGAATGAACGAAAAATTTGTGGAACCTTTATCGTATTACGCTTCTTGGCATACTAAAAAAAGAGACGGAGGTTATACTTCAGAGGATTTTATTGAAATAATGAGAAAATTACCAAGAGGTAAACATAAAATTAAAATTGTAGCTACGGTAAATACATCAATAAATTTCCAAGATCCAGAGTTACAAGTTCAGGCTTATTTTGAAAAGAATCGTTATAAAAACGAAGAGTTATGGGAAGCATCAAAAAAGAGCATTGATTATAAGCCAGAAGCACCAGTTTTTGAGGGAGAATTTACAATTAATATCCTTGGTCCAATGAAGTCTGGGTATAAGTGGACAACTGTTAAAACAGGAGGCCTAAATAAGAGTGCTAGTATTAAAGCTGGGATTAAAAAAGTAGAACAAAAAGATGGTTCAAAGGTTATTGGAGTAAAGGTAGAATCTGATAGTTATGGAATAGCTCGTAACAGTCTTACAGGTGTAATACTATATCGTTATGTAGTTGCTACAGTAGCTTTTAAAAGCAAAAGAAATGGGTTGCCTTATAAATTCCGCAAAACATATAAACAACGATATAATGGAAGTAAATATCAAACTACTTGGTATGCTAATACAGCAGCTATAGGAGGCGTATATAGACTTTTAGACTTATAAAATACTTAAAACATAAGTAAGGGAAGACTGCTCTTAAAGTATTATAAAACTACTAGTTAGAAATTATAGACTTTAAAGCAGTCTTTATATTATTCAACTAAATAAAATCGATTGATTTGATTTCTTAAGTTGTTTTTATAGGTAGCCCCAATAACAAAAGTAGTTTTGCCTATTACTATTTTATCACCTAAAATGTTTCCATTGTAAAAATTAGGAGATAGATTTACTATAGTTCCTTCATTAATTCTACAAAAATTAGAGGGTAATTGAGATTGTAATGAACGTAAGGAGGTTTTTAGAAAGTAATATTCTTTTTGATGAGTTTGAAACCATATATAATTTTCACGTACAACCTCAGGTTCATCGTTTTCATTTAAAAAAGCTTTTTTAGAAAAGAAAGCTATATCTGAATAAGCAACAGGAACTTTGGTAATTTGAGAATCGGTGTATTGTTTCAATTCTTCTAAGTAATCTACTAAACCCATAACCCCTTTTTTAGGTGTTGTTTGCTTGGTATTTTTTTTAGCAAGTACGGTTTGAATAGTTCTTATAATTTCTCTAGAATCTAATCGAGGCTTTGTTTTTAGCATAAATGCATCATGATGAGTTGCTAATCCTTGATAAAAAGTTTGATTATCCTGTAAACTAGTTAAATAAATAAAAGGAATTGAATAATGGTCAGATAAGTATTTTCCTAAATCTATGCCTGTTTCTGTTCCTTGCAAATCAATATCTAATAAAACCAAGTCAGGCAACTGTTTAGTAAGTGCCTTTTTAGCATCTTCAACACTTGGTAAATAATCACTTACAGCATATCCTTCTTTTAATAATAATCTACGTAAACGCTCGTATAATATAGCTTCATCTTCTACAATAAAAATAGTTGCTTTCATAAATTATAAAGGGAATTTAATTTGCATACGAACACCTTGATGTTCCATAATTTGGAAGTTACCATTTAATTGACGACTTAACAGCTGAATGGTTCGTAAACCAAAAGAAGTTGTAGTATTTATATTAAAATCAGAACTAAATCCAATTCCATTGTCTTTTAATTCTAATATACCTTCGTTTTTGTTTTGTGTAAGTTGAACCCAAACGGCTCCTTTGTGTTGATTTGGAAAGGCATGTTTAATTGCATTTGTTAAAAATTCGTTGACAATTAAACCTAAACAGAATGAGGTTTCTGCTTTTAACTGTAAGTTTTCACTCACTTCATTTTCAATAGTTACTGTTTCATCTGGAAAAGTATCTTGCAACTTATCAATCAATTGATTTACATAACGACGAGCTGGAATTTTTAATCCATTTTCTGTTTGATATAAGTGATTGTGTACCTCATATATACCATTTATTTTTTGTTGAATTTCTGATAATTTAGATTCAAAATGAGTTTCATCAAATTCTTCTTTAGCTACTTCTAAAAATGCATCAATAATTCCTAAGTTATTTTTAATGCGATGATGCATTTCTTTTTGTAAAGCAATGATTAGTTTTTGCTGACGGTTACTTTTAATTAACAACCAAAAAATAATTGTTAATACAATTAAAATAGTACTGATTATCCAGATTAGTAATCGATTTTTTTTACTTTGATTTGCTAATAAAACTTCTTGTTTTTCCTTTTGAAGTTCTAGCTCTAAATTCTCTTTTTCCTTTTGAGCAAGTCCTATTTTTTGTGAAGTATAAGCTGTTTTACGTTTTACAGTTTCATTAGCTACTGAGTCTTTTAAATGAATGCGAAGGGTTTGCAAATTATAAGCTTGTTCCCAGTTTTTATTAGCTACATATAAGTTTTCTAAAGCTTTGTAATTGGCAATTTTTAAATCGGCCATTCCCTTTTCTTTTTTAAGAGCTTCAAACTGTTTAATAGCACTATTTGTTTTACCCTTAATTTTATCCATATGTGCATGGATACTAGCAATATTATAATCGAAAGTTTTCTTAACGGGGCTTTCAATGGCTAAAAAATCATTGTAAACTTTTAAGGCTTCCTTTTTCTTGTTATTTTTTAACAATACCCTAATATATCCAGGCTGTATAAGTTTCCATTCCCAATCTGAATAAAAACCTGATTTTTTAAAGAGTTCTAAACCTTTTTTGTAAGCATCTAAAGCCTCCTTATTTTTTTCTATATGACCTAAGTTTATGGATCTATTTATAGTACTAACAAATTGATAATAAACGTTATCTAAATCGCCATAACGATCAAAAGCTTCTTGATATCTTTTATCAGCTAACTCATAATTACCAACAGAAGTATCAATCATTGCTTGGAACATAGCAGCACTTGCAGCATAAAAAGGACTTTGCTCTATTTTATTAGCTTTTAATAATTGATCGATATGATTTTCTGCTTTAAAAAAATTACTCTGACCAAGGTAAAGACCTACCAAGTTAATATGTACTCTACACTCTCCATGAGTATCATTTAATTTTCTATAATTAGTTAAGGCTTGATTGTATAACTCTAAGGCTTTTTTAGTTTGGTTATTTTCTTTGTAATGATTAGCCAAATTCATTTTTAAACCAGCTAAATTGCTGAAATCATTATTTTTTTCGGCAACTTTAATACCTCTCTTTAATTGGCTTTTAGCACTATCTTGTTTGTTTAAAGAACCCCATAAATTTCCTTTTAATAAGTATTGCCAAGCAATAAGCGATTGGTCTTTAGTATTTTTTTGAATAGAGTCTAAAAAAAGTAATCCCTCTTCTATTTTTCGATGCGAATCGTAATAATTAGTAATCGTAGTTTGAATATCTTTTTTTGCTTTATAGGTGTAAGCAGTATCTAAAATATGACGTAAACTATCTGGAATTTGTGAAAAACAATTAGAAACGGTGAATATAATACCAATTAAAATGAAGGGATACGTTTTCATATCTACAAAAATAGCGTATGAAATTAGCCTTCGTTATGCAGATATTACCCTATACCTTGAGTCATTTACCTTAAATTGTATTTTTTAGGGGTTATAAACTCCAAAAGAGCAGTTTAAACACAATTTTTCTAATAATTAATTATCAGGAATCCTTTTATATTTGCGGGCATATTTTAATAGTATGCAAAACAATCATATTCAAAACTTAACAGGCTTATTATTAGCAACATTTTTTATCAGTACTTCAGGTGTTTTAGGTAAATATATTGCCATGCCTTCTGAAGTAATTGTTTGGTTTCGATCGGCTTTTGCTATGGTGTTTTTATACGTGTTTTGCCGTTATAAGAAAATAACAGTTACTATTAAATCAAGGAGGCACATACTACCGTTTATTATTAGCGGGATTTTTATGGCGATTCATTGGATTACTTATTTCTATGCTTTAAAAAAATCGAGTGTTGCTATTGGAATGTTATCATTATACACATTTCCAGTTATGATTGCTTTTTTAGAGCCTTTATTTTTAAAGGTTAAGTTCAATCCTATATATATTGTTTTAGGAATTATGGTGTTGTTAGGAATTTATATTCTAGCGCCCGATTTTAATTTAGAAAGTTCCAATGTACAAGGAGTTTTGTTTGGACTTTTATCTGCGCTATGTTATTCTATTAGAATCTTAATATTAAAGCAATATGTTACTCAATATGATGGAGTATTACTCATGTTTTTTCAAACCTTAATAATTACTGTTTGTTTGGTACCTGTTCTGTTTTTTATGGATGTATCAGGATTCGAAAGTCAATTTCCATTTTTATTATTATTAGCCTTATTAACTACTGCTATTGGACATAGTTTAATGGTACATTCGTTACAGTTTTTCTCAGTATCTACAGCAAGTATCATTAGTAGTGTACAACCTATTTTTGGAATTATTTTAGCTTTTTTATTTTTAAATGAAATCCCCACGTGGAACACTTATTTGGGAGGAAGTTTAATTTTAGCCACTGTAATTATAGAAAGTATTAGAAGTAAAAAGTAACTGTTTTAACATCAATTTAATAACAGGCCATTTTATTTTTTAGTTACTTTATAAAAACTTTAAAATGAAAAAACTAGCTGCTGTATTATCTATTTTCACCATTGTTGCATGTGGAACAAAGGAAACAAAATTAGAGGGAAAATTACTCATAGAAAAAAGTAATCAGTTCCATGATAAGAATGAAAAATGGTCTAATGCCGTATTAAAAATTCATATTCAAGAACCAAGAGTAGGTAATTATAAGAGATATTCTGTAGTAAGCCTTGATAACAAGAATAATACTTTTGAACTTCAAAGAAATAGAGATCATCATATTTCTACACACAAAGTAACTCATAAAGGAAACTTAACCTTGTTAAATGATTCAATAGTTACAGATTCTATACTTATTAAAAAATACAGGCTAGAACCTAATAGAAATGGTAGATATCATAGATTTTATAAAGTCCTTTTAGGTTTACCTATGTCGTTAAAAAATGAAACATTTGTAATCGGAAAAGCAGAAAAAGCAACTTTTAATAATAAAGAAAGTTATATAGTTCCTATAGAATTAAAAGAGCCTTTATTTTCTAAAAATTGGAATCTTTATTTCTCTTTAAAAGATTATAAAATGATAGGTTTAGAAATGATTTTTCCTAATGAACCTACTAAAGGAGAACGTTTAATTTTTGAAGGAACCTTCCAAATCGATGATATGATTTTAACAAGAATTAGGCATTGGAGAGAGCTGAATAATGAATATGCGGGTTCAGATATTATTGTAGATTCTATAAATTAGATTACTCTCATATTTTCATAATTACGTTTTACAAATTCTAAAGCAGTATCTAGTATTTCACCCATATTGTTGCTCTTTTTAAAATGAACATCTTTAGTAAAATCAAAAATTTGTTGTTTTAATAAACTAATGTTTTTTTCGGTTGATATTACATCGTTTTTCATGCAATAAACGAGTTGGTCTACTCTACTTTCAGAACTTAAAATACGTTTAGCAACAATAGAACGTTCTTCAATTTTGTATTGGTTAATAGAAGTTTCTTGAAGCTTCTGCCCTACTAAGGTTACCATTGAAAAGTTTTCTTTGAAAAATTGAGGATAATACACTTTGAATTTTCCTTCAAAACATTGTTGATCAAAATCTATTGCACGAATTTTATACACTACATGATCAAAATCGTGAGTAGGCACAATAACGTAGTTATATGAACGCATATCGCCCAATAAACGAATCATACAACGTTCGTTAAATTTCACAAACTCTTTAGCTATCTGAGCTTTTTCAGATTCGGTACATTTTGGTAAAAAATCTTTAATAAAAACATCACCTGGAATTCCAGCAATATGTTCTTCAATTAGCGTGTCTTTATACACTAAAAAGTTGAGGTTGTATGGCGATAAAATATGTTCTAATTCAAGTCCATAAATACGAGAAGCATCAGTTTTTTTTACATAAAAATACGTATAGTTATCGTTTAAAATATTACGAACTTTTACACGGAATGGTTTAGAGTTACCAAAAGTACAGTAGTCTATAGCATCAATATTTAAAAAAGGAATGGTTTCTTCGTTACCATTTGAATGTAAAATAGTGTATACTTTTTTAAGACTTAAATCAATTTCTTCACGATCAAATTCAGAATAATAGGTGCGTACCCAAAGTGTGTCAACATCATTGTTATCATACACAACTACCGATCCTTGAAACCGTAACAAATCATCATAAAAAATAGGGATTTTAATATTTCTACTGTGCTCGGTTAAATAAGTATGAAGCTCTTCAGTTACTGGAAAAGCAGGCTTTTTTTGAGACATTAATTTTTCTTCTGATGACATTTCTAAACTATTTTAATCAAAAATAATCAAGTTTAACTTACTTCAAACATTTTACCTGGTAAAGGTTTTACAATATCTTTTAATTCCATTTGTAATAATATAGAAGATAGCTGATATATTGGAATTTCGCATTTTATAGCAATAGTATCCATAAGCTGTTTACCGTGTTGCTGTAAGTAATTATAAATCTTTTTTTCAGTATCATTTAAACTTACAAATAATTGTTTTTGTATAACCTGTACTTTTTTAGTTTGTTGAACATCCCAATTCAGCATTTTTACAATATCCTCAGCTGAGGTTAATAAATGTGCCTGATTGTTTTTTATTAAGTTGTTACAACCTTTGCTATAGGTGTCTGTGTATTTTCCAGGTAAAGCAAAAACATCTCTGTTATAAGAATTAGCAATATCAGCAGTAACTAGTGAACCTCCTTTTTCAGCAGATTCTACAATAATTGTGGCTTTAGAAAGTCCAGCAACAATACGATTACGCTTTAAAAAGTTTTCTCGTTGAGGTTTTTCCTGATGCCAAAACTCGGTAATAAAACCACCATTTTTATGTAATTGAGAAATATATTTTTTATGAGTTTTTGGATAAATATCTTCTAAACCATGTGCTAAAACAGCTATGGTTTGTAAGTTGTTTTTTATGGCTGCTTTATGGGCATATATATCAACACCATAGGCAAAACCACTAACTATTATAGGGTTATAAGTTTTTAAATCTTCAATCAATTGATTGCAAAAATCACGTCCATACGAAGTACATTTCCTTGTCCCTACAATTGAAATAACTTTTGAATTATCTAGATTGATATTTCCATCTTTAAAAATAAGAATAGGTGCATCTATAGAATGCTTTAAATTATGAGGGTAATCTTTCTCTAAAAAATAAGAATATTGAATGTTTTTTTGTTGAATATATTTTAACTCCTCCTCTGCTCTTTTTAAGTTTTTCGTATCCAATAAATGCGTTGTAATATTTGGACCAATTCCATTAATTTTATGAAGTGAATTTTTATGTTCTTTAAATACATTTTCTACACCTCCAGTAGTACTAATTAGCTTTTTTGCTAAAACACTACCAATGTTTTTTGTAGCCTGTAGCCTAAGAATGGCCACTAATTTTTCTTCTTTCATATAGCAATATTTTGATTATCAATATACAAAAAAACTGTTGATAAATTTTAGAAGGAACCTTGACAAGAAACGCTAAAAAAGCTATCTTTGTTTTTATGACATTAGCCAACTATATAAACGATTTATTATACAGATACGATTGCGTAATTGTTCCTAACTTTGGTGGATTTGTAACCAACAAAATAGGTGCTAAAGTGAATAACTTTACCCATACTTTTTCACCACCGAAGAAACAAATTACATTTAATTCGTATTTGCAACACAATGATGGTTTATTGGCTAATTACATAGCTTCTAACAAAAACATTTCTTTCGAGAAAGCAAATGCATTTATTGCTAGTGAAGTAGCAAAGTGGAAAAAGGAGTTAGAATCTAAAACTATTACTGTTGCTTCAGTAGGTGCTTTATCTTTAAACGAAGCAAAGCAAGTAGTTTTTGAACCTAATACTTCTAGTAACTTTTTAGCAGAATCTTTTGGTTTAGCTGAGGTAGAAAGCCCTGCTATAAAAAGATTTAAAGAAGAAGTTAAAACATTACCAGCTACTGCTGAGGAAAAAGAAAGAAGAATGCCTATTTTATTAAAGCGTGCTGCTGTAGCTGCCGCTGTTGTAGGTATTGCTTATGTTGGTTGGAATGGAGTTCAAAACCAACAGCAAAAAGAAGTTTTAGCAAACCAAGAGAAATCTTTACAAAAGAAAATACAATCTGCAACTTTTGTAATTGATAATCCGTTACCAACAATCAATTTAAATGTAGCAAAGGCAGAAGATAATAGCTTTCATATTATTGCTGGTGCTTTTCAAGAAGTTGAAAATGCTGAAAACAAGCTACAAGAGTTAAAAGACTTAGGTTATGATGCTAGTATCATTGGTGAAAATGCCTATGGTCTAACTCAAGTTGCTTTTGCTAGTTATAGCAACAAATCAGATGCAAGAAAAGCATTAGAATTGATTAAAGAAAAGGTAAGCGAAGACGCTTGGTTATTGGCTAAATAATCACATTTAAAATTACTCGTTTTTTTGGCTTTATGTATATCTTTGCATCAAAATTTAATTGATGAGAGTTAAAACGCCAAAAGAGTCATTAACTGTACTTACCGATCTTGTTTTACCAGGTGAAACAAATTATTTAGATAACCTTTTTGGAGGTGAATTATTAGCACGTATGGATAGAGCTTGTAGTATCTCAGCTCGTCGCCATTCAAGAAGAATTGTGGTTACTGCATCCGTAAATCATGTCGCGTTTACTAAATCAGTTCCTGTAGGAAGTGTTGTAACAGTAGAAGCAAAGGTTTCAAGAGCTTTTAAATCATCAATGGAGGTTTATGTAGATGTTTGGATAGAAGATCGTCAATCGGGTGAAAAAACAAAGGTAAATGAAGGAATTTACACATTTGTTGCTGTTGACGAAACTGGAAAACCAGTACCTATTGCACAAATTAAACCAGAAACTGAATTGGAAAAGCAACGTTACGACGGAGCTTTACGTAGAAAGCAGCTTAGCTTAGTTTTAGCGAATAAATTAGCGCCTAAAGATGCAACTGAGTTAAAAGCATTGTTTTCTGAATAAAACGAGCTTAAACCTCTTCTAAATCGCCGTTTTCGGATAAGAAAATGGCGATTGTTTTAGTTTTCTCAAACTGTGAGAATATAATAATCATAATTACAGTAATTGGCACACTTAAAATCATACCTGTAATTCCCCAAATTTTTCCCCACACAGCTAACGATAATATTGTTACAAGCGGACTTAAATTTAACGACTTACCAAATAGCTTAGGTTCAATTACATTTCCTACTATTACTTGTACGGTACCTACAGCAATTAATACGATTATAAAAGGAGTAAATTCACCAAACTGTATTAAACTGAAAATTGCTGGGAAGACTGTAGCTATTAAAGAACCAATAGTTGGAATATAATTTAATAAAAAGATTAAAAAAGCCCAGAAAGGAGCGCTATCCACACCTACTACTAGTAAAACAATATAGCTTAGAACTCCAGTAAGTAAACTTACGTATGTTTTTAAACGAAGGTAATTTGAAATTGAAAACTCAATTTTAGATAACATAGATTGCATACTGTCATAACTTGTTTGTTTACCCTGAAACATCTTTACTAGTTTCTTTTTAAAGCTAGTTTCTTCTAAGAAAATAAACAACGCATAGATTACAATCATAAAAGTATCGCCTAATAAACCACTTATTCCATTGGCGATATTTCCTAGTACAGAACCATAATTAAAATCTCCTAAAACAGAAGTAATTGATTTAATTATATCAATATGAAAATAAGTATCTAATTTTTTAATAATAGCCTCAACATTAGGTTCGTATTTTGAATAGGAAGTAGTTAAGTCAGAAATACTATTTGTTATAATGCCTGAAATAAATCCAAAGCTTAAAATTATTAAAGTGAAAACGATAAGGTTACTTAGCCAAAAAGGAATAAACTTTTTAGCAAAAGGTATCTTATAAATAGTTTTTCGTATTTCACGAGTTAAAAACCAAAAGATTAAAGCAAAAATGAATGGAATTAGAATTCCTTTTCCAATTACTAATGTTGCAATTAATGCTATGGTTATAATAATAAAGTTAGCTGAGTTTTTCATGTGTTTTTATTTACTACGTATCCAAAGAGCTGGATTTAAACGAACAATATTTTTATATAAAATGAACACTAATTTTGTTTTACCAGAGATTTTGTCTGTAAAAACTTTACCTAATTTATCTCCAGTTTTTATAGAGTTACCTTTCTTAACATATACTTTTTCTAAGTTATTGTAGGCAGAAATATAATTACCGTGCTGTACTAAGACAGATTTTTTACCTCCTAATTGTGTTTGGATAGCTAATACTTTTCCATTAAAAATACTTTGAGCGTCAGTGTTTGCTTTTGTTGTAATATGTAAACCAGGACTACTAACATTAATTCCAGGAAAAGTTGGATGTGGTTGCACACCGAATTTTCTTGTTATAATTCCATGTACAGGCCAAGGCAAACGCCCTTTATTTTGTTCAAAATTTGCTAATAATTTCTTTTCAGCAGCATTTAAAACAAAACTAGCAGATGATGACTTTTTCTTATTATTTTTTTTATTCTTATTGGCACGGGCAATAGCATTTCTAATTAACCTATCGATACGTGCAGTAATGCGTTTTTCTTCTTTTAATTTCTTTTGTAAATCTCTCTTATACTTCTTCTCCTGTCTCTTGATTTTAGAAATTAACTTTTCCTGACTCTTTTTATCAGATTCTATTTTATCCTTCTGATCTTTTTCATCAGTAATTAATAACTCTTTAGATTTTTTTCGTTCAATTAAAGAATCATTTAGCTTTTGTATGTCTTTGGTTTTAACAATAATCTCCTCTCCTTGTTTTTTTCTATAGTCGCTATATTGTTGCATATATTTTATACGCTTATAGGCTTGATAGAAACTTTCAGAAGAAAGTAAAAACATAGTTTTACTTTGTTGCGATTTGCTTTTATGAGTTTTAACTACCATATCAGCATATTCTTTCTTTAGGTTTTTTAGCTGATTATTGTAGTCTTTAAGCTGTTTTTCGTTGTTATCTATTTCTTTAGATAGTAGTTTGGCTTCTAATTCAATTGTTTCAATTAAACGTTCTCTAGCGTTTATTTTTTGACTTAAATCTTTTAAATCATCTAAAGCATTACTTTTTTTCTTTACTGTTTTAATTAGTAAAGTGTTTACTTGTTTTATTTCATTTTTTAGTTTCTTACGTTTGTTTTCAAGAGCTTTTCTACTTTGTCCAAATGAAGAGAAACTAGCCAAAAAAAGGCATAGAAAAGAAAGGGTAAATAGCGTGTGCTTCTTCATTATAGTTTAATTTCTTTATACCCGCTAGGAATTTTAAAATCAGTGTTTAATTTTTTATTAAACTCTACAGAACGAGTTGTAAGGTTGATATTAGTAAACTTATCTTTTGTTTTGGCGTTTATGATAATTTTTTGTGGAAATAAAACATTCATTTTGTTTGAATATTTTGGATAAGAAATATCTAAACGTTGATTTTTAGCTTGGTTTACAATTGATTGTTTATCTAGCTTGTAATGATTCGGATTTACATGAAAGAAAATGTTAAATAATTCAGCTTGTTTTTTAGGTGAAAGTTGATAAGATTGATCTTTTATAACTACTTCTTGGCGTTGAGATTTTACATTCAAAATAGATTGTCCTAATAACATATTTTGTAATTGCTCAAAATTAATATCAGTTCCTAACATTTTTTTAAGCATTGCAAAATCGCCATCAAAATAGTTTTTGTAATAAGAAGAATAAAATTGGACTTTGGTTGGTGTTATTTTAGCTTTAAAAATATTAATAATCTTAGTTCCTTTTAACCAAATAACTTGATCTTTTATGATTTTCATACGTACAGAAAACCCTATTTTATCTTTAGTATCTCTATAATTTACTTTTAAGCGGGCGTCAATGGTCTTCTCATCGAAGTTAGAAGACATATGTTTTTTTGCTACTTTACGAGCAGACATTTTTTTTACTACTGTAGAATTGATTGCCTTTTTGCTCGATTTACATGAAGCAAAACCAATGAATAATATAAATAAGAGAGTATAATATTTCATAAATTAGTAATAGAGAAGTAAATTATTTTAGAACTTTTGCTGCTTTATTTTTATAAGTTTTTACTTTTTCTGGATTGTTTAATCCTTCATAAGCACGAGCAATTTCTAAATAAAATTTAGCTTCAATTTCATTATTGTCAATTACAAAATCGACGCCATTTTGTAAGCTTTGTATTGCTTTTTTAAATTGACTTTTATTATTTAACGCTTTTCCATTCATAAAATAAACAAAAGGTTGCGCAGGAAATAATGCTAAACCTTGTTCGCTGTATTTTAATAAATCATCATCATTGTTTGATGACAGTTTATTTAATAAAAGTTTTAAATTATTGAATGATTTTTCCTTTTCAAAATTAGCTCTTAAATCAGTGCTAACAATTGTGTTTTCTTCTTTTTTTATGTTTTCCTTGCTAGGTCTTGTTTCTTCTAGTTTTTCTTGAATTACTCTTAATCTAGCATTTAATAATTTACTTTTCTCTAATTCAGATAAAACTTTTTTTGCTGAAGTTACATCTCTGTTTTGTAAATGTAAAAAAACTAAGAATCGTTTCTTTTTAGGGTACTTACTAGCAATTTTTTCTTGAACTTCAATGGCTTCATCAAAGGCTGCAATTTTCCTTAAAATATGAACTTGATGTTCTAAAAGCCATATATTTTCATTGTCAATTTCTACGGCAGCTTTTATGTATTCTAAGGCTTCGTTATTTCTGCCTAGTTTTACATAATTTTTAGAGAGTTCAAATAATACAGATTTATTATTTGGGTCTAACTCATTACATTTTTCTAGGTTTTCAATTGCTTTTTGATAATTGAAAATTGCTTTGTTAGACAGTGCTTTAAAGAAGTTTTCTTGGAACTCTATATTATCATTTTCACTAACATCTTCTGAAGATGGAATGCTGTCTTGTGCTTTTAAGGAGAGAAAATAAAACAAAAAGAAAAATAGAGACAAAAAGAAGTTCCTTCTTGCCTCTTTAATTTTTCTTCTATTTTTTTTATGTAAGTTCTGTATAATCACCTATACTTACTGATGTATAATTAGCATTGTATTTTGCATGATTACCAATCATGGCGTTATCTAATTTTGCATTAGATATTTGAACATTTGTTTGTATTAATGAATTTACAATAGTAGAGTTTTCAACTACACTATTTTCACCAATAGAAACATAAGGTCCTATTTTTGTGTTTTTTAATGTTACGTTATTTCCAACATAACATGGTTGAATAATTTCAGAGTTTTCTAATACAACGTCATTAGCTACTAAATTGTTGCCATTGTTTTGTTCAAAACCTAAAACTTGCTTGTTTGTATCTACTGTTGGGTCTTTCTTACCACAATCCATCCAAGCGTCAACAGTACCAGGAATAAACTTTGCTCCTTGTTGTTTTAAAGATTCTAAAACATTAGTTAATTGATATTCACCATTTTCTCTAATGTCATTATCTAACAAATACTTTATTTCATTACGAACTTTCGCTCCATCTTTAAAGTAATAAATACCAATAATGGCTAAGTCAGAAACAAAATCTTTTGGTTTTTCTACGAAATCTGTAATAAAACCATCTTTAAGTTTTACAACACCAAAAGCACTAGGGTCTTCTACTCTTTTTACCCAAATAGCACCATCAGCATTTGAATCTAATTTAAAATCGGCTTTAAATAAAGTATCAGCAAAAGCAACTACACAAGGGCCGTCTAAAGACTCTTGAGCACAGTAAATTGCATGAGCAGTTCCTAAAGCTTCTTCTTGAACATATACAGAACCTTTTGCTCCAAGATCCTCAGCGATACTTTTAAGCTTATCTGCAGTGTTTGCAGGGAACCCTTTGGCAGCAGGACCAATTATAAAAGCTATTTCTTCTATAGGTTGGTTTACTACTGAAGTTATATCCTCAACTAAGCGTTGTACAATTGACTTACCAGCGATAACAGTTAAAGGTTTAGGAATAGTTAAAGTATGAGGTCTCAAACGAGAACCTATTCCTGCCATTGGGACTATTATTTTCATATTTCTCTTTTCTATTTTTTAACAGCGCAATATACTACTAATATAGTATTGAAAAAAGTTAAAGCCCTTTTGGGATGGCTTCTACTAAAGTTTGGGTATACGTTGTTTTTGGGTTATTATATATTTCGTCTGCATCTGCAATTTCCTCTATCCTACCTTTGTTCATTACAACTAATTGATCAGCCATGTATTTAACCACTGATAAATCGTGTGAAATGAATATGTAAGTAAAATTAAATTCAGCTTTTAATTGATTTAATAAGTTCAAAACTTGTGCTTGAACTGATACATCTAAAGCTGAAACAGATTCGTCGCAAATAATTAATTTTGGTTGTAAAGCTATGGTACGTGCAATTCCTATACGTTGCCTTTGTCCTCCAGAAAATTCATGTGGATATCTATAAAAATGTTCTTTATCGAGTCCCACTTTTTCTAATAAATCCAGTACATAATCTTTTCTTTCTTTTGAAGAATTAAGAATGTTATGAACTTTCATTGGTTCAAGAATTGCATTACCAATAGTAATTCTTGGGTTTAAGGAAGAGAAAGGATCTTGAAATATTATTTGAATATCTTTTCTCAGTTTTTTAAACTCTGATTTAGAAAGCTTTGTAATGTCTTTCCCTTTATAAATAATTTCTCCTGAACTAGCTGTTTCTAGTTGTAAAATTGTTCTACTTAATGTAGTTTTTCCACAACCACTTTCGCCAACTAAACCTAAGGTTTCTCCTTCATAAATTTTAAAAGAAACATCATTTACTGCTTTTACTATGTTTGGTTTTGACAACCAAGAAGCATTGGAAATGAAATTTTTGTGTAAGTTTTTGATTTCTAATAGAGGAGGTTTATTGTATATTTTGTTATGGTACTCTTCTCGTTCTTTATCGGTATATAAAGTAGTATCAACAGAATTGTTTATAAAATTGCTAACTGTTGGTAGTGTTTTTAAACGATTCTTAGTGTTTGGTTTCGAGTTTATTAATGCTTTGGTATAATTCTCTTTTGGGTTTAAAAATATATCTTTTGAAGCGCCTTGTTCTATAATTATTCCTTTGTGCATTACAACTACATTATCGGCAATTTCTGAAACAAGCGCTAAATCATGAGAAATAAATAATATTCCCATTTTAAACTCTTTTTGTAGCTCTTTTAGCAGTAAAACTATTTCTTTTTGAACTGTAACATCTAAAGCTGTTGTAGGTTCATCGGCAATTAATAATTGTGGTTTACAAGCTATTGCCATGGCAATCATAACTCGCTGTTTTTGACCTCCACTTATTTGGTGTGGATAAGAGTTATAAATATCATTTGGCCTAGGTAATTTGACTTTATTAAAAAGAGAAATAACTTCTTCTTTTATTTCACTATTCGATAGTGTTGTATGTAATTGTAATATTTCTGCAACCTGATAACCACAAGTTAAGGTTGGATTTAAAGAACTCATTGGTTCTTGAAAAATCATAGCAATTTCACTTCCTCTGATTTTTTCAAGGGGTTGATTATCAAATGCTAATAAATTTTGATGGTTAAAAAGGATTTCTCCTTTAATATCTGCAAACTCAGGTAAAAGTCCTAAGATTGCAAGAGAGGTTATAGATTTTCCACTTCCACTCTCTCCTACTATTCCAAGTATTTCATTCTGCTGTAAATTAAAAGATATGTTCTTAACAACTGAAGGTGATTTTTTAAAAGCTATTTCTAAGTTTTTAATTTGGAGCATTCGTGTGAAATTTTAATAAAAATACAATTAATCTTATTGAAAAGTTAATGACAGATGTATTTTTTTTAAAAGTTTTAAAAATGCTTTAAACCTAGTGTAGTGCTGGGTTTATAAAAAAATGAAAAGACTTAAAAATATTAAAAATTTTTGTTTTTTGCAAAAAAAATAGCAGAACTAATGTTTTTTTCTATATTTGTTGCCCGTTTAACAAAAATTTAAGAGTTTTTATTGCGAATATGATAATAGTTAACTTTTAAATAAAAAATAATTAATTAAAAACCCCTTCAGAAATGAAAAACAAAATTACTCTGGCATTTTTATGCTTATTTTTTATTGGAGTGACATTTGCTCAACAAAAAAGGACTTGTCACGCAGACGAGGATTTAAAAGAAAGGATGGCTCAGGATCCTACTTTAGAAAAAAGAATGCAAGAAATTGAATCTTTTACTCAGAAGAGAGTAAAAGAAATGGAGAGTTACCAAGGTAAAGTAAATGGTAGCATTATTACAATTCCTGTTGTAGTTCATGTTTTATATACAAATTCAACAAATAACATTAGTAACGCTCAAATTCAGTCTCAGTTAACTGTACTTAACAACGATTTTAGAAGAACAAATTCTGATAGAACTAACAAGTGGTCTCAAGCTGCTGATACTCAAATTGAATTTAGATTAGCTACTGTTGATCCTAACGGTAATGCAACTACTGGTATTACAAGAACTCAGGTTGCTACTTCTACTTGGATTACAGGTCAAAATAAAATGAAATATGCTTCTCAAGGTGGAGTTAATGCATGGAATACTGCTGAATATTTAAACATGTGGGTAGTTGATAACATTCAAAGACCAAATGGAGATAATATTTTAGGATATGCTCAGTTCCCAGGTGGAGCTGCTGCAACTGATGGTGTTGTAATGTCTGACCAATATTTTGGTACTACTGGAACTGCAAAAGCTCCTTTTGATGGAGGTAGAACTACAACTCATGAGGTTGGTCACTTCTTAAATTTACGTCACATTTGGGGTGACGGTGGATGTGGTATTGATGATTTCGTATCTGATACTCCTGAGTCTGATGCTCCTAACTATGGATGTAAAACTGGACACGTTTCTTGTGGTTCTGAAGATATGGTTCAAAACTATATGGATTATTCTGATGATTCTTGTATGAACTTATTTACTAGTGGACAAAAGAATAGAATGCGTGCTGTTTTATTAGCTGGTGGTTCTAGACGTTCTTTAGCTTTATCTGATAAGTTTGGAAGTGGAAACACTGGTGGTGGTTCTCAAGATCCTTGTAATGGTGGGGCTACTTTAACTGAAAATACAGGTTCTTTTAATGATGGAAGTGGAAGTCAAAACTATGGAAATGGTAAAAACTGTACTTGGTTAATTAAACCTGCTAACGGAGGAAAAGTTACTTTAAACTTTAGTAGTTTTAATACTGAAAGTGGTTATGATTTCGTAACTGTTTACGATGGTTCTAGTGCTAGTGCAACTCAATTAGGTAAGTTCTCTGGAACTTCTACTCCAAGTGCTGTAACTTCTACAGGAAATGCAATGTTTGTTAAGTTTACTTCTGATGGATCTGTAACAGCTGCTGGATGGGCTGCAAACTATACTTCTGCAACTTCTAGTGCGGATACTCAAGCACCAACTGCTCCATCAAGTTTAACTGCTTCTAACGTAGCTCAAACTACTTTAACTTTAAACTGGTCTGCTTCTTCTGATAATGTAGGAGTAACTGAATATGACGTATACCGTGGTTCTACAAAATTAGGAAGCACTGCTAATACATCTGTAAATATTACTGGATTAACTGCTGGAACTGCTTATACATTCTCTGTAAGAGCAAAAGATGCTGCTGGAAATGTATCTTCTAGTAGTAATACTGTAAGTGTTTCAACTTTATCTAACTCTGTATCTTACTGTTCTTATAAAGGAACTACTTCTTACGAGTGGATTGATTATGTATCATTCGGAGGAATGACAAATTCTACTGGTGCTAATGGTGGTTATGGTGACTTTACTTCTAAAGTAGCTACAGTTGCTAAAGGAAGTACTAGTAAAATTGTATTAAGTGTTGGATACTCAAGTACTGTTTATAAAGAGTACTGGTCAGTTTGGATTGATTTTAATAAAAATGGAACTTTTGAATCTAGCGAAAGAGTAGTAGCTGGTTCTGCTTCAACTGCATCAAATGTATCTGCTGATATTACAATTCCTGCATCTGCATTATTAGGTCAAACTAGAATGCGTGTTGCAATGAAAGATACTGCTCAACATACTACTTCTTGTGGAACTTATAACTACGGAGAGGTTGAAGATTATACTGTAAATATTACAGCAAGTACTACCAGAGATTCTGATGTAGTAAGAGCTGCAAACTTAGGAAACGATACAAGCTTAAGCTTAATGGCTTACCCTAACCCTTCATCTGATTTTGTACAAGTTGAATTAGCTTCTAAGTCTAACGATATTGCTTATAGAGTTGTAAATACAATTGGAAAAGTAGTAAAAGCTGGACGTTTAGATAACTCTCGTAGTTTAGATGTATCTAAATTAAACACTGGAATCTATATTTTAGAAGTTAATGACGGACAAAAATTATTAAAAACTAAAATTATCAAAAAATAGCTTGTTAGAAACTAATAAAGCTAAGTATGACCCGGGCTTTCGCCCGGGTTTTTTTATCAATTTAATTTATTAACAATCAAACCCTTTACAAAATGAATAACAATTTAAAGTTGTTAATGGGTGGTTTGTCTATAGCCTTAGTCACGTCTATAGGTTATAAGCATTTCTCTGATAGAAATGAGATGCTAGATGTTGAAAAACAGCGACAAACACACGCAGAGTTCTTAAAGAACAGCCCTTATCAAGAAACCTTGAAATGGGACAAAAAAAAGAGAAAAAACTATGGTTTACCTCCTAATCGATATTTCGAACAAATGTGGGGTCTTACTATTAACCCAGCTACTGGTAAATTAGAAGATGGGTCTTTAAATGAGTTAAGAAATAGATTAATAGCTGAAAGAAAAGGACAAAAGAATCCTGGTACTAGTACGAATGCTTGGGTTGAAAGAGGACCTAATAATGTTGGTGGTAGAACGAGAGCTATTATGTTTGACCCTAATGATGCTACTAACAATCGTGTTTATGCCGGTGGTGTTAGTGGTGGTTTATGGGTAAATAATAATATTAGTAACTCAAATTCTCAGTGGCAAAGAGTTCAAAATGTACCTGGAAATTTATCGGTAACTTCTATTACTGTTGACCCTAGAAACTCTAATACTTGGTATGTAGGTACAGGTGAGCAGTATACTGCTGGTGATGTAGTAGGAAATGGAGTATATAGAACTACAGATGGTGGTACTACTTGGGCGGCTGTTAATATACCAGCTGCTGGTACTGCTGTTATTAACCATAATGCGAGTAATGTTTTTCTTTCTGGTATTCACTATGTAAACGATGTTTTAGCATGGGATAATGGAAATTCTACTGAATTATTTGTAGCGGTAGGATCACATGTTTATGGTGATTCATCAAGTCCAAAAAATTGGTTGGGATTACAATCTGCTGGTTTATATCGTTCTACTGACGGTGGTGCTAACTGGAATAGAATTGAGTCTGATAATATGAAGTACACTTTTAGCGGTAATGATTATTATTATACTCCTAACGATTTAGAAGTAAGTGCCAACAATACAATTTGGATGGGTACAATTAAGTCTGTGTTAAGTGCTACTAGCGGAGGTAGAGTATTTAGTTCTACAAACGGTTCTACTTGGACAGAAGCTGCTGCTTCTCCTTTAACTGATTCGAATAGAGTTGAGTTAGAGCCTTCTGCGACTGATGCTAATAAGATATATGCACTTACTGAAGGTTTAGCTAGAGATGCTCAAAATAGGCTAATTGATCCTGTTCATATTTACAAGACTACAAATGGTTTCGCAACGATTTCTGCTACTTCTTTACCTAATGACGCTGATTTAAGTATTCCTGCTAAAGATTTTACTAGAGGTCAATCTTTTTATAACTTAGTAATTGAAGCTGATCCTACAAATGATGATATTGTTTATGTAGGTGGTATTGATTTATTTAAATCGACAAATGGAGGTACTTCTTGGTCTCAAATATCTAAGTGGTCTAACAATAACAATTTAGCTGGTTTAAATGTTTCTATCGTTCATGCAGATCAGCATGCTATTGCTTTTGGAAACAACGATTCTTCTAAAATCTTATTTGGTACTGATGGAGGTATTTACTACTCTGGAAACTCTGGAGGTTCTTTAAATGTTAGAAATAGAGGTTATAATGTTACTCAGTTTGTGAAAGCTGGTATAGGTCCTGATGGAGTTGGTGATGTTGATGGTATTTTTAGTGCTGGTGCTCAGGATAACGGTACTCAAGGTTTTAGAAATGCGGTTGCAGGGGTAAATAGTTCTACGGAAGTTTCTGGTGGTGACGGTTTTTACACTTTTATAGATAAAGATGGTCAGTATATGATTGCTACGTATACGAACAATGTTATTTATCGTTTTAACCTACCTTGGAATGGTGTAAGCAGAATTCAAGGTGGTGCTACTACGATTTTAAATGAGCGTAATACAGGTGACTTCGTAAATCCAATGGGATATGATAGTCAAGCGAATCGTTTATTATCAAATGCTTCTGCATCTTCTAAATCTATTAAAAGTATTAATGTAGCTTCTAATACTAAAGGAAATATTACAAATGCTCTTTTAGATGCAAGTCCTACTGCTTTTAGAGCTTCTCCTTTTGCTAATAATACTTGGTATGTTGGTTTATCTAATGGTAAATTATTAAAGTTAACTAACGTTACTAATAGTAGTGCTACTTGGACTAATGTTGCTACTCCTTTTGTAGGGTCGGTTTCTTCTGTTCGTTTTGGTGCTACTGATGATGATATTTTTGTTACTATTCATAATTATGGTGTAACAAATGTATGGGCTACTACTGATGGTGGTACTAACTGGGTAAATAAAGAAGGTAATTTACCAAACATTCCTGTAAGAGATATTTTACAAAACCCATTAGATAGAACTGAAGCTATTTTAGCAACTCAATTAGGAGTATGGTCTACTACAAACTTTAACGAAGCGAATCCAACTTGGACACAAGCTTATAATGGTATGAGCGATGTTAGTGTTACTTCTTTTGATTATTGGAATGTGAATGGTAATCATTCTCAAAACAAAATTATAGCGTCTACTTATGGTAGAGGAGTATTTACAGGTTCTTTTACTGCTAATGCTGTAAATGATACACAAGCTCCTACTGCTCCAAGTAATTTGGCTGCTTCTAATGTAGTATCTACTTCTTTAACTTTAAATTGGACAGGTTCAACTGATAATGTTGCTGTATCTGGTTATGATGTATACCAAGGTGCTACTAAGTTAGGAACTACTACTAATACTACTTATAATGTAACTGGTTTAACTGCTTCTACGGCTTATACTTTTTCTGTAAAAGCTAAAGATGCAGCTGGAAATGAATCTTCGGCTAGTAATGTTGTTAGTGTAACTACACCAGCTAAAACAGTTTCTTACTGTAATGCTAGCGGTAACACTTCTTATGCTACTGGAATTACTAGAGTTGTTTTTGGTTCTATTAACAATGCTGATGGGCCTGCTAAAGATAAAGGTTATGAAGACTTTACAAGTATGAGTACTACGGTTTCTCAGTCTTCTACAGAGAATCTTACAGTATCTGTAAATACCGATGGTAACTATAGAATTGATGTTATTGCATGGATTGACTGGAATCAAGATGGTGATTTTGCTGATGCTGGAGAAGCTTTTGATTTAGGTAATATTAGTAATGTACCAAATGGTGCTTTACCAACTAAAGCTATTCCTGTACCTGCTAGTGCTAAAGCTGGTGCTACTCGAATGAGAGTTGCGGCTAGATATAACACAAACCCTACTTCTTGTGGAACTAACTTTGATGGTGAAGTGGAAGATTATACAGTGAATGTTCAGGCTGCTGTGGCTGATACTACTGCACCAACTGCTCCTAGTAGTTTAGCTGCAGCTAGTGTAGCACAAACTACTTTAACTTTAAACTGGACTGCTGCTACTGATAATGTTGCTGTTACTGGTTATGATGTATATCAAGGTGCTACTAAATTAGGTTCTACTACTTCTGCAACTACCTATGATGTAACTGGTTTAACTGCTGCTACTGCTTATACTTTCTCTGTAAAAGCTAAAGATGCTGCTGGTAATGAGTCTGCTTCTAGTAATGTTGTAAATGTAACTACTTTAGCAAATGTTGTTACTTATTGTGAGTCTAAAGGTGAAAGAGTTAGTTATGAATGGATTGATTATGTTGCTTTTGGAGGTATGACGAATACTACTGCTGCTAATGGTGGTTATGGTGACTTTACTTCTAAAGTTGCTACTGTTGCTAAAGGGAGCACGAATCAAATTGTTGTAAGTGCTGGATTTGCTAGTAGTGCATATACTGAGCATTTTACTGTATGGATCGATTATGATAGAAATGGTACTTTTGAAGATAGTGAAAGAACTCTTTTAGGTTCTTCTAATACAGCTTCTAATAGAACTGCAAATATTAGTATCCCTTCTACTGCATTAGTTGGTCAAACTAGAATGCGTGTTTCTATGAAGTACAATGCTGCTTCTACTCCATGTGAAACTTTTAGAGATGGTGAAGTTGAAGATTACACAGTTAACATTACTGAAACTTCTTCTTCAGGTACTGAAATTATTGCTGAAAATCCTTTAGATCAAACAGCTACGGTTGATTTAATGACGTACCCTAACCCTGCAAAATCTTTTGTTCGTGTTAAAATTGCTTCTAAAGCTAATAACATGACTTATAAACTTGTAAATACAGCTGGGAAAGTTGTTCAATCTGGTTATTTAGATGTTTCTAATTTAGATGTTTCTAATTTGAATACTGGAATTTATATTTTAGAGGTTAATGATGGTCAAAAATCATTAAAAACTAAAATAATGAAGAAATAATTTGACTTTCAGGGACTTATATTTTTATATAAGTCCTTTTTTTTCAAAACCTCATAAACCTACATAAACACTAGGCTTATGAGGTTTTTTAATTGTTGTTTTTTGAATATAATTTTGTGTTTTTGATGTTTGATTAGGAATAATTCATTTTTTTAGTATATTTGCCAACGAAATGATAAAATATTAAGAGTAATTAATATTAAATTTCGCTATTAAATAACTAATCAAAATAACCCTTCAAATGAAACAGAAGTACTTTAAAAGTATTGTCTTGGCAGGTGCTATTTTGGGATTAAGTTTCCAAGCGCAAGCTCAAAACAAAAGAGAGGTTGAAAAAATCAAAAGTCAATATGACTTAGGAAAACTTCAAAGAATTCAAAAAACTTTAAAAGCTAAAGAAGATTCTGAAAGAAAAGAAGCTTTAAGAATCGCAAAACAAAATGGGTGGGAAACTCAAATTAACAATCCAGATGGAAGTTTTATGGAACTTCAAAGAGTTGTTAATGGAAAACCTATCTACTACACTACTTACAATGTAGATGCTGCTAAATCTACAAGAACCAATCATTTACATTCTGGAGGATCATTAGGATTAAATTTAATGGGTCAAGGAATGACTGCCTATGTATGGGATGGTGGTGGAACTCGTTTAACGCATCAAGAATTTGATGGAGCGGGTGGAAACAATCGTGTATCTATTATTGATGGATCTACTTTAAACAGTAATAGTTTCCATGCACAACACGTAACAGGAACTATTGTAGCATCTGGTGTAGTTGCCAATGCTAAAGGAATGGCTCCTCATGCCAAAGCTAAAACTGCCGATTGGACAAATGATAAGTCTGAAGCAACTGCTGAGGTATCTAATGGAATGATTTTATCAAATCACTCTTATGGTTTTGCTTTTAGAAACCAATTTGGTCAAGTTCAATTACCACAACACTATTTTGGTGGTTATATTACTGAATCTCGTGAGTGGGATCAAATTATGTTTAACGCTCCTAACTATTTAATGGTTGTGGCTGCTGGTAACGACGGTAATGATAACTCGGCTAATAACAATCCTACTGGTGGATCTGGATGGGATAAATTAACTGGGCACTCTACTTCTAAAAACAACTTAGTAGTAGCAAATGCTCAAGATGCGAATATTGATTCTAGTGGTAACTTAGTTTCTGTTTCTATAAACAGTTCTAGTAGTGAGGGACCTACTGATGATATGCGTATTAAACCAGATATTACTGGTAACGGTACTGGTGTATATTCTACGTATGATAATAGTGATACTGCTTATAACTCTATTACGGGTACTTCTATGGCTTCGCCTAATGTAACTGGATCGTTATTATTATTACAACAACACTATAAAAACTTAAACAGTGGTAACTTTATGAAAGCTGCAACTTTAAAAGGTTTAGCTTTACATACTGCTGATGATGCTGGTGCTTCTGGTCCTGATGCTGTTTTTGGATGGGGATTATTAAACACCAAGAGAGCTGCTGAAACAATTACTAAAAAAGGTAATCAAGCTAAAATTGAGGAGTTAACTTTAACTTCTGGTCAAACCTACACAATTACAGTTGATTCTGATGGTACTAGCCCTTTATTAGCTTCTATTTCATGGACTGATAGACCTGGTACTGCTAATACTACTGTAAACTCTACAACTCCTGTATTAGTAAACGATTTAGATATTAGAGTATCTAAAGGTGGAACTACTCATTTACCTTATGAGTTAACAGGTCCAACTACTTCTGCTAAGAGAGATAACAATGTTGACCCTTATGAAAGAGTTGATGTTGCTAACGCTTCTGGAACGTATACTATTACTGTTACTCACAAAGGTTCTTTAACTGGTGGTAGCCAAAACTATTCTTTAATTGTAACTGGTATTACTGGTACTCCTGTAGTATGTAATGCTACTGTACCAACTGGTGTTTCTACTGGTTCTGTAACTGCTTCTGGAGCTTCTGTTTCTTGGACTGCTGTTCCTGGTGCTACTTATGATGTACGTTACCGTCAAGTAGGTACTTCTTCTTGGACTACTAACGCTGTATCTTCTACGTCTACTACTTTAAGTGGTTTATCGGCTTCTACTCAATATGAAGTGCAAGTTCGTTCTAAGTGTTCTTCTGGAAATTCTAATTACAGTTCTTCTGTAAACTTTACAACTACTGCTGTTCAAATTAACTATTGTACTTCTAGTGGTAATACTTCGTATGCTACTGGTGTAACTAGAGTTCGTTTTGGATCTATTGATAATGCTGATGGTACTGCTAAAGATAAAGGATATGAAGACTTTACAAGTATGAGTACTACTGTATCTCAATCATCTAATGTGAATCTTACAGTTAATGTAAATACAGATGGTAACTATAGAGTTGATGCTATTGCTTGGATTGACTGGAACCGTGATGGTGACTTTGCCGATGCTGGTGAAACTATTGACTTAGGTAATATAAGTAATGTATCTAATGGTGCGTTACCAACTAAAGCTGTAGCTGTTCCTGCGAACGCTGCTGTGGGTGCTACTCGAATGAGAGTTTCTGCTCGTTACAATGCTAACCCAACTTCTTGTCAGACTAATTTTGACGGTGAGGTTGAAGATTATACGGTAAATGTTCAAGCTGGTTCTGCTGATACTACTGCACCAAGTGCTCCTAGTAGTTTAGCAGCTGCAAGTGTAACTCAAACTACTTTAACTTTAAACTGGTCTGCTTCTACTGATAATGTAGGTGTAACTGGATATAATGTATTTAGAGGTTCTACTAAGATTGGATCGACTACTTCTGCTACTACTTATAATGTAACTGGATTAACTGCTGCTACTGCTTATACGTTCTCTGTAAAAGCTAAGGATGCTGCTGGTAATGAGTCTGCTTCTAGTAATGTAGTAAATGTAACTACTTTATCGAATGCTGTTTCTTATTGTGCTTCTAAAGGTACTCGTGTTACTTATGAGTGGATTGATTATGTATCATTTGGTGGAATGACTAATTCTACTGGTGCTAACGGTGGTTATGGTGACTTTACGTCTAAAGTAGCTAATGTTGCTCAAGGTAGTACAAATCAATTAGTAGTAAGTGCTGGATTTAGCGGAAGTGCTTATAACGAATACTTTGTAATTTGGATTGACTTTAACGGTGACGGTGATTTCGCTGATAGTGGAGAGCAAGTAGCTTCTGGAAACTCAACTAGTTCTGGAAATAGAACTGCTAATGTTACCATTCCTGCAACTGCTAAAATTGGTCAAACAAGAATGCGTGTTTCTATGAAGTATAACTCTGCACCAACTGCTTGTGAGGCTAACTTAGGAGATGGTGAGGTTGAAGATTATACTGTAAACATTACTGGTGCTTCTTCTTCTAGTTTCAATGCTATTTTTGCTGACGTACCAGGAGAAACTATAAGAAATAATAATATATCTGAGTTATTAGCATATCCTAACCCTGCTATTAACAATGTACAAGTTAAATTAGCTTCTAAAGCTGATGCTGTTAGCTATAGAATTGTAAACACTATAGGTAAAGTTGTGCAAGCAGGTAAATTAACTTCACCTAACATTAATGTATCTGATTTAAATACTGGAATGTATATTTTAGAAGTTAATGATGGTCAAAAATTATTAAAGACCAAGTTGATGAAGAAATAAATGTTTTAAATTTATAAACTCATTAAATCCGTTAAATCCAATGTCTATTGGGTTTAGCGGATTTTTTCTTTTTAAATTATTTATTTAATTGACAATCAGTTGTTTGTGAGTTTTTTGTTTGTTATATTTATGTTGTGTAATGCTATTTCTATCTTATTTAAGATATTTATCATTACACCCCAATTAACTAACTTAAACCCTTCAAACGATGAAGCACAATTATTTAAAAAATGTGTTTTTATCTTCTTTATTATTGGCTGGAATTGCTACGGTAACCGCCCAAGATAATAGAGGATTAAAACATATTAAGCTCGAGAAATCTTCAAAAATCTCTTTACAGCAAGCGCCTGATATCATCAGGAAAAAATTAGAATTATCCCCGAATGACAACTTACAAAAAATTAAATCTGAAGTAGATAACTTAGGATTTACTCATGAAAAATTTCAACAAAAATTTAAAGGTTTAAAAGTCGAATTTGGAACGTACTCTGCTCATGCTAAAAACAGCGTGTTGCAAACGATGAATGGTGAATTTTACGATGTAGGTAAGGTAAATGTAAAACCGAACTTATCTAAGAATTCTGCTTTTAACAGAGCTATTGCTCATACTGGCGCCCAACAATATTTATGGGAACTTCCTAAAGAAGCGAAAGCTTTAGGTAATTATAAAAAACCCGAAGGTGAATTACTTATTCTTCCTAGAGAGGTTATTGGTACTAAAACTGCTAGATTAGCATACAAGTTTGATATTTATGCTACGAAACCTTTGAGTAGAGGTGACTTGTATATTGATGCTCATACTGGTGAGGTTTTATTTTTTAACGCTACTATTAAGCATTTAGATGAGCATGCTCATTCTTCTGAACATTTAGGCGCTGTGAGCCACGATATTGGTGCTAAATTTATTGAAACTTTAGCTACTGGTAATGCTGCTACTCGATATAGTGGTACACGTTCTATTACAACTAGAATTATTGGAAGTACTTATGCTTTACGTGATAATACTAGAGGTAATGGTGTAAATACTTATAATAGTGGTGGCCAGCCAAGTTATCCTTCTACTAATTTTACGGATGCTGATAACAATTGGACTGCTGCTGAATTTGACAATGCCGCTAAAGACAATGCTGCCTTAGATGCTCACTGGGGTGCTATGATGACTTATGACTATTTTCAAAATAAACATAATAGAAATAGTTTTAATGGTTCTGGTGCTGCTATTAATAGTTATGTGCATTACGATAATATTGCTGGTGGTGCTGGATATGATAATGCTTTTTGGAATGGTTCGGTAATGACTTATGGTGATGGTTCTTCTAATGGGCAAGAAGGTAATGGTAATTTTGATGCCTTAACTTCTATCGATGTTGCTGCGCACGAAATTGGTCACGCTGTTTGTTCTAATACAGCTAATTTAGCTTACCAAAGAGAATCTGGTGCTTTAAATGAAGGTTTTTCTGATATTTGGGGTGCTGCTGTTGAGCATTTTGCGAAAGGAAATGGTAGTGACACTGCTCCTAGTAACGCTGTATGGCTTATTGGTGATGAAATTGATAGAAGAGTTGGTGCTGTTGCATTGCGTTCTATGAGCAATCCTAACGAAAGAAATCAGCCTGATACTTATGGTGGTACTTATTGGAAAGAACCTAATTGTGGTGTTCCTACTCGTGCCAATGATTATTGTGGTGTTCACACGAATTCTGGTGTTTTAAATTATTGGTTTTACTTATTAACCGTAGGTGGTTCTGGTACGAACGATATTAATAATGCTTATAACGTTACTGGTATTGGTATGGAGAAAGCTGCTAAAATATCGTATCGTTTAGAAGTGAATTACTTATCTGCTAATTCTACTTTTGCAAATGCAAGAACTGGTGCTATTACGGCTGCTACTGATTTGTATGGTGCTAATAGTAATGAGGTTAAATCTGTTACCAATGCTTGGCACGCTGTTGGTGTAGGTGATGCTTATTCTGAGCCATGTGCTTTGGCTGCCCCTGCTAATTTTGCTGGAAGCAGTATTAATGATAACGGATTTACATTGTCGTGGACTGCTGTTTCTGGTGCTGTATCATATACAGTAACTGCAAATGGTACTTCTACTACAGTAACTACTACTTCGCAGGTTATTACAGGTTTAAATCCTGGTACTGAATATGCATGTACGGTAACTGCTAACTGTTCTGCTAATGGTAGTGGTACTGCTGCGAATGTTTCTGTAACAACTACGGGTACTGCTCCTCTAGTGTATTGTACCTCTAAAGGTGCGAATGTTAGTGATGAATATATTCAAAAAGTTGAATTAGGTTCTATTAATAATACATCTACAGGTGGTAATGGATACTCTGATCATACTTCCATTTCTACGAATTTAACGAAAGGTGATTCTAACACAATTACGATTACTCCTAAATGGACTGGTACTGTTTATGATGAAGGTTATGGTGTTTGGATTGATTATAACCAAGATGGTGATTTTTCTGATGCTGGTGAAACGGTTTGGACGAAAGCTAAATCGAAAACTACTCCTGTGAGTGGAACTTTTACGGTTCCTGCTTCGGCTACTAATGGTGCAACGAGAATGCGTGTTGTTATGAAATATAATGCTACTCCAACTGCCTGTGAAGCTTCTATTCAATATGGTGAGGTTGAAGATTATACAGTTGTTATTGGTGCTGGTCAAGCCGATACTACTGCTCCAACTGCTCCTAGTAGTTTGGCTGCTACTAATGTTGCTCAAACTACCTTAACGTTAAATTGGTCTGCTTCTACTGATAATGTAGGTGTAACGGGTTATGATGTATATCAAGGTACTACTGTAATTGGGTCGACTACTACGGCTACTTCTTATAATGTAACTGGATTAACTGCTGCTACTGGATATTCTTTTTCTGTAAAAGCTAAAGATGCTGCTGGTAATGAATCGGCTGCTAGTAATGTTGTTAACGTTACTACTTTAGATAACCAAGTTTCTTATTGTGATTCTAAAGGTACTCGTGTTACTTACGAATGGATTGATTATGTTGCTTTTGGTGGAATGACTAATTCTACGGGTGCGAACGGTGGTTATGGCGATTTTACTTCTAAAGTTGCTACTGTAGCTCAAGGTAGTACAAGTCAGTTAGTAGTAAGTGCTGGTTTTA
The DNA here is from genome assembly GCF_022347705.1 of Tenacibaculum sp. Cn5-46. NCBI lineage: Bacteria > Pseudomonadati > Bacteroidota > Flavobacteriia > Flavobacteriales > Flavobacteriaceae > Tenacibaculum > Tenacibaculum sp. Cn5-46. The sequence goes on from NZ_JAKRGD010000002.1 coordinate 173,654, forward strand.
GCGGAAGTGCTTATAACGAATATTTTGTTGTATGGATTGACTTTAATGGTGACGGTGATTTTTCTGATAGTGGCGAACAGGTTACTTCTGGTAATTCTACCACTGCTGGTAATAGAACAACTAATATAACAGTACCTGCTGGTGCTAAATTAGGAGCAACTAGAATGCGTGTTTCTATGAAATATAATTCAGCACCAACTGCTTGTGAGGCTAATTTAGGTGACGGTGAGGTTGAAGATTATACAGTAAATATTACTGCTTCTAGTGTTGGTATTGTAGATACTAATATCGTTGGTGAAACTATTAGAACTAATGCTATTTCTAATTTAATGACTTATCCGAATCCTGCTAAAAATACGATTCAAATTAAGTTGTCTTCTGAGGCTAATAATATGTCTTACAGAATTGTAAATACGATTGGGAAAATTGTTCAAGTTGGTCGTTTATCTTCTTCTGAAATTAATGTTTCTAAATTGAATACTGGAATTTATATTTTAGAGGTTAATGATGGTCAAAAAATATTGAAGACTAAATTAATGAAAGAGTAAAAAAGGGTAAAACCTTACTTGCAATATGGGAAAGCCAGAACGAAATTTTGTTCTGGCTTTTTTCGTTTTTTTTCGTTGTTGAAAAATTATTTTTTTAATACATTTATTGAGTGAAGAATAAAAATTTAAGACTTTTTATGTCTTAAATTTTGTTTTTCACATATTTTTTATTAATCAAAACCCCCCGGAACAATGAAACACAATTGTATTAAAAATGTGTTTTTAGCATCTTTCATGCTCGCTGGTTTCTTAACAACCACAGCACAAGAAAGTAGAAGTCTAAAGCGAATCAAGATGGTTGAATCTTCTAAATCATCTTTAGAAAAAGCCCCCGAAATTCTTAGAAAAAAACTTCAACTCTCCTCCAACGATGGTTTGGTAAAAGTAAAGGAGAAACGTGATGACCTCGGTTTTACTCACAAGAAATTTCAACAAAAATTTAAGGGTCTTAAAGTTGAATTTGCCACCTATACAGCACATGCTAAAAATGGCAGATTGAAAACTATGAATGGTCAATTTTATGATGTTGGTAAAGTGAATGTTATTCCTAAGCTATCTAATAAACAAGCCTTTCAAAAAGCGTTGGATCATACTGGCGCTGAAAAATACCTTTGGGAGTTTCCAAAAGCTGCCAAAGAGATGGATAATTACCAAAAACCTGAAGGTGAATTGGTTATTTTACCTAGAGAAGTTATACGTACTGATGCCCCTAAATTAGCATACAAGTTTGACATTTTTGCTACCAAGCCTTTGAGCAGAGGTTACTTGTATATTGATGCGCATACAGGTAAAGCTTTATTTTTTAATCCTATTATTAAGCACGCCGACAATTTTGGTCATGTAGGTGAGGTTTCTCATGTTTCTCATGAACATGCTAAAGAAAGTTTTGAGTCAATGCTTGTTGCTGGTTCTGCTCAGACTCGTTATAGCGGCACTCGTTCTATTGAAACTAGAAATGATGGTGGCGTATTTAGCTTGAATGATGAATCTAGGAAAGTGTATACTCGAAATGCCAATAATCAGCCTGCTTCTGGTTATCCTTATGTTAACAATTATACGGAGTTTACCGATAATGATAACAATTGGACTACGGCCGAGCATAGTGCGAATAAAGACAATGCTGCTTTAGATGCGCATTGGGGTGCTATGATGACCTATGATTATTTTCAAGCTGAGCATAATAGAAATAGTTTTGACGACAATGGTGCTGCTATTCGTAGTTATGTGCATGTTGGTACGAATTATGACAATGCCTTTTGGAATGGTTCGGTAATGTCGTACGGTGATGGTTCTTCTAATGGTGCGGAAGGTAATGGTCGTTTTGACGCTTTGACTTCTATTGACGTCGCTGCTCATGAAATTGGACATGCTGTATGTACGAGTACTGCCGATTTAGCTTATCAACGTGAATCTGGTGCTTTGAATGAAGGTTTTTCTGATATTTGGGGTGCTGCTGTTGAACATTTTGCGAAAGGTAATGGTAACGATATGGCTCCTGATCCTGCGGTATGGTTAATTGGTGATGAAATTGATAGAAGAGCTGGTGCTGTTGCTTTGCGTTCTATGAGTAATCCTAATGAAAGAAGTCAGCCTGATACTTATGGTGGTTCTTATTGGAAAGACCCTAACTGTGCTTTTCCTAATCAATTTAACGATTATTGTGGTGTACACACCAATTCTGGTGTTTTAAATTATTGGTTCTACTTGCTTACGGTTGGTGGTTCTGGTACAAACGATATTGGTAACAATTTTAATGTTGCTGGTATTGGTATGACAAAAGCTGCTAAGATTTCGTACCGTTTGGAAGCGAATTACTTATCGGAGAATTCTACTTTTGCCGATGCTAGAGAAGGGGCTATTATTGCTGCTTCTGATTTGTATGGTGAAGATAGTGCTGAAGTTATTTCGGTTATTAATGCTTGGTATGCTGTAGGCGTTGGAGAACTTTGTTTCTTAGATGCTCCTGATAACTTTGTTTCTTCTAGTATTTCTGATGCCGCTTTCTCTTTATCATGGGATGCTGTTCCTAGCGCGATGTCTTATACTATTGATATTAATGGTACTATTGATGGGGTTACAAACCCTGGGGAATTTACGGTTACTGGTACTTCTTTAGCGGTTCCTAATTTAGATCCTGGTACTGTTTATGTTTGTACTATTAAAGCGAATTGTACTGATGGTGGTAGCGGTAAACTTGCTACGCTAAGTGTTACTACTACGGGTACTCCTCCTTTGCGTTACTGTATTTCTGAAGGGAATAATGTTGACGATGAATATATTGGTAGAGTTCAAATTGGTAGTATTGATAATACGACTCCTAAAGGTAGTGGTTATACAGATCATACCGATCTTTCTACTGATTTAGCTAGAGGTAGTTCTCAAACTATTACAGTTACTCCTGTATGGCGTGCTACTGAATATGAAGAAGGTTATGGTGTTTGGATTGATTACAACCAAGACGGTGACTTTTCTGATCCTGGTGAAACGGTTTGGACTAAAGATAAATCGAATGAAACTCCTGTTAGTGGTACGTTTACGGTTCCTACGGATGCTTCTTTAGGGGCTACTCGTATGCGTGTTGTTATGAAATATGATGCTACGCCTACTGCTTGTGAAAAGTTATTTTCATATGGTGAAGTTGAGGATTATACGGTGGTAATTACTGCTGTGTCTGCCGATACAGAAGCTCCTACAGTTCCTACGAATTTTATGGCTAGCGATGTTACGTTGTCGTCTGCTACTTTAAGTTGGGATGCTGCTACTGATAATGTTGGTGTTGTTGGCTACGATGTTTACCAAGGTACTACTTTGGTTGAATCTACTGCAAATACTTCTATTGCTGTTAGTGGTTTGAATATGAATACTTCGTATACCTATTCTGTAAGCGCTAAAGATGCTGCGGGTAATTCTTCTACTGCTGTTGAACTTACGTTTATGACCTTAAACGATACGGAAGCTCCTAGTGTTCCTTTAAATGTAGTGGCTTCTAATATTACGATGTCTTCTGCTACTTTAAGTTGGGACGCTTCTACGGATAATGTTGGTGTTGTTGGTTATGATGTTTATTTAGGTACTGACTTGGTAAGCTCTGTTACGAATACTTCTATTGACCTTAGTGGTTTAACTTTGGATTCTTCGTATACCTATTCTGTAAGTGCTAGAGATGCTGTTGGTAATGTTTCAGCTAAGACTGATGTTTCTTTTGCTACTTTAGGTGATACGGAAGCTCCTTCTAAACCTGGAAACTTAACAGCTTCTGGCATTACTAAAACGAAAGCTAGCTTAAATTGGAATCCTTCTATTGATAATGTTGGTGTTGTTGGTTATGATGTTTTTAGAGGTGCTACTTTAGTAAGTTCTACCACAAATACTTCTTTTGCTTTGTCTGGTTTATCTGCGGGTACTTCTTATACGTATTCTGTAAAGGCTAAAGATGCGGCTGGTAACATTTCTGCTACTGCTACTGTTACATTTAAAACAGTGGATAATGGTCCGACCTATTGTTCTGCTCAAGGTAATAGTACAAGCACTGCTTGGATTGATTATGTTGCTGTAGGTGGTATGTCTAAATCTTCTGGTTCTAATGGTGGTTACGCTAACTTTACAAACAAGGTTGGAAATCTTAGTAAAGGCGGTAGTTCTTTAATTACAGTAAGTGCTGGCTATGCTAGTAGTAATAACAGACCTACGATGTTTTTTGCTGTTTGGATTGACTTTAACCAAAATGGTTATTTTGATAATAACGAACGTATTATGACCAATGCTTCTAGTCAGCAAGGTAATCGTTCTACTAGTTTCTCTATTCCACATTCGGCTAAATCTGGTAAAACGAGAATGCGTGTTGCTATGCGCCATAATAGAGAGCCTAATCCTTGTGGTTCTTTTTCTAGTGGAGAAGTTGAAGACTATTCTGTTAAGATTGGTTCTGGTGGTTTTATTGTTGGACTTGACGGTACTCCTCAGGAGGATGCTATTTCTAAAATGTTAGTATATCCTAATCCTGGAACTAATGAAATTCAGGTTAAACTTCCAGATACTGGTAAAATGATGCATTATAGAATTATAAATAGTATTGGGAAAGTTGTGTTATTTGGTGATTTGAACTCTTCTCGTATTAACATTTCTAGTTTGAATACTGGTATGTATTTTATTGAGGTTTCTAATGGTGAAAAATTATTTAAAACTAAATTGATGAAGAAATAATAAGTTGTACTTATTATCTGATAGAAAACCCAAGCTTTTGCTTGGGTTTTTGTTTCTTTGCATAAATTTTAGCAAATGAATTACCTATCTGTAGAAAACATATCGAAAGCATATGGCGAAAAAATATTGTTTCAAGACATTTCTTTTGGAATTAACAAAGATCAAAAGATAGCTTTTGTTGCGAAAAATGGTAGTGGTAAAACTTCTATTTTAAATATTGTTGCTGGTGTTGATGAGTCAGATACTGGACAGGTAGTGAGCAGAAAAGGTATTGATATTGCCTATTTATCGCAAGACGATAAATTAGATCCATCTTTATCTATTGAAGAGACTATTTCTTCTACAGATAATAAAGTTTTAGACATTATTAAGCAGTATGAAAAGGCTTTGGAGAATCCGGATAATACGGAGGCTTATCAAGAAGCTTTTGAATTGATGGAACAACATAATGCCTGGGATTTTGAAACGCAATACAAGCAAATTTTATCGAAGTTAAAGCTGGATAATTTACAGCAAAAGGTTGGTTTGCTTTCGGGTGGTCAGAAAAAACGTTTGTCGTTGGCTCTTGTTTTAATTCAGAAACCGGACTTACTTATTTTAGATGAGCCTACAAACCATTTAGATTTGGAAATGATTGAATGGTTGGAAGCTTTTTTTGCTAAAGAGAAGATTACTTTGTTTATGGTTACGCACGACCGTTACTTTTTAGAGCGTGTGTGTAATGAAATTATTGAGCTTGACAATGGTCAGTTGTATAAATACAAAGGAAATTACTCGTATTACTTACAAAACAAAGAAGAACGTTTGGCCTTAGAAGCTACCAATTTGAGTAAGGCTAAAAGTTTATTTAAAAAGGAGTTGGATTGGATGCGTCGTCAGCCAAAAGCTCGTACTACGAAGTCTAAATCTCGTATTGATGACTTTTTTGAGATTAAGAAGAAAGCGCATAAGCGTAGAACTGAGCATGAAGTTCAATTAGAGATTAACATGGAGCGTTTAGGTAGTAAAATTGTAGAGCTTCATAAGATGAAAAAATCGTTTGGTGATAAAGTTATCTTAGATGGTTTTGACTATGTATTTAAACGTGGTGAGCGTATTGGTGTTATTGGTAAAAATGGTACTGGTAAATCTTCTTTTTTAAATATGTTAACTGGTGCTATTCCGTTAGATGGTGGTAAAGTTGTTGTTGGTGAAACGGTTAAGTTTGGTTACTATACTCAAAAAGGGATTGTAATAAAAGAAGGGCAAAAGGTTATTGAAGTTATTAAGGAGTTTGGTGAATATATTCCGTTGAGTAAGGGTCGTAAGATTTCTGCTGGACAACTTCTTGAACGCTTTTTGTTTGACCGTAAAAAGCAGCACGACTTTGTTGAAAAATTGAGTGGAGGTGAGCAAAAGCGTTTGTACTTATGTGCAGTGTTGATTCAGAATCCGAACTTTTTGATTTTGGATGAGCCTACGAACGATTTGGATGTAGTTACGTTGAATGTTTTAGAGAACTTTTTATTGGATTATCCTGGTAACTTGATTGTGGTTTCTCACGATCGATATTTTATGGATAAGATTGTTGATAACCTATTTGTGTTTAGAGGTGAGGGTGCTGTTGACAACTTTCCTGGTAATTATTCTGATTTTAGAGCTTATGAGGACTCTAAGCCTAAAGAAGAGAAGGAAGTAAAGCAAGAAGTGGTTGCTCCTGTTAAAACTCCTAAAAAGGGTGTTTTAAGCTATAATGAGAAACGCGAATGGGGCTTACTTGAAAAAGACATTGATAGATTGCAAAAGAAAAAGGCTGCTCTTGAAGAGAAGTTTATGAATGTTGAGTTTTCTGCCGATGAGATTAATGAAAAATCTAAAGAGCTTCAAGATATTATTGAAAGTATTGAAGAAAAGGAAGAACGCTGGTTTGAACTTTCTATGAAATTGGAAGGGGAGTAGTTCTTCCTTTTCTTTTGGTTTTTGTTTTAGGTTGCTTGTTTTATACTTTAGGATACAAGAATATTCAATTGGATTAGCAGTTTTATAAAACCGACCGCTTGTTTTATACTTTAGGACGCAAGAATATTCAATTGGGGTGGCAGTTTTATAAAACCGACCGCTTGTTTTATACTTTAGGACGCAAGAATATTCAATTGGGGTGGCAGTTTTATAAAACCGACCACTTGTTTTATACTTTAGGACACAAGAATATTCAATTAGATTGGTAGTTTTATAAAACCGATGACCTGTTTTTTATAGGTTTACTATGAATTTAATTTTTGATATGTTTTGATATTCTGGTGACTTGGCTCCATAAATACTTTTGACATATTTTTTTACATTTTGTACTGTTGTATATAAGCTTGCATCACCTTTGTATAGTATTGCATTTCTTTCTATTAGCTTAGAACTGAATGCCGCTTCTGTTTGATCTACTTTTTTGGTGCTTTCTACTAATGAAGCATGGTAATCGTTTAAGCTTTCTAATTTTAATTCTTCTAAGTTTGGGTTATAGGCTGTTATGGTTGTTAGCAGTTGTATAAGTTTTGCAAAATTGTCTGCTAATTGGGTGTAGGATTGCCTTGATGTTGATATTGTTTTCTTTTCTTCTCCTGTTGCTTCGTCTATTTGTTTCTTTTTCTTTGTATTTCCTTGTATGAGTTTATTTAAATGTTTTGCTTGTGCTAGTATTCCTTCTGTAAGCCCTAAAATTTCTAATTGGTTAATTACCCTTGTTGAGGTTTTCTTTAGGGTATTGTATTTTTCTTGTCGTACTGAAATGGCGTTTTTCTTTGCATTTCGTTTTTCTTCTGCCTCTGTTATTGCATTGAGCGCATTTGCATAGAGTAGATTTAAATTTTCTACGGTGAGACTTTCTACTGGTGGATTGTAGTTGGTGTATAAACTTATGTGCTCTATTAGCTTTTGTAAGTTTGCTACATTTTTGGCATTTCCTGTTTCATATTGCTTGCTCATTTTTGATGATTTTTAAAGTAAGTTTTATACGTTGTATTTTGACTTACTTGTGTTAATACTGCTTTTAATTTAGCTGTATTCTTTGCCTTTTACTAAGGCTAATGAACAAACGGTAGGTTTTATGTAATAAACGGTTGTATTTTTTGTTTTTGTGGTTTTATTTTATTGAAAGTTAATGATTTATATATGTGATATTAATTGCTATTGTTTATTTTTAATTGAGAATAAAAGTTTAAATAATTCATTTCTTCGTTTTTAAACTCTATAGTTTTGTTTTTCAAAATTATAGTAGAATTATCAGTCCATTTAGCAGAAAAGGGTCCCCAACCATTAGGTTTATAACTTCCTATACTTTTTAACTTTCCATTAATATTTTTAAATAACTGAAAACCATTATTACTGTAACCTGCTTCAATATCTGAGTTTACAGAGATTAAGAATTCTCCATTTTCCGAAAAATATGGCCTACCAAATAAGTTTGTGGTTTCTCCGCTGGTGTCATTAATTAATTTATATCCATTTCCTTCTCCCCATTGGGTACGAACAGAATAGAAACCGAAATTTTTAAAATAATGTTCAAAGGTGTTATCTGTCTCGTCTGTATTTGGGTCTAATGAAATAAGTTTCCATTTATTATTAGTCATTTTTAAGTGAAGCCCAGTAGAATCTTTTTTTGCGAATTCTTTATTAATGTTTAAAAGATATTTTTCAATTTCTAAAGCAGTTCGATGGCTATTATTATGAAGCGTAGTTAAAGAATCCAAAACTTCAACTTCAAGAAAATATTCTGTGATTGATATCGAATCAGTATTCTTTAATATTATTGAATAAGAATTATCAAAATGTAAAATTGTATCTAATTTAGTTGGTTCAAACCATCTTTCAATTTTGGATTCAACTGTTGTTATTGGTTCTTTAATTTCTTTTTCTTCTGATATAAGGTCTGTTTGCAATTCAGTTTTTACTGATTGCGATTGGTTAGTTGTATTCTGTTTACAGCTTAAAAGAAGGAAAAATAGTATTATGAATATTAATTGTTGATTCATATTGTTCTAACGGCTAGTGTATAAAATCGTAGCGTGTAAAAAGATACTACATTTTGGAATTAGCACTGAGCCAAATTTTTATATTTTGTTTTAATTTTCTTTTCTTAAAACCAAATTAAAAATTTGGCGGTCTTTGCAAATAAACTAAAACCTTGCGGTTTAGTACTTATTAGCTATGTTTTATACACCGTGTTACCACAAGTTTTTTTTACACATTCAAGTTTTTTCCGTTATTGAATGTTTCTATTTCTGGTTCATATATTGTCTCATCATCTGGTTCAGTTTCAAATACAATCTCAATATCTATATAACGAATCTCATCTATTAATAATGGTTTTGTATCCATAAAAAGCCACTCTTTAGTATCATAATCTTTAATCATATAGTCTTCATCGTCAATGATAATTTCTACTTTATAATTAACATACATTTTTAACTCAACAGATATGTAATCTTCCGAAACATTAGTTATGTTGTAATCCTCTATGTCAGTTTTTACTTCAACAATTGATAAATCGTGTACTTCTAAATAGTTCGAGTATTCGTAATATTTTGTGTAGTCATCGAGTTGGTCATTAACCCAATTCGCAACATCTTGTTGAATTCCATTAGATTTATTCTTAATGAAGTCTTCAATTTCATCTAAACGCTTTTGATGATATTTCCCCTCTATTTCCTTTATTTTATCACTTAGCCATAATTCAAAATCTTCAATTATTTCTAAATGTGTGCTACTGTAGTTTAGCATATCCTTGTCTTTGGAAAAAGCTAATACTTTTACATTATTTTCTTCTGCCCAAAGTTCAATTGATTTTAAGGCAAATGCATCTGGGAATTCACTTTTCTTACCACCTGAACCGAAAGGGAATCTTTTTTCAAAATAACTTCGAAAAATATCTTTAATATTTAAAGTTGGGTAGTCAACAATTTCGATGTTAGATTTATCGAATTGACTTTTTAATTTTTCAACAAATTCTTTTTGTACCTCTTCATTATCAAATGGTTCAAATTTGTCAGAAAGAGAATCAACATTTCTTAAAGTCCTTGTATCATTTCGATACTTTTTAAATTTTAGGCTTGCCTCTAGAATGTTTTTAAAAATTCTGTTTACAATTTCGTCATACGTCAATTCGGGAAGTACAATTTTTATATCTCCTCTTTCTGCGAGTTTATAAACTTCCTTTATCCTTTTGCTTTCGAGAAAATTGTTTGATTCAAAAATAGAAGTATCTATAAAAATTATATCCATAGGTTAATTCAAATGTGTGGTAACTTATTTATATGCGGAACTAAGTTCCTATTATTTATCTATTATGGCTGGCTATGTGGAACTTTTAGGTACTCATATTCAGCTTATATATAATTACTATGTGCTAAATGTAGGTATAACATATAGTATTCCTTTACGGGTATCCGTTAAGAATGTTATTACTTCGTATTTAAAAAAATAAAAGGAATAGGGGACTATTGCTTTCACAATTTTTGCGTGTCTAATGTACTAAAAGTGTGTTAGTGTTGCAAGTGGGGTTGGAGGGATATGTTTTTTGTATTGATTATATAATGTTAAGGAACATTTTTATTCTATTTATATTCAGTTAGCCAACTTTGAAACCCCATTGCTTCAGCCCCATTTCCATTAGCAGCTTTTTTAATTATTTTCAATGCAATTTGTTCAGTTTTATTATCAACTTTCAATTTTTCCAGCATTTGAGTTGCAACCCAAAGGTTAGTTTTATTTTCCTTAACGGTAAGAAGTTCTGCAAAGTTTAGAATTTCAGTTTTGTTATTTTTTTCCGAAAATAAATTTATAATCTCATACATTCTTGCAACTGCAGAATTATTTCTATTCACAGATTTTTTATCAGAATAATCTACTTCTACACAGGTTTTAGTAAGATTTAGATATTCTTTTTTTAGTTTGTCTATGTCCATTTCATTAATTTATTTTTTCTTTTTCTAGTTTTTGAGATTCAAATCATTTCTTTATTCGGTTACTTAAGTAAGATTTAATCTAACTACTTGATGACTTGATTAAAGTCAAATTGAGCTCTTAATTCAATAAGATTTCGATTAGCATAATTTTCTATATTCCATTCTGAAATTCCGATGGATTTTCTTCCTTTTTTAAAGTCCGAGTATAAAGTTAGCCACAAGTCTGGAAGTAGAATTGCTCCAAAAATCAAAATAGTAAAAGAAGGAATGGAGTAATTTCCATTTCCTACCATAAAAGCTTGCATTCTTATTTCATCTTCTACTGTCATTTGATAATTAAGTAAAACGTGTTTTAAATCGTGACTTTCGTATTTAGGAACTAAAGTGAGATTATGCTTATCAAGGCAATTCGCTATTTCTTTCCCTAAAGTTCCATTTTCAAGTTTTCTTAATTCAGAAACCTTTTCTTTATAAGGTTCCATTTTACTAAAGAATTCGATTGTTGAAACTGAAAGGTCAAATGATTGTTTTATAATTTTTCTAGCTATTTTTTGTAGTATGTTCATTTATTTAACTTTTTAAATTAACGTAAGAGTCAAACCATTTATTTCCACAAAGTCTACACTGTTTTGCTTTAGGCTTTCTTGCTAATTTTTGACAAATAGAGCAATTATTTAGGAAGATTTCTTTTTCAATTTTTGCGAGCCTAATGTACTCAATATTTGTTAGTGTTAGAAGTAAATTTAGTGTTGTAAATTATTATAATTACTCTATTCTATTGATATAGTTTTTAAATTTTTAAACAATATTTTTTCTTTTAAATCGGATATTGTTCCGTTAAATTCAATAGTGTCTTTTAATAGTATTTGGGTTAACAATTTTTTTAGTTTTAAAGTATTTTCATGGTTCCGTTTCATCGTAGTAACGAAATTTAAACTCTCAATTCTTTTGAATTATTACTAAACTTTGATAAAGATGCAAAATTTGTATTAAAGCACAAAACCGCTATTTTGTTATATTCTTTTTTCTCTTATTCCGAGAATTAGTTGGCTTATGTATAGGATTTAAGCTCTTATGACATTCTTTTGAAATTCAGGTAATTAATTTTTCATATTTGAATTGTTAGATGATATGGAATACATAGTGTATAGGTAATTTCATCAGTTCATTACTACGAGGTATTTCTACTATTTGTAACGTAATCAAAAATAAAATAATCACTTAAATTTAAATATTATGAGCACAGCAACTAATACAACAGTACAGGGTCATGCATCTTTGAGTATCGACCAAGATACCTCTGTAAAAATGAAAAGTACAAATTTGAATACTTCAAATCCAGAATTTTCTTTAACAGGAGCACCGCCCACTATTAAAATAGAAGCTTTATTGTCATTTTTAAACAAACAATTGGATACCCACATTTCTTTCCCAGGGGTTAATGCTCAAAACAATCCAGCGATTAAAATTGAGGAGTTGAATTTTAAAGTCGGACAAACTTTTGATATAAGCGTTGATATTGATTTTGGTACTACGGGATGGCAGCCTTTTGGAGCCGCTTTTCCAATTTCATTAGAAGATGTTGGATTCTCGGTTAATTATAATGAATCTGATGCTCCTACAATTACTAGTTTAGGAACTACTAAAGGTTCGGTAGCAGGAGGAACTCAAGTTGTAGTACATGGTACTAACTTAGAGAATATTACCAGTGCTAAGTTTGGAACTGTTGCGGTTGAAGAGAGTGATATTACCAAGAAATCTCCGACGAGTGTAACGCTTATATCCCCTAAGGTAATTCAGGCAGAAACAGTTACTGTAATTGTTACTAGTTCTCACGGTAGTAGTAGCGCTACACCATCTAGTGCAAACAGTTTTACCTATACTCCTTAAATAAGACAAAGCATCGTCTATTAATTTTTAATAAATAGTGGCTGTTTTTCCAAAACAGCTACTATACATTGGTGTACTTAATTAATTAAAATCCTATGTCTGTTATTATCTCTTCTAAGTCAAACTTAACTCTTGCAGGTGTTACATTCCACTGTACAGGTGAATGGAAAAACAAGCAATGGATCATTATTTCCAAATGGGACGGAAGTGAAACACTAACGGCAAGTAAACTGGTAAAGGCGATTTTAAATAAATCTTTAAGTAAAAGTAGTTCATCTAAGTTTCCAGCAATTAGCTTTGAAAATGTAACCGGAAAGCTTAAACCAGAGACATCATTTAGTTTTAGTGGAACTTCTAGTGTTTCATGGCCTAAACCGTTTGGCGTTAATCTTGGATTGAAGATTGAAAATCTTGGGTTTACCTTAGCGCATAAGATGGCTGAAAAAGGAACCAATACGCTCCAAGCTTTTGGTAAAGTAAAAGTGGCAGGACAGGAAGTAAACGTTAACTGTTACTTTAAAGATACTTCACCTGTATTTATTTTAGTAGATAAAATTCCTAGTTTGAGTTGGGCAGAGGTCTCATCTCATTTTGGTTTGAACCTACCTAGTAATTTTTTCAATATATCCTTTGCCAACAATCAAATCTATTATTTAGAAAAAGGACAAACGGCTAGTCAGACTTCATTACTACCTTCTGATCTTACTGCTAAATCAGGATTGAATGTTGCGTCAAATGTTACTTTAGAATTAGCAGGGATTACATTTCCTGCTGTAGATGTTAATGTAAATACTGATAGAGATGTGGCTATTAAAGGAACCTTTGATAAAGCAATACCTTTTATAGATAGTAAAATCTTAAAATTAACTGGAGCCAACCCCATGTATACAGGAGGCCCAACTCTTAGAACAAATTTAAAGAGTAGCTCACCTACCTTAGGATTGGCATGCGGATTTGAGTTTTTAGGCTTGAAATGTGGTAATGCGGGGATGACTGTTTCTAAAGATAAAAAAGGAAACATCAAATTTACCGGGAAGTTAGCGTATCCGAATAAAATAGGTACGATAACAAACCCTAGTTTAGATGTTAGTTACTCTAAGGCTAAAGGACTTCAAGTGACTAATTGGCCAGCTTTTGTATCGAAAGGATTGCTTACCTTAAAAGATTTTCTCAAAGCCATAAAGCATATAAATAACCATGAATGTGGCTCAGTTAAGAATAGCGTAAGAAAGAAATTAAAATTAGCCGCAAAAAAAAATGCTCCCACTTTCAAAACTTCTTTTACAATTATTCCAACATTGGGTACTTCATTATCAGGTAATACTACTCAATTAAAAATTACTCTTAACGGAACCTATAGTATATTAACATCTACACCTCCTACAGAGACTATCAATGCTACACAAAAGTCTAATGATATTGTAATTTGTTCTGTTCCATTACCAACACTTAATGTTTTAATTCCTATTCCTACGAGTTTCAGCTTTAGTACCATTAAAACAGAGGCAATACAGCTTATCAATAAAAAGGTAAAAAAAATTGTATCTCAACTACTAAATGAAAGAGCTGCACTTATTAAGTTTTTAGCCGTATTTGTGGGAGTAAAAGAACTGAAAAAACAAATAGAAAATGTTTGTGACAAAAAAGAAGAAGGTGATGATAATGATGGAGGTGATGGAGACCAGCCGAGTACTCAAGATCAGTTGAAAGATTTTTTTGAAGTAGCTGGAGATGAATTAGAAATAGCTGGAGAACCTATTGCCATTGTTGGAGATGTTGCAGCGGTTGTAGGAACTATGGTTGCTACAGGATTGGGAGGTTGTTCTTCTGGTGGAGGCGGAGGTCATGGACATCATAATGGCGGGCATTCATCAGGATCACATGGTAATTCTGCACCCAATATTCAACCATTACCAAAGCCTACTCTTTCGAGTAACTATCCATTTGTTAAGCCATCACATCCTAATCAGAAACAATGGGAGGTAAGTTGGCCTCCTATTCAGGGAGCTTGCTATTATCAAGCAATTTTATATAGTGGTAAAAATTTAGCAAAGGTAGTAATTGTACCACCTGCAGCTTCTGGGAATACTAAGACTTATTTTAAGATTCCTCCTGACATGCCACAAAAGAACGTAACAGCGGCTCCTCCATATTCCTGTAAAGTAATCGCCATAGCGTATCCGGGGTTAAATAATGATAGTCCACAGGCAACCATCAGAATTACTCAATTAGATGAAATAACAAGTTTTAAATCTTCTTTAAATACAGATGAAAATAAGATTAATTTCTCTTTTAAAGGTGTGTCTAATGCTGAAAACTATGACATCAAATTGATCGATGCAGAGAATGGAACTATGGTGGAAAAACAAACTTTATCACAAACAAATAACCAACAATTGGCAGGTTCTTTTCAATTAAGTGGTTCAGCAGCAGATTTAAGTAGTTATCAAATTAGTGTAAAAGCTACAGCGGCTAATTATATCTCTAGTGAAGTGTATACATCTTCTACTAAGCAATTACAATTAGGTATTGGACATATGGCCATAGGTAGCACATTTATCATTCATTAATACAAAAATTATGAGCAAGCAATCACGATCTATATTACAAGGATACTTTACTACAGGTTCTAAGCCTACTCAAGAAGATTTTGATAATTTTATTGACTCGGGAATCAACCAAACTGATGATAACATTACGGTTTCCTCCGATCAAAATGTTGGGTTTGGTGATGATGCTCCCATTAGTAAAGTTTCTATTAAAACAAAACCATCCAAGTCTTTAAAAGGAACTATCTCTTCAAATGGGACAACTTTTACAGTTTCAGCAGAATTCACAATGGATCAAATATCAGTAGGTGATACCTTAGAAATTGTTGGTAATTCATATGTTGTAGCCAGTATTCCATCTGCAAAAACATTTACAACATTAACAACTCCAGCTGTGCCTATTAGCAATCAATCTGTAAGCAAGATTTTTAGCGCTTTATCGGTTCAATCTAGTAAAGGTAGCTCACAATTCTATATTGATCCTAATGGTAAAGTAGGTGTAGGAACAAACAATCCATCAGAAATTTTAGATGTTAACGGAACCATTGCTGCAGCAAAGTTTTCAGGAGATGGGTCAGCGTTGACTAATATCCCTATCAGTGCTTTAGAAGCAGGTGATATTAACTTTCCAGATAATACGATTACAGCACAAAGTTTTACGGGTAGTGCATCTGGGTTAACCAGCATTCCTTCTAGTGAATTAAGCGGAGATATTAAATTACCGAAGAATGCAATTCAGGCACAAAGCTTTATAGGTGATGGATCTAAATTAACAGGTATTAATGCATCGAGTAATGGAATACAGTACTTTAAAGTTGACCAACCTTGTATAGACCCTGGAACTCAAATAACCTTGTCTTGGAATGCTCCTAATGCAAATTATGTAGAACTTACGTATTTAGAAAATTATATAGTAACAACCTTGACTTCTCTAGACCCATTACAGACAAAGATATTTCCAGAGCAAATTGGTAAAAAGTTTTCTCCAAGTTTAACTCAGGTTTATACGTTGACTGCTTATAAATTACCAGATGGAAGTAAGCCTCCATCGAAATCAAATAAAGCTGTTTGGACAGATCAGGTGCAAGTTCAGGTAACGGTACTACCTCCTCTAAAGAGCTTTATGAGGAATCAAAAACAGCATCATAATGCAACACAAGCTGTTACAAATGCAGGAGATATGTTTACTTTTTTAAGAGATATGACTCAAGCCAATGTATATCTTCTAGCCATTTCAATGAACAAAATATACGAATTTCCAGATCTCGCAAATGCTATTACTAGCTATTACCAAAACACTTTGAATTATCCTTGGTCTAGTACAACAAATGGAGAATGGATAACTGATGCTATCAACAAAGTTAATAACCAAAACTAATCACATCATGACAAGAATACTACAAAAGACTAGTGTAGAAGGAACTCCTAAGATTCTTTCCATAAGTCCATCATCTGCTACAGCAGGAACTCAAATTACAATTGAAGGATCTAATTTTGAATATGTAACAGAAGTACAGTTTGGCAAACAAACACTTGAAGTAAATCAAGCTGAAGGAGAGTTTACCGTGATTGCTCCTTCTGTTGTATCTCTAGGTGCAGTAGATGTCATTGTAACTGCAGCCAATGGAGCAGAATCACAACCAGAGCAATTTACCTATGTAGCTTCTCCATTACTTATTAGAGATAATTTAAATGATACTGGAGGACATTCTTCAGGAGCTCATTGGATATCACCCGATATCATTTGTTACGGACAAGATACCTTGACATTTAATGATGTGAATTCTAAATATGCAGAATATTTGCATAAGCCTTTTAAGAATTCTGAAGACAATAATTTTTATGTTCGAGTAAAAAATTTAGGGGAGAATCCTACTGGAGGCTCTGTACAATTATTTTATTCTCCAGTAAGTTTATTTCTAACACCAGAGGTGTGGTCTCAGATAGTTTCACCAACCCAAAATGGAGAGTTTATGGGAGCTGAAGGAGCAATATCAATTCAGCCCAATGAGATAGGATTCACTCCATTACCTTTTAACTTTACTGGGATTCCAACTGGAGGACATTTTTGTATGATTGCAATTGCTAGCGAACAGAATATGACGTTTCCTAAACCTACTAGTTTTGAAAATAATGGAGCCATGGCTCTTTGGGTAAAAAGCAATCCGAATGTAAGCCAACGAAACATGGCTTTTGAAGCTGTAAATAAACCAGAGGCTACATTTAATACAACGATTGGTAACAACAATAATAACGCGTCTAAGTTTTACCTAACGGTGACACCAGCAGGAGGAACAGGGAATTATCCAGCAGGAACTATTGTAAAAGTTTACATTAGTGATTCAAGAGCGCCTTATACAAACCAACAAACATGGAGCAATACAAACGGAGTAACGTTTAATGGTATAAAAATAGATGGTCAGGCAAATGGAGGAGTAGGAGAATCTTTGATTAATGTGAAGATAACTGTTTCAATGCCAACAGGACATGGGAATACTTTTGCTAGAAAAACGGCTCTTGACGTGAATTATTATCAAGAACCTTCTGCACCAGGATTGTATGCAGAAGAAGAACATGTAATTCAATCGTATACCATGGCTCACCACGAAAATTCTGAGTTGGCAATAACTAAAGCTGCTATTTTATTAGGTACTTGTGAGTTTTTGTTTGTAGCAAGCTGAGAAATTAAATTATTTAATAATTGTAATGATATCAAAACTGAATATTCGACTGACTAGCACAGTTAGTTTTTAAATACTAAGGCGAAATCCGAAAAGCCTATTTTAAAGAGAGTAGGAAAAAAAATAATTATTATGTACGAAGCTAAATTAGTAAACGATAATGGGTCTGGTCATCAATCCGATTGGATGGAAGGTACAACGCAAAAAATTGCAAAAGCAAGAGCTTTAGAGAATTATAAAGAGAAATATCCACATGACAATTTAAATAAGTCCCATTATGAGGTAAAGACAGTACACGTCTAATTAAAAAGACGACATCATAGCTGAAGTTGAATTTTGGCTATGTTGTCGTTTGATAATTAAGTAAAACGTGTTTTAAATCGTGACTTTCATATTTAGGAACTAAAGTGAGATTATGCTTATCAAGGCAATTCGCTATTTCTTTCCCTAAAGTTCTATTTTACTAAAGAATTCGATTGTTGAAACAGAAAGGTCAAAATGATCGTTTTATAATTTTTCTAGCTATTTTTTGTAGTATGTTCATTTATTTAATTTTATGTTCAGCGATAATATTTTATAACTTGTTTATATGAGAATTTTGTGCCTTGTATTATTTTCAATTTTCATAATACTTATACACGACCGCTAATTCTTTCCATCGATTGTTTTCGAGCGAGTAAAAGCTAAAATTTAGTTGTGTGTAGTTTGTTCTATATCTTTTTTGGTCTAGAAAAAGAGCTAGTGTACCGTTTCTTAGAATAATTGGTTTTGAAAAAGTATAAACAATAGCGCACATATTTTTTTCCTTTTCTGTTCCTAGTTTTTCAGTTCGGTTGAATGCATTTTGAATTTCTTGCGGACTATCAAGGCGGCTAGAGTAAGGAAATAAATGTTCTTGCCATTCGTGGTTTAATAATGCACTTAGTTCTTTTATAATGTAACTCTTTTCTTTAGCTGATAACTTTAAATTTTTAGTTTGTTTTCCTCTATATAATGACGATAATTCAAATTCTTTAGTTGATTGAATAGCTGATATTGTTGCATTGATTATTGATGCGTCTATGGACTTTGTATAGTATAGAGTATAACATTCAAATTGTTCATATTTCCACCTTGATACCCAATCTCTATAAGGATCTTCCATTAGTCCTAACTTATTCTTAGGAATCTTAGATCTTTTGGATTTTTTATTCCTCATACTAGGAATAGAAGCCTTAAATTCTTCAAGGTTTATTTTGTTAAATGTTTGCTTCTTTTTTTCTAGTAGTTGCTTAGCTAATTGTAATTCCTCAGAAGACATATAAGCCTTAATTAAATGTCTAGTAGTAGTTCCTTTTTGAATTGGATCGTAAGCTGCAGCAATTTCAGCCCAAACCAAAGCATTTACTTTATATTTTGGAGTGGTTATACTCTTTTGAAAGTATATAACAGATAATAATCCCATTGCTCTACCAAACTTTTGGTTTGCCGATTTAATTAAATATTGTTCGGCTAAGGAGTCATTCTTTATTTCTAACTCTTTATTATAATAACAATATCCAACTATAAATTGAGCTGTTTTGTCGCCCGAATCTGCATAAGGTTGCATGATTTTAAAGGATTTTATAAACTTCATTGAGTCAAAATATTTTAATCCTTTTTTGTACTTAGCGTTTTGTGAAAATGATATTGCTGATATAAAGCAAAAAACTATTATTGATGTTAGTTTTTTCATGTTAAAATTTTATTCTAAGCTATCTTTAACAACTTTTGTTTTTGATAAAAGATCGTGAAATCCATTTTTTTGAAATAGAAAAGAAATTCTGTCAAATGGAATTAGTCGGCAAAAAGTTCTAACTATTATATCTTCATCAATTGGTTTTTTACCATCTGTTTTTACCACTTTTGTTTTGGTTATAAACTTTCCAATTGTTTTTTGGAATTTTATTTCCATTAGAGCATAATAAGCAATAAAAGTCCCTAAGATTAAAAGGTTGACAATTAAAAAATTAGTTAATTGGATAAAAAGACTAACTATAAAACCGGTAATAAATGTTACGATTAACCATGCGATAAGATCTATTAAAAAATTCAGAAATCGAATTTCTGAACCAACAACATTTGAATCAATTTTTTCTTTTTGTTTTCTTTCTATTGCTGCTTTTTGTCTTATTTTTTCAAAACCTGAAGTATCGATACCTCGTTTTTCAACTTCTGCATCTGCAGCTTCAATTGCAATGGGGTTATATTTTTCTCTTTCAACAGTTACAATCTTAATTAATTCATTGTCTGTTCTCTCAGACATTACTTTTGCAAATTCGTTTTCCATATGGTTTGTTCTGAATTGAGCTAACTTATTTATGTTAGCATAGCTGTATTTTTAATGTTTCTTTTTCAATTTTAGCGAGTGTAATGTACTCAATGTGTGTTGGTTTTACAAGTGGAGTTTATGTATAGTCGAATATATAATAATAGTAAATATATTAGTGTAATTTTCTATTTATCTAAAACTCCAATAAACTTTAAATATTCAATTTCAACATTATATATTTCGAATAAATGGTCTTTTGTTAAGTTTATTTTTTCCTTATGTATAGCATATTTTACAAGTTCATTTATATCTAAATTGACATTTGATTTATTTTCTGAATTCGGATTTTTGGATAGTAGTCTGATTTTAGACATATAGTTCTCTTCTGCAATCAAAGCATCGCGAATTAAATTCAAATCGGACTTTTTCTTTTGTAGTTTCAATGCAATGAAGCAACTTGCTTCATCTAAGTCGTAGATTTCTTTTCCAGCATTATTTTTATCAATAGTACAGATTGGATTGTTTTTACAGCTGAAAAATGAGAATAAAATTAAAATGTAAGTAAGTTTGAATTTCATTTGGTTAAGCTACGTTTAATGCTGTTTAGGTATTGTTGTAATTAGTTTTTAAGTCCTTGTATGTATTGTTTTATGATATATTTAATTTCACAAATGTCTCTTTTATTTGGTTTTCTATCTGTAACTAAATAAAACATCCAAACCCAAGGGTTGTTTTTAGTTTCAAAATGAAATGTATACTTGTGAAGTAATTTCTCTTTATACGTTCCTTTTGGGTGTTTTAAAATTACGATTTCTTGATTTTCAATATAATCTATCCCTACGAAATTTGGATCTTTCTTTTTAAGTTCAATATCGTTGCCTTGAACATCATAGGCAGATCCTCCTGTTAATCTAAATATGGAAGATACAGAAGAATATGGTGTTTTGTAAGCACGTAAGTGATTAAGATCGCCTTCTAATTTTCCCTTCCATTTTTCAGGTAATTTTAAAGTAAAATTTCTAAGGTTATCAAATATCGTAATGGAGTCTTTTATGAAATAGCCATTACATTCTTTAAAGTTTTTAAAAACAGCGTTGACTTGGGCATTACAAATAGAAGATGCTAAAAAACAAAATAATATATAAACTTTCAATTTCATTTAATTAATTATGAAGGTTAATGTAAAATGCGTTTTTACATTTGTTATGCTCTTTTTTGGTATTGCCATTTTCTAACTAATACATTGTTGTAACACGTTATTTTTTATTTTGATAGAGTTCAATTGCTTTTAAGTATTTTATTCCACCAGTTTCTGTTTGGTCGTGAATAAACCCATTCAATTCTGGATGATTTTTGTCAATCCAGTTCAAAAGTTTATCTCGATTTTTAACAAAAATGGAATCGTTGAAAATCACATTTTTTGCCGTTTCAATACTTGTTATTTTATTATTATCGAAATAGATGATTTGTTTGCTGACAATTGGCTCTTTATGAAGGAAATAGATTCTTTTATCTGTTTTTGAAATTTTAGCTTTTACAGTTTTATTTTCTTGTTTTATTTCGAGGATTTTGTAAGTTGGTTCAAACACAGAATCCCATTTTAACCATTTGATGTATTCTTTTTTAGAAAATGTTTGCTCATAATCATATTCGGTTTCCTTTATTAATAGGCTATCGGTAAGCAAAATTTCGATTTCAGAAACATTTGATTTATCAAGAGCGTTATAATATTTTTTAGCAATTTCCAATTTGTCAAATCCCTTTTCAGAATTTTTACAGGAATTGATTACTATTGCTATGAGTAGTAAAAAAACTGTGAATTTATTCATTTTATGTTCTTTGAATTGATTTAGCTATTATTACATACACTGTTAGGCACTGTTTTATTTACTTAGTTTTTTAATCATTTTCTTAGAATAATTAATTAAGCGTTGTTTTTTATGTGGTGTTAATTCAATTGCTTTTTTATAATATTCAACTGCTTTTTCATTATTCCCTTCAGTTTTATAGGCATAGTATTGAGCTAATCCAAAATAACCTCCATAAAAATCTGGAAATTCCATTTTAATTAATTCGAATATTTTAAGTGATTTTTCTGGTTCTTTTTTGAAATAACTAAAGCCCAAAGCACGTAAATCTTCTTTTTCAATGTCATATTTAGTACTATCGTTTTTAAGTTGATTAAACTTAGCTGTTATATTATTTATTCCATTTTCCTCAATATCTTTTTTAATTAAGAAATAGGCTGGGAAAGGAATTTTACCATCAGAAAAGTAACTTGCTAAATACAAAGCTTTTCTTTTTAGACCACCTTTACTTCCGTTATTAGTGAAAATTGCCACTGTAATTTTTTCAGAAGGAATTCGTAAAACAGTATTAAGGAATCCTGATGTGGAACCACCATGAAGTAAATACTTTTTACCGTTTTTTTCGTCAATTTGCCAGCCAAACCCATAGCCTTTTCCATTAGTTTTTCCATTTTCATTCCAATTTGAAAATGCATCATTTAACAGTTCCTTACTCACAAGAGTTTCGTTATATAAAATTTTATCCCATTTAGCATAATCACTTACAGATGAATAAATTCCTCCATCTCCTTGAATGGCTGTATATTTTGTTTGGTCTTTGTTTTCGTATTTGTTTTTTATGAATTTATATCCGTATGCACGATTTTTAATCTTTAAATCCTTTAAGTACACAGTAGTATTAGTCATTCCTAATTTTTCAAAAACTTCTTCATCCATAAATTCTTTAAAACTTTTACCAGAAACTCTTTCTATAATTGTAGCCAAAACAGCATATCCAGAATTACTATATTTGAATTTAGAATTAGTAGGAAACAAAAGGCTATCTTGTTTTATTAAAAGATTAAGCACGTCTTTATCAACAAGCTGTTTTTTCCAATCTTTTGGATATAATCTATTATAAGACTGTAAACCTGACCTATGCAACATTAGGTTTTTAATAGTTATTTCTTTTCCATAATCTGGAAATTCTGGTATTATTTCAGTTAGTTTAGAATCGTAATTTAATTTCCCTTGATTTATTAATATTAAAATTCCCATTGCAGTAAACTGTTTTGTTACTGATGCAATTCTGTAATTAGTTTCGCAATTGGCAAGGGTTTGATTCTCTAAATTAGCATATCCAAAACTTTGGCAATGCTTTATTTTACCATTTTTTATAACAATAAAACTTGCACTTGGTTTTTCTCCGATATAATCTTGAAATAGATAGTTTATTAAGTCTTTGTCTTGGTTAGTTTGTTTTATTATCTTCTGTGAAGATTTACACCCACAGAACATTAATAAAAGAACTAAAGTTAAAAGTTTATACTTCATTTTTCTCAATTGTGTCTAATTTGTTTATAAGAGGAATTTGTTCCTTAGCATTTATCTAATTCACTTGATTATGAGGAGGTTTTTAAGTACTCATAATTTATAGATAAATATTAAATTTTAAGGATATAGCGTTGTTTTTTTAGAATTCCTTTTTCAATTTTTGCGTGTCTAATTTACTCAATGTGAATTGGATTTGCAAGTGAGGTAGAATAATTGGTTATGGGAGGTGTTGTTATATGTTTTTGTATATAAATACTAATAGTGCCAATAGTAATATTGATATTATTCCTATTGGCACTACTCTACATACTTTTTATATTATACGATAATCTATATTTTTAATTTGAGTTGGGTTGAATATCGAAATACTTTAAATAACCCTCTATTGGTTTCATTCCCATTTCTTTTCTTCTTTCGTTTACTGTTTCTGGATTTTCTAATTTATATAATTTACCATTCTTTATTTGTGAACCATATATTTGTGGTTTGCCTTCATCCATTAACATTCTATCTTTCATTAAAGCGTATTGCTGTTTGGATAAGTCTCCATTTTCTACCGCTTTTTCTATTTGTGGAAAATACTTTTTTCTGATTTTTTTATTACTATGTTGTAGTCCTAACCAGATAGCATTCATTTGTTTTTGAGATACCTCCTTTAATGTTGGCATTCCACATTTTTCAATAATGCTTATTACTAATTCTTGATTTCTATGATCTTCTTTAGCGTACTTAATGAGATCATTTGATTTCCTAATCCTTTGATCGCTTTCATATACTTCGCTCAAGATTTGTTGTTTTTTATTGCAGTCTACTTCTATAACCTCTACTGAACCTACATAGACAAATTTGTCTTTATTTATAAATAGAAATGTTGAAATTGCTACTATTAAAACAGTAAATATGCTCAGGAATACTTTTCTCTTTTTCATTTTTTTTGATTTTATATAGATAATAACGTTTTTGTTATGACTTGTGTAAAATCGGTTTTCAATAACTGAGCCAAGTAAAATTCTAAGACAGTTTGTCTTTTTAAAAGACTTATTGGCTGGTTGTTTTTCTATACCTTGTTTTTTATTTCCAAGGTTCTATTTGTATATTTTCCCACCTCTTTTTAAAACTATTGGTCATTTTAATATAATTATTCTCACTCATTGTGAGTTTATTTGGTTTTACAAGCATATTAAAAGCATCCTTCAATCCGTATGGTGCATATATTTGGTACTCTTTTGTTTTTCGAATTCCAATTGCAAATGCTGAAAGCCAAGTTTGTATTCCATCTTCTGTATTGTTAAATGGTTTTATTTTATTTCCGAACTTTTCTGGATACCATTCATGAACATATGCTTGATTGGTTATATCGAGAGGGAATTTATGACTTATTAATTTTTTTATTTCTAATTGATGGACTTTAGATTGCTCCCTTTTTTCGTTACTTGAATAGTATATGATATCAAAATCTTTTACATTTTTAAGTGTTGATTCTCCGTTTAAATTATTCCAAATTATTTGTGTTATTGCTCCTCCTGCAACATAATAATCTTTTAATCCATATTTTGTACAAGCCTCTATTGTTTCTACTATTTCGGGACAATCTATTATTAGTGAAATTAGCTTTTCTTTTAGCAATTTATTTTTCTGTGTGTTTAATGTATTCAATGTATGTTGATGGTGTAAAGGGAGAGTATAGTGAGAATAGATAATTACTTATGTTGTATGTTGCTTAATTCTTTATGAATTTCATCTAGTTCTATTTCTTTATTACCATGTCCAGCAGTTGAAATTTTGATTTTAGATTTAATATCTGAAACCCAGAAGTAATTAGTGAATGAAAACCAAGAAATAGGCATGTGCTTTATTTCTGATACTTTTATTTGGTTTAATTTTATAACTGTTTCTGTGCTATTTTTGGATAGTTTAATGTACTTAAGTATTAGCTTATTTTCTTCATAATCCAAAGTTATACTCTCTAAATGATTTTTATAATTGTGTATAAGAGTTTGAATTAATACGATAATATTAAATATTAAAAATAAGAGTAATATTTCTGAAATTTCAGGTTTTTCCCAGCTTAGTAAACTTTTAAATAGACTAGTTATGAGGATTAAAATTGGAATTTTTATAAATAGATTCCTAATAATAGTTTTGAAGGTGATTTTATTTCTTTTATTTTCAAATAGTATTTTCATGAACTTTTTTTATTCCCAAGATTGAGTTTAGTTGAATTCGTAATGATTGTTGTTATAGATTTAGGTAGCATTAACTTTAAAAAAGATAAAAAAGTTTCCAATTAAAAAACTATTTCTTTTAAGTACAAATGTTCGGCATTTAAATTCATTTCCTATTAGCTTAGTTTTGCATTCAAATATTTTATCTGTTTGTTTTTTCATTGAAATAAATTCATTCCATAGCTCAATATCTTTATCCTTACCTAAAGGAGAGTCATTGTTTTCAGAGATAAGTTTATATAATAAATGCACTTCATTTTCATTCAATTCTCGGTCTAATTTAGAACTGTTTATTATGGAGGTTTTCCAATTTGATTCTTCTCCTTTTTTAACTTTTTTTGTTAACCAAATTTCACATTTAGAACACCATCCTTTATAACTATAAATATGCCCTCCAGTTTTTATAGTTGCTCGAAAAAACATTTCGATTTTTTCTAGGTTGTTATCACAAATTTCACACCTATCCATTTTTTATAATCTTTTCCGATATGTTTATTTAACGATTATTTTTTCTTTTTTATAGACAATATTTAATTGAATTTGATTGTGGATATATATTATACTAATTTTCAAATTTTTCAAATTCAATATAGTTTTCAGGAAATTGATATTTAATATATTTTCCAAAATTACCAGTTTTTAATTCTCTAAAATCTGATTTTCTAAAGGGTTCAATATTTTTCTCTAATTCTTTATAGTCGTTTTTTAATAAATCTTTCCAAATGATGATTTTAGTATTTATGAAATTAATAATATTCAAAAAATCTCTTTCATTTATTCCATAAACATTAATATTATTGTGATATCTTAAAACACTGGTTTCTTCGTATTCTTCTTCAAATTCGTGGGTTTTTCCTTTTAAATCAATAACTCTTTTAATTCCTTTTGGAATATTCTCAAGTTTTTCAAAAAAAATAGTTGGATAACCAAGAATATACCCATTGGATTTTAATTCTTTTTTAAAATCTAAAGAATAAATTGCCGGAATTATTTCAAGATTTACATAATCCCCTTGTATATTACTTCCACTTGACCAAAAAGCAATTTCAATTTTTAGGCTTTTATCATTATAGGTTAGTTTAGGTCTTGATTTCGCATATTTCCAACCTTTAGGAATATAGTATTCTGCAATTTCATTACACACGGCTTTAAATATATCTTTGCAAGGTGTATTTGCATTATAACTTCTTAAGATGCTATTTTCTTTCCATTCCCAATTCATTCTATTTATAGTTTTGTAAGTAGGTTATACTAGCAATTAATTTTATACATTTTTGTAAAATGTTTTTATTCTTCTTCATTTAAATCATCAAATATTTGTTTTAAAAAGTCAGATATTTCTTCACTTTTTTCTATCATTTCATCAGTATATATATTATTTTCAAGATCTATATTTAATTCATAAAGTAATTTGTTTAATGTAAATAATACTTGTGAAAAGTATTCTTTTACCTCTTCATTTTCTGAATTTTTCCAAATATCATACACTTTATCTACATCTTTCAAAAGTGTTTCGTTTAGTTCTGTTAAACGAATTTTTCTATTTTCATGTGCTCTGTTATTCATTTATATGTTTTAATAAATTATAAGGAAATTCTAGATGTTTCTTTTTTCAGCTTTTGTAAGTCTAACTGTACTCAATGTATGTTGGCGTTGTAAAGGGAGGTTATATTACTTTTATTTTTACAATTTCGATTCCGTTTGTTAGTTTTTGATTCAGTCTGCAGGTGTTTACTATTTTTCCACTATAAAAAGTTTCAAATTCCATTGTAATCTTCTTGTTTTCTATTTCACAAATTATATCTCCGCTTTTTACAATATCCCCTGGTTTAACATACCATTTTGTTAAAATGAACCCTTTTTGGTTTCCCATTTTTGGTAGGAAGATTGATTGGGTTTTTCCTTTTTCTAATTTAGTTTCTGTTTGGGTTGAGGTAGTTCCCTTTTTCTCCATTTCTTCTTTTGTTTTGAAGTTTGGATTGCTTTTTAAATCGTTTATAACCGTATTTCGGTTTTCATTGGAAAGAAATAGTTTACGGATTAGAGATTTTATCATTTATAATATTGATTTTGTTGTAGGTATAGCGTTGTGTTTTGATGTTTCTTTTTCAATTTTTACGAGTGTAATGTACTCAATTTATATTGATGTTTTAAACTGGTATAAAAGAACTATTATATAGTGTTTTTTGTTTTCAAGTTTTTATTTCAGAAAACGAATTTAGTTGTATTCGTAGCAATTACAACTATACCTTGTTGATACCTAGATTTTTTATTTAAAATGCATTTTCATTCCTTCGTGAGTAGCTTTAAAGCCTAAATCTTCATAGAATTTAATCGCCTTTGATCTTTTTTTGTCCGATGTAAGTTGTAATAAATGAGCATTTCGTTCTTTTGCTCTATTAATTGCCCATTCAAACATTTTTTTTCCTATTCCAAGGTTTCTTTGATCTTTTCGAATTCTAACTGCTTCTATTTGTGCTCTAATACCACCTCGATAAGTCAGATATTGGATAAAAGATAATTGTAAGGTTCCAATAATTTCAGAGTTTTTATTTTCGATAACAATGAGTTCTTGATTTTGGTCAGAATTTATATTTTCGAAAGCGTTAAGATATTCTGCTGGTAATGGTGTTTGAAAATCTTCTCTTGTTTTTCCTAGTTCGTCATCTGCAATCATTTCCACAATTTTCGAAACATCATTTTTTGTCGCTTTTCTAAATTTCATTATTGAGATTAGTTTTTTAGCTTGTTGCTATCTTGTTTATATGTGGAACTTTTGTGTGTTTACAGTTAACGTTGATGTTCCTTTTTCTTTTTTTGTAAGTCCAAAGTACTAAATGTATGTTGGTGTTGCAAGTGAGGATTTGTTAGTTGTTATTCTAATTTTTTGGTTTTCGTTTTTTTGAATCTAAATGTTGGTTTTTATGACGAAAACCTGTAAAACCACGGTTTGGACAAAAAGTATAGATATTATCTTGATTTCTTTTTTTTCCTTCGCCAACTGTCCATCGAAAAGTAAGGCAATGATCAGGTCCGTCTAATTCTATAATTTCTATTCTTGTTGGCCTGCGTGATGGATAGGTACGTACTTCTCCTTGTTTCCAATAGCCTAGGGGAAATTTACTTCCTAATCCGTCATATGCTCTTTCTCCCCATTGTTTTCGTTTATCATAAATTCTAACCAGTCCATCTTTTGAATTGTTAATGGTAAAAAACGATTCTACTTTCCCTCCTCGTTTGGTGTTATATATTCTTCGATAATAGGGAATTTTATTACCTACCCATTCAATTTTTGTGTTGTTCTTTTCTGTTTTAAAAGGTCCTGTAATAGTATAGTTAGTGCATCGTTTTCCTGTTACTGGATGACAAGAAGTGGCTGTTATAGCAACTTTTTTTAGTGTTAATTTATGTTTTCCATCCCATTTAGCTCCTGTAAATAATTCCACTGGAATAAATCTTTCTTTTGTTGATTTATTATATGCTTTTTCCCAATAATTCTTTTCCTCTGTACTTGTTAAAACTTTGTTTTTTGCCTTTTGTCCGAATGCTATACTACTGATACTTACTACTAGGAATACTGTGAATAATCTCATTTTACTACTTTTTTAATTTAAAAGTTCAATATTAAATATGTGAAGCTTTTTAAAAAAAAGAGATGTAGTCAACTGTAGAATTCATGTTATGAAATGCTGTTTTGATGGCTTTTTTTTAATATTCGTATAAAATTTGTTTTTGAGCATTTACGATGTTCAATAACACTTTATTATCATCTACTTGCAAGTTTGAAATATCGAATGATAATTCTTTAGTAATTAGTGTATTGCATGATCCATCTGTTTTTATGTAGAGTTTTAAATTTCGTTGAAGTATAGCTGAATCTAAAACTGCATTTATGGATACTAGTTTAGCTTCCCAAATATTTACTTGGCAACCGCTGATACTAAAATTAATTTTTAAGCAGTTACCAATAATTTCAAGATTATTTATAATTACTTGATTTTGAGTAGGAGTGTTATGGTATTGTTCTGTGTTTAATATGGCTTGGAAATCACAGTTATCCCTGTTTTCATTATTTTCTGTACAACTTAAAATGATCAATCCAATTATCGTTAGTGTTATAATTTTTTTCATTTGGTCTTATAGTTTTTTATAAGATGCAGTTTCTTAAAAAAGGTTGCGTTGAAAAATGTATAACTTCTTGTTATAATTGGTTTTAAGTGGTTGTTGGATTAATTGTTTAAATAAAAATATGCTAACCCATTTCCATCTGCTCCCATTGCTTCTGCATTTGCAATAACTATTTTGAAATCTTTGAACAGGTAATTTCCTTCTTCTAATTTTTATTTCCTTTAATCCTTATCTCGTTTGCTTTTTTAATATTGTCAGCTGTTTTAGTTATTATTTGTATTAGATTGATTTCTATTTTATTGTTTGATGTTTTTATTTTGGTTGGAATGATTTTTAAAATAAAGTTTTCATCTATTAGAAATTCGGTCTTATTACTCTCTAGTACTTTTTCGTTTATTTGATAGAGTGTTGGATTTTTATCTAATGTTAAATGTTTTTCTGTAAGGCTTTTTAATGTTATAAAGTTTGATTTATAACCTGACTTCATTTCTAGAAGAATCTTACCATTGTAGGTTGTTCCGTTTTTTTCAAAACTCTTCTTTTCTACTTTTAACGTTTCTATTTTATTTGAATTTATAAAGTCTAAGGATGATTGATTACCTATAAAGTTTCCATTTACAAAGATGCCTATAGGACTTTGATTTTGATAGATACTTTTTGTGTTATTTATTACTCTTATTTCTGAATCGCCCGAATAAATTGGTTTATTATTGATTCGCTTTTGTTGCATATTTTGACTACATAAATTAAATGCTTGTAGTATTATGATTAAAGTAAAAATGCTTCTTTTCATAGCTGTTTGGTTGATGTTTATTCAAATATAAACCATGTTTACCTGTCTTTATACTGTAAATGAATGAACCCTGTTTTTTAATTAGGTTTGCTATCTCTTGATTCTATTATTCTTATTTATAATATTCATATTGATAAGTTATAGTAAAAATTAAATCACTTTTTTTATATACATCTGCTTTTTTCAATAGCCCATTTTTAAGATAGAAATGTTTGTATAAATAATGGTCGTCTAATCCCATACAAGGGTCACTAAAATACGTATACTTACTTTTTATAGATCCATTTTTATTATATGAAATTTTTGTAATTAACTCATTGATATCTTCTCTTTTACTAAATTTGATGTCATTTAAAAGTTCAATTTCTTGGATATCTTTTTCTCTTTTTTCTATTAGTCTATTTGATGAATCGTAAGTGTAAATAATTGTATTTATTATGACATTGTTTTTATAATGAATTTCTTTGATTAGATTCTTTTTTTTGTCATATTCATATTCTACATAAGAGATATCTAACTTTTTATATTTTGTAGGTTTTGTTGTTTCAAATAGAAGGGTTTCGATAGTTTCTTTTTTCACTTTTTCAAAGCTAGTCCATGCTATCGTTTTTGTTTTTTGAATTATCTTTTTCTTATTGTCGTGATTTTTAGTTATTTGTTTTATTAGTTGTTTTTTAGAATTATAAAAGTTCTCAAACTTATTTTCTCCTTCCTGTGTTAATTGATTATTTTTATCAAATATATAAGGGATTGAGTCTATTTTTGTTGAATCTAATTTGTCGATATAAAGTGTAAGAATTTTATAATTGTTTTTGTTATATATATTTCTACGAATCATACCAAGTCGTCCCATATTCCATTCAATAGAGTTCCCTTTTCTATCGTATTTTTCTGTAATTGAGGTGCAACTTGAGTTTGAGCCTGAAAAACAATGTATTTCAAACGATTCTTTTACTTTGTTTTTTAAAATGAGATTCTTATTATTTTCAATTTGTGCAGAAATAGTTTGAATAAAACTTATCAAAATGAATACCTTTTTCATAACAGATTTTTGTATAAAATTATAATATGTTTTTAAAGTTAGTTTAAGTGCTTTTCATTTTCTACAATTCCTTACTCGATTTCATAATTTCCATTAGCCCATTTTGCTGATGGTTCTATCCATTCTTTTAACGGTTTGAATAGAAAACCATGTTTCATTCCCGTATGCAGCTCTATTTCTTTAAAATGTGCTATTTCGCATGTAGAATTTTGTTTTCGCTTGATGGCTGATTGCCCAAATGGATCTGTTTTTTCATAAATATTTAAAATATTTCCACAAAAGTTTATTTCTGGAATATTTTCTAAATCGCTATTTTGAAAACTTGCTACAAATACAAAATTCAATTTTGGATTATTTGCCAAGGTTGATACATACTGTGCTATATAGCCTCCTTTTGAAGTTCCTATAACTGTTATATGCTCTGGTTTAGCCCCATTTGTAACTAAACTGTCTATTTGATTAACAATCCTCGATGCATATTCCCTTGCATTTACATTGCCTTTTCTTTGTTCACTTATTACTGTTAATTTTCTTTTTTCGAATGCTGCTATTATTTCTTTGTATTCTGTTCTTCCATATTCTGGATGTGATTCTTCTAAATCGTGTTCTTCTAAAAATCGATTATGTAAGAAGAATACATATTTTTTCTTCTCTTTTTCGAATAGTTTTATGGTATAATCTAAGAGTTCTGTTCCGCCGCTTTTTCCATGTCCAGGTATAACTACTTTTATATCTGTTAGTTCTTTTTTTAGCTTTTTTACACTTGTTGGCCATGCTGAGGTATTGGCATCTTCTAAGTTACCTTTTGGTGCTTTTACTTGTTTTATAAAGCAACCCCCAAACAATACTTTTTCTGACGGTACATAACCAACGATATTATCTTTTGTATGTCCTTCTCCATAGTATTTTGCTAGTATTGTTTTATTACCTATTTGAAATTCTTTTTCTTTTTCAAAACCATTTTGTGGCAGTACTTTTTCGTTGTTTGCTCTGGCAAGTTCAATTGTTTGTTTGGTAGCATAAGACTTTATTCCTTTTTCATGAAATTGTTCTAAAGTTGCCAAACAGTCAATATGAAAGTGCGTTGCTATTACTGCTTTAACTTTTCTTTTTCCTATCCAGTTTATTAGTTCTTCTGTTGCTTTTTTATTGGTTGGAGTGTCAAATATAATTGCTTCGTTTCCATTTAAAAATATCATTCCATTACATGGAACTGAGCCCCAGCTTTGTGTTTCTAAGTATGATATATGCTGATAAACATTGTTGGCTACTTGTTTTATTTTTAATGTTTCCGATTCATAGTTTTTTGGTTCTTTTTTACATGAAGAAATAAAAAAGATTATAAGTAAAGTGAAAAGTAATTTCGATTTCATTTTGCTATCTTTTGTTTATAGCGAATATACTTAAAAAGCAGTTTTAATTGATTACTTTTTCGAGGTGCCATATTTTAGAAACTATTTGCCATCCTTCTTCTCCGTTTACAAACCCTAGGTGATCTACAAATACGTTTTTATGTGCTCTAATTCTTATTTTGACTGTTGCACATGCTGGTGATAACCAATCAATCATTAAAATTTCAGCTGTTAATTTTTGTCCTTTGCTCGCTGGCGATATTCTTTCTCCCACATCTTTGCTAAAACTTGCTATTGGTTCTACAAAAACTTTTTCTTCATCTACATCAAAAAGGCTGGAGTTTTTGTGAAATATTTGATTTAATTTTTTAGTGTCGCAATAATGAATTGCATCGAAATAGGTTTGTACTGCTTTTAGTAAGTTGTTTGTTGTATTGTTTTTTTGCTTCGACATAATTTTAATCTTTTTGTAAAATTAGTTTGAAAGTAGTGGTGTTTTGAATTTCGAAATTGAAGGTTTTTATTTCTTAACTGAATTTTTTTCAACTAAGCTTTAACCTCTAAATCGTTAACTTTGTGTGACATGGAAATCAAGTATTTTAGACTTATTAAAACAATTGTTGAAGAAGGTAGTATTGCCAATTCTGCCAATAAGTTGTTTTTAACACAATCGGCTTTAAGTCATCAATTAAGAGAATTAGAGGAACGCTTAGGTTTTAAGGTTTTTCTTAGAAGTCGAAATAGATGGAAATTGACTGATGAAGGAGCTGAGCTATACAAATTAGGTAACGAAATCCTTGAAAGTATTGAAAATGGTTTTCGGAATATTGAGCAGTTAAGAATGGGATCTGTTGGTACCATTAAATTGAGTACTGAGTGTTATAGTTTTTATCAAGGTCTTCCTGTTTTTGTACAGAAAATGGGACTTCTATATCCAGAAATTACTATTGATTTAATTTTAGAAGCTACACATCAACCTATACCTAAAATTTTATCTAATGAAATTGATATTGCTATTGTTACCTCTAAACCTGAGAATAATACTTTATCGAGTATTGAAGTTTATGAAGATGAGGTTTTTACTATTATGCATAAAGAAAACCCTTCTAGCAAAAAGGATTTTTTAGATGTAAATGATTTCAATAATCTTCACTTAATTATTCATTCTTTTCCTTTAGAAACGGTTTCTGTTTATGAACGCTTTTTTAAACCAAATAAAATAATTCCTAAAAAGATTTCAGCAATCCCGTTAACAGAAGTTGCCTTGGAAATGGTTAATGCAAATATGGGAATATTATGCATGCCTCAATGGGCGGTTAAATCGTTTAAAATTTCTGATGATTTGGTTTTTAAACGAATTAGCAAGAATGGTTTAAAAAGAAAGCATTATTTAGTTTTTCGTACAGCAGATACATCGAAGAAATTTATTCACGATTTTATATCGAATTTTCAAGATAGTTTTTCGAAGGACTAAATATTTTCTGCTCGTAATTTTAATTCGTTATTCATTTGTTCAAAATTTGCTTTAGTATTTGTATCTAAACTTTTTGAAAATAAAGGAACCAATATTCCACTAAATATTTCACTTTGTTCAAAATAAGTAGTTCCATTTCCGTTGTCTGTGAGTTTGAATTTATGCTCTCCATCAAAAAGCCCTTTAAACCAGAGACTACCAAGCCATTTTAATTCTAGGTTTTTATCCAATATTTTAATTACAGGGTTGAAAGTCATTCCAGATAGTTCCACATGAATTTTGTTTCCAACTTTTAAATCTCCCGAAATAGCTTTAATAAAGGAGTTCCATTTGGAGTAATTCTCAAAGTCCATAAGAATGTTCCAAACTTTCTCTTTGCTAGCGTTAATAGTAATTGAGGTTGTGATTTGCTTTGCCATATTGTTTGAGTTATATAACAAAACTAGATTGAAATTAAAGTGATGCTCTTGACAAAAATCAAGAATTTTTCTTGTTTCGTATTCTACTGAATGTTTCTGGTGTCATTCCTAGCATCGAAGCAAGGTATTGTAAAGGAACTTGATTAAAAAGCTCTTTGTTATTCTCAAAAAATTGATGGTAACGTTCTTCTGCATTAAGTGATAAATGACTAAAAATTCTATCTTCTAATTGGATAAAACAACTTGCCATAAATTGCTTTTCTATTTCAATCCAGTTTGGAATTATATTATTCAAAAGAGTATAATTTTCTTTATTTATGATGTATAGTTCACAGTCGGTTAATGCTTGTATATTCCACCTAGCTCTTTGTTTAAAATTAAAACTGTATAACTCTGTTAAGAAATGTCCTTTGGCAGCAATCCATTGTGTTACTTCTTTGTCATTAGCCTTAGCAAAAAGCCTAATATATCCACTTTTTACAAAACTTAGTTTTTCGCAGTATTGTCCTGATTTAGTATAATATTCTCCTTTTTTAAGCTCAGACTCGTTAAAAAGCGATGTTATTTTGTCTAAGTTTTGGTTTGTTATTCCAAAGTAGGATTTAATATAATTTTCTAGTTCGGTCAATTTTAAATGTTTTTGATTTGTCATTCTATATTATAGAACCAACTAAGCGTTGAGTTAGGCCATTTTTATTTATGACCCATAGTAATTCATAACCTCCAGCACCATCACTACAATTTTGGTAGATAAAATAGGTGTTGCCATTTTTATATTTGTTAATGTTTGTATCACACTCAAATAAATCGAGAAATAAAACTTTATGAATTTTTATAATTTTGTTATTTATTGATGCATTTATTTTTTCAATTTCGATTTTAGGATAATTCCCGTCCGTTCCCCAAATTTTTCTTCCATCAATTTTTGTTACAAATTTCCCATCTCCATTATCAATATGGTTTTCCCTTTTAAATTTTCTAAATATGTACTCAAATTTTACTTCATTTTGATTAGCAGTAGGAAGGTTTTCGATTTTTTGTAATCTAGATTTATGAATGTAACCTCCTATCATTAAATCGTCAGTATCCTCAACACTAAATTTATCTTGAGGAATAAATACTTCAATCCAATCTTCTCCAATATCATTGTACCAAAAAGCTTCATTTTCTTTTAATTTGTATACTATTTTAGATTTTATATTTGTAGCCTTTCTAACATTTGTGTAACCATCCTTATCTTTAATTATTCCGATTTGCGAATAAGAAATGAAAGATGTTACACAAATTAAAAAGTTTATAATATTTTTCATTTTAGTTAGCAGTTATGATAATTGTTTTATATAAAAACTCAATATGTCCGTTTAGAAATTAATCTATTTTTCTAATTCTGTTTTATAAGTTAGGTATATTATGAACATTTATTTTTTAAGTTGATTTAAAAACAGTTCCGTTAATTTTTGTCTATCGGTTTCATTTTTCAGAATGTTTTGTAGCCATATTTGTTTTTGTTCTATAGCACTTTTAGTTTCTTTATTTTTATAACTTTTAAACTCATTGAAATCAAACCAGTTTTTGTTGTGAATATGCTGTAAAGCATAAACAGCAATTTCTCCGTTTGTTGCTACAAAAAAAGGACATGTGTGAATTTTAGTTTTGGTAGTATCTGAAAGTCTTTTAATCAGAAATTTTGTCAATTTTTCTTTTTTATTGTTAGAGAATTTTTTCCACTCTTTTTGACTAAAAACCATAGTTGGAATTTCTCTTTTGTTTTTTGTGACGTATTGCCCACCGCCTAAACAACCTCCTTTATCAAAAACTATATAATTCCATTGTTCAAGAATTGAGTTTGTTTTTTGATGTGTTTGTGATTGAATTTTAAAAGAAACAAAACATATCATTAACAGGAATATTCTTATTGAATTGACCATTTTTTAACTATTTATAATATTAAAAATATCAGGTCAGCTATCAATAAGATTTGAAGTACAAATAACAGTGTATTCATTTTCTTTTTATATCGATAAGCTATAAATATTGAAAGAATAACTAATAATGGAAGTACGAGTCCGGTTACTATTCTTAATGAATAAAACGATTTGTCATCTGAACTAGGTTGTTTATACCAGTTTACTTTTTTAAATATTTGAGAAACTGAATATTCTATTTCTTCATTTTCTTTTACCAATACAGCAAATTCTTCTGTAACTGAAAACTCGTGTTTATCTGTGCTTATTTTATATGAATAATGATAGTTTCCGCCTGCATTGTAATATTCTTCTAAACTCTTTTGAATGTTAGCAATTTTGTTAGTTATAATTTTTCCTGGTAAAGCAAAATCAGCTATGATTACAAGCGCAATCAAAATAGATATTGTATATACTGTTAAGCGTAATTTATATTGATTTTTATTCATCTTTTAACGTTGTTTTTTCATATTCTAAATCTTCTTACTTCCTCATTTAAAAATATGAATTATTTGTAGAGGGGTAATTTCTGATGTTTTTTATATAGTTACAATGTTTTTTGTTTCTAAAATAGGTTTGTTTAAAAAACGCAATAAAAGCTGTGCCACTGCTATGGTATCTCTTTCACAATAGTCAACAATACGAGATAAGTTTTTCTCTTTATAATATACATTAGCTACTTCGCTTCCATCTATATCCTGTTTGGGTGATGGAATGTCTAAAATAGAAGTTAATAATTTTAAGGAAGTGTAATGTTTATAATCGCCAAACTTCCATAAATCTAAGGTGTCTAAATGGGGAGCCTCCCATGGCTTTTTACCAAATAAGTTTAGTTTTTTGGGTAATTCAATGCGATTGATTATCATCCTCCGAGCTATGTAAGGAAAATCAAATTCTTTTCCATTATGAGCACATAAAAGGTGTTTGTTTAGATTAAAATGTTGATCAAGTAAATTTTTAAAATCGTTTAATATTTTAACTTCATCATCTCCATAAAAAGAAGTTACTCTAAACTGATTCTCTTCTTTTTTGTCAACAAAATACCCAACAGAAATACATATTATTTTTCCAAACTCTGCCCATATACCTGCACGATGGTAAAAATCTTCGGCACTGATTTCATCTTTTCGTTGGTATTGTGTTTTTAAAGCATATAACTCTTGTTTTTCTTCCGATAAATCAGAAAACAGTTCTACTTCTGGAACAGTTTCAATGTCTAAGAACAAGATATTTTGAAGATTAATTTTATTCAACATTTTTTCTTTTTATTAAAATATAAACACTCTCATTTTAAAGGTAATTCTTCGTTTTTTTGTGGAGGTTTTATAAACTAAATAATATTAAAGAAGGGTTTTGTTTGTAGGTTAGGAATTTCTTTTCTAAACTTATCAATAAAGACTTCTTTAGTTTTAGAAAAAATTTCGTCAAATAAAGGAATAAGTTTCATAGCAAACAATTTTTATAAAGATACAAAAAACAAAAAATTACAGATTAATTTTTCTATTAACTATTTAAGCGAAGGTTTATTAAAGATTAAATGAATGTTAAGTTCAATAAGAGAGCGAACGATTTATAATTTTATGGTTACTTTTGGATAACACAATACAAATGATCTATGAATACGAATGATATTAAAATTTTATTAGTTGATGACGAACCTGATATTTTAGAAATAGTAGGTTATAACTTAAAATCAGAAGGCTATCAGGTTTTTACAGCCAGTAATGGTAATGAAGCTGTAAAGACTGCTAAAAAAATACATCCACATTTAATATTATTAGATATAATGATGCCAGAAATGGATGGTATTGAAGCGTGTGAAAAGATTAGAAACATTAAGCCGTTAGAAGATGTTATTATTTCTTTTTTAACAGCCAGAGGTGAAGATTATTCACAGGTAGCAGGTTTTGACGCAGGTGCTGACGATTATATTACCAAGCCTGTAAAACCAAAAGTTTTGGTAAGTAAGGTAAAATCGTTGTTAAGACGTTTAAAAACAGAAGAATCTGTTGATACAACAACTAAGATTGGAGACATCATTATTAATAGAGATGAGTATGTTGTGTTTAAAGGGGATAAAAAAATAGCTTTACCAAGAAAAGAATTTGAATTATTCTCATTATTAACATCTAAACCAGGAAAGGTATTTAAAAGAGAAGTTATTTTAGATAGCGTTTGGGGTAATGAAGTTGTAGTAGGAGGACGTACAATTGATGTACATATTCGAAAACTTAGAGAGAAAATCGGCGATGATTACTTTAAAACTGTAAAAGGAGTTGGTTATAAATTTGTTTTGGAAGGAGCAGAAAAATAAATTAAACTTTAAAATATTTATATAGATTGCTTAATTGGCAATCTATTTTTTTATAATGAAAAAAATTAAAAAAACATACAAATACGCACTTTGGTCGTCATTATATTCTACGATTATTTCAGTCGTTATAGCATTACTTTCTTATTTGTTCTTAATTAATTTATTAGGAATAGGTACTGTGCTTGTTTTTGGTGTTGTAATGTTTATTATATCATTTTTTATTATCCAATACCGAGCTGAATATTTCATTTATCAACGTGTTAAAAAGTTATATCAGGACATTTCCATTTTAGATGTGAATGATTTAGAAAGGAAAAAAGTAACTACCGATGTTGAAGCACTTACAAAAAGTGTTCAAAAATATGTTGAAGGTAAGAGTGAGGAAATAGCATTGTTAACTCAAAGAGATTCTTTTCGTAGAGATTTCTTAGGGAATGTTGCTCACGAGTTAAAAACACCTCTTTTTACTGTTCAAGGATATATTTTAACCTTAATTGAAGGAGCTGCTGAAGATGAAGAAATTCGTGCAAAGTACTTAAACAGAGCGAATAAAGGTGTTGAGAGATTAACTTCTATTATCAAAGATTTAGACATGATTGCTAAATTAGAAACAGAAGGAATGAAAATGAATATTGAAACATTCAATATCCTTGAACTGATTCAAAATGTTTTTGATTTATTTGAGATGAAAGCAAAAAAGAGAAACATAACTTTGATGTTTGATCGAATTTATGAATTTCCTCATTTTGTAAAAGGTGATGTAGAACGTATAGAACAGGTTTTAATTAATTTAATTGTAAATTCTATAAAATACGGAAAAGTTGGAGGTGCAACTACAGTTAGTATAGAAACATACAATCCTAATAAGTTTATTATTAAAATTTCCGATAATGGAGAAGGTATAAAACAAGAGCATGTTTCTCGTTTATTTGAGCGTTTTTATCGTGTAGATCAAAGTCGTTCAAGAGAACAAGGTGGTTCTGGTTTAGGATTGTCTATTGTAAAGCATATTATTGAAGCTCACAATGAGACAATTTTATTAAAAAGTGATTTTGGTAAAGGATCAGAATTTTCTTTTACTTTAGAAAAAGCAATGTAAAAAAGAAGGAGTTGAAAAAATCAACTCCTTCTTTTTTATTTATACTAGATCGAATCCAATATCTTTTCGATAATTAATTTTATCGAAAGTTATTTTATCAATATTCTTATATGATTTTTTTAGGGCATCCTCGATAGAATCACCAAAAGAGGTTATTGCCATTACCCTTCCTCCGTTTGTTACTACTTTTCCATCTTTTACAGTTGTTCCTGCATGAAAAACAATAGAATCATCTACAGTATCAAAACCTGTAATAGTTTTTCCTTTTTCGTAAGCTTCTGGATATCCACCAGAAACTAGCATTACTGTAGTTGCAGTTTGTGGTGTTACTTCGTATGATTTTTCGTTTAAAGTCTGATTAGCAACTCCTTCAAATAAATCGACTAAGTCCGATTCTATTCTTGGTAAAACTACTTCTGTTTCTGGGTCGCCCATACGAACATTGTATTCAACTACTGAAGGATTTCCATTATCATTCATTAACCCAATAAAAATAAATCCTCGGTAATCTATTCCTTCTTTCTGTAAACCATTTATTGTTGGTTTTACAACTAGTTCTTCTACTTTTTGAAGGAAATCATCAGTAGCAAAAGGAACTGGGGAAATAGCACCCATTCCACCTGTATTTAAACCTGTGTCTCCCTCTCCAATTCTTTTATAATCTTTTGCAGAAGGTAATATTTTATAACTCTTACCATCTGTTAAAACAAATACAGAAAGCTCTATTCCTTTTAAAAACTCTTCAATAACTACTGTTGATGATGCTTCTCCAAATTTTTGATTTGAAAGCATTTCTTCAAGTTCCGATTTTGCTTCTTCTAAATCGTTTAAAATTAAAACACCTTTACCAGCAGCTAAACCATCGGCTTTCAATACATATGGAGGCGTTAAGGTTTCTAAAAAACTTTTTCCTTGTGCCAAAGTATTACTTGTAAACGATTCATATTTAGCAGTTGGAACATTGTGTTTGATCATGAATTTCTTGGAGAAATCTTTACTTCCTTCTAATAAAGCACCGTCTTTTTTAGGACCAATCACAGGGATGTTTTTCAAATCATCATCAGCTAAGAAGAAATCATGAACACCTGCTACTAATGGTGCTTCTGGACCTACCACAACCATATTAATATTGTGTTGTAATACTGTTTCTTTTACTTGCTGAAAATTGGTCGGATTGATATTGATATTTGTAGCTATTGAATCTGTTCCTGCATTACCAGGTGCTACAAATAAATTTTGAATTTTATTACTTTCAGAAAGCTTCTTTGCAAAGGCGTGCTCTCTACCACCTGATCCTAAAATTAGAATGTTCATTTTATGTGTTGTTGTGTTGTTGTTGCAAATATAGAATAAGAAAAAAGGCTATTTGAAAAAATAGCCTTTTAATTGTTTAAAATATTTGTTCTAATATTTTTTGCGTAATTGCATATGTTGGTGTTACTCCGCTCATTCCTAAACCACCCGAAGCTAGTGTTGCACCAGTTTCTAATGGGTTATCCGAAGCGTAGTATGCATATCTTACTTTGATATCTTCTCTAACGTTTCCTCTAATTTTTGAAGCCGATTGAATTGCTTTTTGATAGTGAGCTCCTTCCATTTCTAATCCAATTACATTCCATGTAGAATCGTGGAAGAATTTTAACAAGTCTTTGTTTTGTAATGATGTTCCTAGTACACTTACCATAGCTCCATCAAATACTTGTACTCCAAACCCTTCTAAATCTTCTTTGGTTAATTCGTTATTAAAAGGATAATTGTCGGCAGTACCTTCAAAAATATGAGAAGAAGGAATCATAATGTCTCCTTTACCTCCTTCTAAAATACCAGCTTTCCCCATTATAGAAACAGAAACGACATCTAAATGAACAGATTTATCTCCTATTTTATATGGTTTTAATAACTCGTCCATTGTTTCATATGCTTGCTCTCCAAATGCATAATCCATTACAATGATTACTGGTTTTTCTCCAACAGAGTTCTTCTTTTCAAAAGAAGTAGTGTCAAAGTTTATTTTTTCAGTATCAATAACTTGAACATTAATGTTTGTTCCAGATGTATCTTTAATGTATATCAACCCATTTTCTGAAGCATAGTTTTTAACTGCTTTTTGTAGTGGTTGACTGTTAGCATTACTCAATACTTCAAAAAGCTCAAAACCTTTGTGTTTTTTTACTTCATCAGGTAAGGCATTTTGAGCATAAATACTATTCATAACACTGTGCATGTTTGCACTAATAATATGAATAGGACGTTCTAATAAATCATTATCTACTAAAACTTTTTTAATGCTGTTTGCCCACATTTCTCCATAAAAGTGGTGTCCTATTTCTTCAATTAATACAGAACTGAATTTTACCGAACGTTTTTGTTCGTATAATTCTTCATTGATAGCCAGTTTTCCTAACCAGTAAATTAAATGGAAAAATCTATTAGGGTTTTCTTCCGTAGAAAAAGTATTATAAACATCATATACCTCGTCGTAAGTTCTACCTAAGATGTTTCCTAGATGTACAACAATTACATCTTTTTCTTCATCGGTAAGTGTTTTGTTATTTAAAACAATGTCTTC
The DNA here is from genome assembly GCF_022347705.1 of Tenacibaculum sp. Cn5-46. Taxonomy (NCBI): domain Bacteria; kingdom Pseudomonadati; phylum Bacteroidota; class Flavobacteriia; order Flavobacteriales; family Flavobacteriaceae; genus Tenacibaculum; species Tenacibaculum sp. Cn5-46. Next base: position 216,468 of record NZ_JAKRGD010000002.1, read on the forward strand.
TAATTGAAGCCATTCTCTAATAAAACTTTCACCGTTATTAATAATTACACGGTCTTTTATTTTATGAGATTCTATAAATAAAAAGGTAAGGTGTGTAAGTATATCATAAATTTCAGAACGACCACGAGTAATTTCAATATTCATTTGGTCCTTGTCAATACGATAACAATTTCTTCTTCTCTTTGGAGGAACTATTGCTTTGAATTTTGAGTTTCTATACCCTTCATCTGCAGTTAAGTAGATGTATTGACATTCTTCAATACCTTCAGGTAATCGCTCAATAATATAAACCAAACCATTTAATTCGGTTTTGTTTTCAGCGATTGATCCATAAATTTCAGGACGTAATTGTAATAAGGATTTACGTAACGTTTCTCCAGAAACTCCCATTGGCTTATAAAATCCACGACTAAATAAATGACGCATTGAAATGTATAACTTTTCTATGGCATTTGTAGATTCTTGAGCTCTGGTACGTTCTTTATGATTAGGTTTTGACATATATTTTTTTAAAAGGCAAAGATACAAATTATGTAATGCATATTATTTTGTTAAAATACCGCTATATTTTTGCTGGTTTTTTAACAAATTAACTGCGTTTTTAATAGTAGGATCATTGTTTAGTTGGTGCTTAAACATTCCTTCCTGATAGGTGTATCTCTTTACTATTTCGTTTTGAATTTTGTTTGATAAAAGATCTTCGTTTACAGCGATTTTTTGAACTTTCTCTTTTTTTAATTTTTTAAGAATAGCATTGTATTCTGATGAAAGTTTCTCCTCATTTTCTACTGAAGAATAAGCTTTTTTGAAGAGTTTTTCACTCTTTGTTACAAAAGCTGTGTCTTGTGTAAGTAAATAGTTTTTAAAGCTATTAAAATCGGCAGATTTAAAAGTATAGTTTTCTGTAGATAAACTAGGGTTTTTATGAGTGAAATCTGTCACGAAATTAAATATAGCTTTCGATTTTAAAAGTTTTTTTGTTTCCTCAGACTTTTCAGATATATCGATGAGAATATCCGGAGTTACTCCACCACCATCGTATACTTTACGTCCATTTTTTGTAGTAAATGTGTTTACAGGACCGTCGGAAAATTTTGGAACTTTTCCTGTTTTTGAATCTCTATTAGCATAATCTAATTCTTGTATACAACGACCACTAGGAGTGTAATATTTAGAAATAGTTGCTTTCATTTGAGTTCCATAGTTCAAGTTAAAATAACGTTGTACTAAACCTTTACCAAATGAACGTTTTCCCATAATTACCGCACGATCATAATCTTGTAATGCTCCTGATACAATTTCTGAAGCAGACGCAGAACGATCGTTAATTAAAACAACGATTGGGATTTGGGCATCTAAAGGCTCTCTACTAGTTTTATAAGTTCTACTGTTTTTCTTAATTTTTCCGCGAGTATCTACAACTTTTAAACCTTTTGGAATAAATAAATTTGTAATGTTTACTGCATCAAATAAAGAACCTCCAGGATTACTACGTAAGTCAAAAACTAATTTTTTCATTCCTCTATCTTTTAACTCATTAAAAGCATCTTTAACTCCTTGTGTAGCTTTTTGACTTGTAAATCTGGTTAAAATAATGTAGCCCGTTTCCTCATCAATCATGTCATAAAAAGGAACTGGATTTACAATAACTTTATCTAGTTTTAAATTAACTGTCTGATTTTTATTATTCCTATTAACAATTAATGAAAGTTCCTTGTCTGGTGTTCCTTTTAACAATTGTGAATATTGACTTTCTTCTAAATCAGCTAATTTTTGTCCGTTGACATCAGTAATAATGTCTCCGGCTTTCATACCTGCTTTGTCTGCCGAAAAACCTTTATATATTTCAGCAATTACGATTCCTTGTTTTGTGTAAAAAGTAGAAACACCAATGCCTCCGTACTCTCCTTCTCTACGAATACGTGCATCTTCTACATCTTGTTCGTTATAAAAATTAGTATAAGGATCTAAGTTTTTTAAGGTGTTTTTAATGGCCTTATCGGTTAAATCACCAGGGTTAATCTCATCAATATAATTGATGTTTAATTCCTTAAACAAATTGTTATAAATTTCTATTTGCTTAGCAATCTCAAAAAAGCGAGACTGAAACGAGAATAAAAACGAAATAACAATTAGGGAACCAAAAAAAAGTATTTTTTTATTTTTCATCTTTGGTAATTTCTTCTGTAAAAAGCGTTAATAACTTCTTCATTTTATGCTCAATATCGGCATATTTCCATTCATCTCTTGCAATATAAGAAATCATAAACACATAAGGCTTATCTATTCCGTTGTAAACAGTATGTTTTTCTTTTCTATAAATTTCTCTTAACAAGCGTTTTATTCGGTTTCTGTCTACAGCTTTTTTAAAGTTTCTTTTAGGAACCGATACGCCTACTTGAGCAGGGAACTTTGAAGTATGTTCCGTTTGTATATAAACCATTCGAAGAGGAAATACTTTTATCGCTTTTCCCTCTTCATAAAGTTTTCCTAATAACTTTTTACTCTTTAATCGTTCTTGCTGTCCTAATGTAAATCTCATCTAATACAAACATACGTAAACCTGTACTAATAACCATTTTTTTGAGTATTTTTGAGTCTATACTATTAAATAAAACTAGGATAATTAATTTATCAATCATCAACACATACAAAATCAGTATTTAACGTAAAAAAAACTTATGAAACCAGATTTATTTCAAGCACCTGATTATTATCAAGCTGATGATTTGTTAACTGACGAACACAAACTTGTTCGTGATACTGCCCGTGAATGGGTGAAGAAAAATTTATCTCCAATTATAGAAGATGCCGCACAAAACGCAACTTTTCCAACTCAATTAGTTAGTGGATTAGCTGAAGTTGGAGCTTTTGGTTCCTATATACCTGAAGAGTATGGAGGTGCAGGATTAGACCAAATTTCTTATGGGTTAATTATGCAAGAATTAGAACGTGGTGATAGTGGTATCAGATCAACAGCCTCGGTTCAATCTTCTTTAGTAATGGGACCTATTTTTAATTATGGAACAGAAGCGCAACGTCAAAAATATTTACCAAAATTAGCATCTGGTGAATGGATGGGAAGTTTTGGATTAACTGAGCCTAATCATGGATCGAATCCAGGGGGAATGGAAACGAAATTTAAAGACATGGGCGATCATTATTTATTAAATGGTGCTAAAATGTGGATTTCTAATGCTCCTATTTGTGATGTAGCTGTAGTTTGGGCGAAAAATGAAGAAGGACGTATTCATGGTTTAATTGTTGAAAGAGGAATGGAAGGTTTTTCAACTCCTGAAACTCATAATAAATGGTCTTTAAGAGCTTCTATTACTGGAGAGCTTATTTTTGATAACGTTAAAGTTCCTAAAGAAAATTTATTACCAAACAAATCTGGTTTAGGTGCACCATTATTGTGTTTAGATTCTGCTCGTTACGGAATTGCTTGGGGAGCCATAGGTGCTGCAATGGATTGTTATGATACCGCTTTACGTTATGCTAAAGAGCGTACTCAGTTTGGTAAACCAATTGGACAGTTTCAATTACAACAAAAGAAATTGGCTGAGATGATTACTGAAATAACCAAAGCACAATTACTAACATGGCGATTGGGAGTTTTAAAAAATGAAGGACGTGCTACTTCTGCTCAAATATCAATGGCAAAACGAAATAATGTGGAAATGGCTTTACAAATAGCTAGAGAAGCAAGACAAGTTTTAGGAGCTATGGGAATTTCTGGAGAGTATTCTATTATGAGACACTCAATGAACTTAGAAAGTGTAATTACTTATGAGGGAACACACGATGTTCATTTACTAATTACAGGTTTAGATATTACAGGATTAAATGCCTTTAAATAGTAAGAAGAAGTGCTCTTGAGTTAAACCACCAACACATCAAAAATGAGCACTTCTTCTAAATCAACTATTAAAAACTAAAAATACAACCCGTAACTACTTCTTTTTTTTCTCACCACCATTTACGAGAATTAAGAGAGTAGTAATTAATCCTACACAAACAACTCCAAATACTGCGATCATAATTGTGCCGTTTGTCCAAGAAACTAAAGGAGTATTAATCAATTGTATCATTTTATTTACTTTAATACCCCAAAAGTAGTTGTATGTATTTACTTAAAATATGATTTTTATCAGGGTTTGAAGTAAATTGTGAAAAAGTGCGATTTTATGTTTATTCTTTAAACTTGGTATTTAAACCATCTATACTTACTTGGTTACGGTCTTTCCAGTATTGCTCAATACCGTTTTTACCTTTTTCGTCTGCCCAATCTAATAATTGATTTCTCTCTTCTTTATATTCATAAAAAGGAATAGACATACCACATGATGTCTGAACGCTTTCAATAGTTACATCAAAAATTTGTCGCGTTCCAGAGAGCTTTGTAAATAACGATATTAATGAATTCCATTCAGTATCATCTGGTAAAACTTCTTTAGCTTTTCCATATAAACGTAGAATATTAGGAGCTCCTTCAAAAGCACAAAACATAATAGTAATCCTATTGTCTTCTAATAAGTGTGCTGAGGTTTCATTACCACTACCTGTTACACTTAACCAAGCAACTCTATTTTCATTTAGTACACGGAAGGAGTCCATTCCTTTTGGAGATAAATTAATACGCCCACCTTTTGGTGCTGTTGCTACAAAAAAGACTTTTTGTGCTTCTATAAACTTCTGAACTCTAGAGTTTATTTTGTCATAAAACTTTGCCATATTATTCTTTTAATTTATTTAAAAAAGTTGATTTATATTTTTGACCTAGAGGTATGTTTTTCGAGTTAATAACTGCTAAATTTCCTTCTATATAATCAAGTTTATTTTTGTTAATAATATACGATTTATGTACTTGCACAAAATTTGATTTTGGCAACAAATCAGTTATTTTTTTCAAAGTTTTATATGTTATTAAAAAAGTATCTTTTAAGTGTACTTTAATATAATCGCCCAAACCTTCAATATAATAAATGTCGTTTACTTTTATTTGATGTAGCTTTTTTTCAGACTTTATAATAATATGTTGAATACTATTATTTCTTAAGTTTTTAACTTTAGAAACAGCTTTTAAAAAACGATCAAAGGAAAAAGGTTTTAATAGGTAATCTATTGCATCAACTTCAAAACCATCAAGTGCATATTCTGAATAGGCTGTAGTAAAAATAACTTTTGGAGGATTTTTTAACGATTTGTAAAAAGAAATACCTGAAAGTTGGGGCATATTTATATCTAAAAAAAGTAAATCTATATCGTTGTTTTTCAAAAAATCTAATGCTTCTAAAGCATCATTACAAATATGTATTAATTTTAAATATTCTATTTTATTGATAAATAGTTTTAATACGTTTTGAGAAGATGGCTCGTCATCAATTATTAAACAGCTTATATTCATTTTTCTAAATATATTGTGAGATTTACAGTAAAAACAGTATTCTTGTTTTCAATTAATAAATGATGCTTTTTAGGATAAACAACAGTTAAGTTTTCTTGAATATTTTTTAAACCAATTCCTTTAAAATCAGAGTTTGTTTTTTCTTTAAAGTTATTAGAAACTTGAAAATCTAATTTGTTATTTTCTGCCTTTAAACTGATGTTAATATAAGGATTGTTTATCCCACTTTTTAAACCGTGTTTAAAGCTGTTTTCTAGTAAAGGTAATAATAGCATAGGATATATTTCAAGATTATCTTTTATACTATAATTGAACTCAATATTTGAATTAGCAACATGTCTGTTTTTTTCAAATTCAATGTAGTTTTTAATTAATTCTACTTCTTTGTTAATAGAAATTTTCTTTGAATCTAAATCATAAATAACATATCTTAAAATTTCCGATAATTGTAAAATAGCATTTGTAACTTCTTGCTTTTTTTCAATAGAAAGAGCATATAAAACATTCAGTGAATTGAATAAAAAATGTGGGTTTATTTGACCTTTTAAATAATGTAATTGTTTTTCTATTTGTTGGTTTTTAATCTTTAATTTTTTGTTTTCTAATTGATTTAAATGCACCCAGTTTTTAGCAAGTTTCATAAGTATTGTTAAAACAAAAAACACAAAAAATATAAAGTATACTTCTAGAATATTATGGTAAGAAATAAAGAAATAGTCATTAAAAAAAGTATTGACAAATAGGTCAAACAAGAAGCTGTTTAATTCAGCAAAAATTATTAGATTTAAAATAAATAAAAGACTAAAAAGAAGATATTTTTCTTTTTTTAAATAAGTGGGGATTAACCAATATAAATTCAAACAAACAGGAAAGAATAGATTGATAATAAAAAAAGAAGTATATATATAATCAATTTTTGAAGGCGAAGAACTCTTAGAAAAAAGAAATAAAAAAATGAAAAAGGAACAACACCATAAAATGGTTTTAAAAACCAAGTTAGTTAATATTGTTCCTTTTAAAAAAGATTTATTTTCTTCCATTTAGTTTAGATAATGTGAATTTTGTTGATGTTTCCCATTTTTTAGCGTTATTAGAACTCATATATTTTTTTATAAACTTTTGAAGTTCTTTAGAACTCGCAGTTAATAAATACTTGTCTTTTGCTAAACCAACAGTTTCGTGCTTTATTTTAATTTTTTTATCCTTAAAAAGTTGAGCTATTTTTTCTTCATCTAACCAACGTATTTCGATTTCCCCATTTTTTTTAATATCATATTTTACCAAACTATGTGTATAAATAGAATGACTTTCTAATAGATTATCAATATCATCTTGATGATCTAAAGGAATAAAATCTAAAAACTTTTGATTTTTAATTTTAAAAGGAGTTGCAATAAATATAACTTCTTTATTCTTATAGATTCGTTGAATATAGTAACTGTTTTTATATTCGTTATAAAGCTTTTTATCATCAGGTTTCATCTTTTCATATGGGTTGTTTTTAGTTATTTCATTCCTAAATGAAACAACCTTCCAAATTCCTTTTTTAGAATCTTCCCATTCACCAATAAAGTTTTTATCAAAAGAGATTGTATCTTGAGTATAAAATGGATGTAATGATTTTACAACACAAGAGCTTAATAAAAGAATACAAAAGCCTAAAATTACTTTTCTAATTTTCATAAGTATCAAATTTAAAATTATTTAAAGTAAATAAAGGGCAGAAGTAGACTAAAGAAAAATATTTTAGATAAACGCTATTATTTTCTCGGTAAACAAAGTTTTTAATTTAAATCAATCAATCCAATCTTTAGTACGTTCTACAGCTTTTTGCCATTTTTTATATAGTCTTTCTCTTTTTTCTAAAGTGAAGTTAGGAGAGAACACATTATTGATTTTTCTCCTGTTTAAAATATCCTCTTGTTTCCATAAACCAACACAAATACCTGCTAAATAAGCAGCGCCCATTACGGTAGTTTCGATAATTTCTGGTCGTTCAACTTTTGTATTTAAAATATCCGATTGAAATTGCATTAGATAATTGTTCGCACATGCGCCACCATCTACCTTTAATGAAGTTAATTCAATAGCGCTATCTTTTTGCATTACATCTAATATATCTTTTGTTTGATAAGCAAGAGCATCAAGAGTTGCTTTTATTAAATGATTTTTACCAGTATCTCTAGTTAAACCAAAAACAGCACCTCTAGCATACATATCCCAATAAGGAGCTCCCAAGCCAGCAAAAGCAGGAACTACATATACAGGGTTTTCATCTTCTATACTTTTTGCGAAAACCTCACTTTCTTTAGCGTTGTTTATAATTTGCAAACCATCACGTAACCATTGTATAGCCGATCCAGCTACAAAAACACTTCCTTCAAGAGCATAGTTTATTTTATTATCAATTCCCCAAGCAATAGTAGTTAATAAGCCATTTTTAGAAAATTCTAAGTTTTCTCCAGTATTCATCAACATAAAGCAACCTGTACCATAAGTGTTTTTTGCTTCACCTTTATGAAAGCAGGCTTGTCCAAATAAAGCAGCTTGTTGATCGCCAGCAATTCCTGCAACTGGAATTTGATGACCTTCTAATTCGTAATTTCCGAAGTGAAATGAAGAAGGCTTTACTTCAGGGAGCATAGAATTTGGAATATCTAGTTCTTGTAATAACTGATTATCCCAACATAAATTTTTAATATCATAAAGCATCGTGCGAGAAGCATTACTATAATCTGTTGCATGAACTTTTCCTTTTGTTAAATTCCAAAGTAGCCATGTGTCAATTGTTCCAAATAATAGGTTTCCTTTTTCTGCTTCTATTTTTGCTCCTTTTACATTATTTAGTACCCAGTTAATTTTTGTAGCAGAAAAATAACTGTCAATTACTAATCCGGTAGTTTTACGAACATGGTTTTCTAGTCCCTTTTCTTTTAAAGACTCACAAATATTTGCAGTTCTTTTATCTTGCCAAACGATAGCATTGTATATAGGTTTCCCTGTGTTTTTGTCCCATACCACAGTTGTTTCTCTCTGATTTGTAATACCAATACCAGCAATTTCATTTGGGTGTATGTTTGCTTTTTGAATAACATTTTTTAGAGTAGAAAGTTGCGTAGTTAAAATTTCTTCAGCATTATGTTCTACCCATCCTGATTGTGGAAATATTTGTGAAAATTCTTGTTGATCTATTTCAATAATTTCTCCAGATTCATTGATGATAACAGAACGAGAACTTGTAGTGCCTTGGTCTAATGCTAGAATATACTTTGCCATTTAACAATTTTGATGAGTAATTTAAAATAGCAATTTACAATTTAAAGTTTGGGAAATAAAAAACCTCCCTGATAATTTTATCAGGAAGGTTTTTATCCCTTAGTTAGTTACTACTAGTGTCTTAAAGCATAGCTAGCTCCTTTACCAAGTTCTGATAAAGATGATAAAAATGCATTTAAAATCTCAGTAGCTTTTTGTAAAAATTTCCCCATTTTTTACTGGTTTTTAATAATTCCCCTTAATGTTTTGTTCAAAAGAACATTACAAATGTAAGTCAGGTATTTTGTTTTATAAAGGGGATAACCGCAAAGTAAGTTGTGAATTTCCGTAGTTAAGTTGTTGGTAGTGAGTTTTTTAAATAAAAAAACCTTCCAGATGTGCCTAGAAGGTTTAATTTCCCCTTTAAATATCATTTTCCGTTATGAATCGAAATTTGATGTTACAAATGTATAACAGCTTTAGGGTTATAAAAAGGGGATTAGCGAAATAAAAATTGTGGATTTCCGCAATTGATAAAACTTTAGAAGTTTGTTTTTTTAATAAAAAAAACCTTCCAGACACATCTAGAAGGTTTAGTTTTCCCCTTAAAAATCGTTTTTCAATTATGAGTTGAAATTCGATATAACAAATATACAAGAGATTTTTATTTATTTGAAAGAGAATGATATAATAAAAGACAGATTTAAGGTAAGTTTATGATTTTTTTGAAAAAATTAACCATAAAAAAACCTTCCAGATTTAATTAACTAGAAGGTTTAGTTTTTTCCCCTTAAATATCGTTTTTCACTATGAGTTGAAATTCGATGTTACAAATGTATGACAGCTTTGAGTTTATAAAAAGGGGATTTATGCAGTGTTTGGTGTGGATTTCCGCAATGTTTAATTTTTTGTAAAATTCACTTTTATATAAGTTTGTTATATAAAAAAACCTTCCAGATTTAATTAACTAGAAGGTTTAGTTTTTTCCCCTTAAATATCGTTTTTCACTATGAGTTGAAATTCGATGTTACAAATGTATGACAGTTTTGAGTTTACAAAAAGGGGATTTATGCAGAGTTTGGTGTGTATTTCCGCAATGTTTAATTTTTTATAAAGTTCACTTTTATCTAAGTTTATTGTGTAAAAAAACCTTCCAGATTTATTTATCTAGAAGGTTTAGTTTTTTCCCCTTAAATATCGATTTTCGCTAAGAAATGAAATTCGACATTACAAATATATGATAGGTTTGAATTTGTAAAAAGGGGATTTATGTAATAAAAAATGTGGATTTCCGCAAAGTTTACTTCTGTAAAGGTTTGTATAGGTGCAATTTACTTGAAATAAAAAACCTTCCAGATTATTATATCCAGAAGGTTTAGTTTTTCCCCTTAAATATCGTTTTTCACTATGAGTTGAAATTCGATGTTACAAATGTATGATAGATTTGAATTTATAAAAAGGGGATTTATGTAGTGTCAAGTGTGGATTTCCGCAATTGATAGGTAAATAATAATATAAAGCTTAAAACGAACAAACCTTTCAGATATGAATCTGAAAGGTTTGTTCTATTTCTTTTTTCCTTTTTTCAGAATTTTCCCCAAGAGTAGTTTAATTCTGATACAAAGATATAAGTAGTCTCTTTAGTATAAAAATGGATATCCGCAGCAAAAAATGTGGATTTCCGCAAAATTAGTCTAATATGCCTAATTCTTTAGCTTTTAATACTAAATCAGTATTGTTATTTGCTTGTAAATCTGTACGAAGTTTCGCTAATTTACTTTCTATAGAACGTACTTTTATAGCCGAACCATCTCTCTTTTTTATCAATCCTTCTAAATTACCAATTTTTGCATGCTTAGGTAATTCTTTTAGGATTTGAATAGCGACTTCATCCATTTGAATTTCTATCAAAGCTCTTTTTAAAAGTTTTTGATGAATTTCATGAGTATAATATATTTCGCCTTTTAATATTTTTTTAATGGCAAAGGTTAATTCGTCTGTACTGCAATTTCCTTTTAAGATATAAGCAGATGGATTTAAATTATGTATTACATTAAATACACGATTGGTTTCTGAATGCCCAGTAATTACACCAATTTTAATATCAACCTTTTCTTGTTGAAGTGCTTTTATTAAAGATTCTCCTCCGTCAAGAGTGCTGTTTTCTTGACGATTATCAAAGCTTAAATCGGTAAAAACAATATGAAAAGGATTCTTGTTAATATTTGCTTTAATTTTAGAAAATGCTTCATCACAAGAATTAGCTGTTTCTATTTCTAAATTGTCAATATCTCTTAAATAGGAGAGTATTCCTTCAATTATTAATTGATGGTCATCAACGAGGAGTATTTTTATTGGTTCAGGCATTTAAGGGTATTTGAATATTAGTTTTGGTACCGTTACCTATTTTACTACTAATGTTTAAAGTTCCATTTAAATCTTCAACACGTTCCTGTAGGTTACGTAAACCTATTCCTTTTTTACTGATTTTAGTATCAAATCCGATACCATTATCACTAATATTCAAAAGTACATAATTTTTCTGTATGGTAAGATCAATATTTATTTTACTTGCCTGAGCATATTTTTTACAATTTTGTATGCTTTCACGTATGCCTAAATAAAGTAATCTTTTTATAGGGCTGTTTACTTCTTGCCATTCATATTCTTGTAATCCAGTCACTGATATTTTAAAGTCTAATTCAAAATAATCGCTTACTAAATTAATTATTTGATCTTTAAAGGAAACTTCGTCAAAACTTACACTACTTAATTGATGTGATAAATTTCGAACATTTTCTTTTACATTATTTAGTTTTTTAGCTTCCGTTAATAAGTTGGATTTTTCTAGTTTTTGATGTAACATACGCAAATCACCAGCAACTTCATCATGCAATGATTTAGCAATTTGTTGACGCTCATTTTCTCTAGCTCTAGCAGCCTCTAGTTGTGCTTGATATAAAAGTTTTCTTCTTCTGTGTAAAAAGAAAGTAATACTTAAAATAAGTAATAACAAAATACTTGCAGCAGTTAACCACCCAATAGTTTCTTGTTGTTGATGATAAGCTATTTGTGCTTGTTTTTTTTCGTTTTCAGTTTTTAAAACAGCGTTTTCTTTTTCTTTTTTACCAGTTTCATATCTGACTTTTGCAAATTGATTTTTTAATAGACGTTCTTTTTGAAATAAACTATCGTTTAGCGAAATGTATTCTAATAAATATGCTTTTGATTGTTTTCCAGTAGTTAATTCTGATAAGTTCTTTAAAGCTTCTAACCAACGATTATTATTTTGAGTTTGTTTAGCATATTTTAGAGCTTCTTTAGAATGATGTTTAGCTTTAGTATTTTGTTTGAGATCTTTATAATAATTAGAAATGTTTATATGAGTTGTACTAGCACCACTTAGATTGTTTATTTTCTTTTTAATATTTAGAACTTCTTCATATTGGTTTAGAACATTTTTTTTCTTTTTCAATTGATAATTACTATATGCCAAATTCTCTAAAAGTAAAGAATACTGCATAGAATACTTCTCATTAATACTATCAAAAGCTAACCCTTTCTTAAAATAAGAAATTGCTTTTTTATGTAGGTTTTGCTTTTGATAGAGTAATCCAATATTATTATTTATATATAAATATCCAATGCTGTTCTTATTTGACTTATTATATTCTAAAGCTTTATTATAATATTTTAAAGCTTCTTCTTTTTGATTTAATTCCACGGTAATAAGTCCTAAAACATTATATACTCTTTCTAGGAATTTATTAGAATTTATAGGTTCTAAATATTTTAAAGCTTCAATCAGACTAATCTCTGCACCTAAATAATCTTTAACTTCTCTTTGTAATAAAGCAACACTTAATAATCGTCTACCAACGGCTAAAGAATCACCGATTTTTATAGAAATATTTTTAGATTGATGATAATAAAAATAAGCACTATCAATGTTTAATTTTATTTTTTGCTCTAAGGATTTAAAATGCAGGTGTTTGGCTAATAAACTAGAGTCTTTTGATTTTAAATAAAGGTTATAAATGTTTTCATTAGCAATTGTAATGTTTTTAAGAGAGTTCATATAAAAACTCTGGATTCCAAATTCTATATTAGCTTTTCTAATTAAAGAATCGTTGTTGGATAATTTAGCAAAAAAAACGGCTTTTTTTAAAAGAGGTAACTTTTGAAGACCATAAGTAGCTTTAGATTTTTTAAAAAAATGAGAAACAGAATCTTGCTCTTTTACTTGTGAATAAGAGAGTATTATTGAAAAATAGAAAACAAAAAATAAAGTAGGTTTAAGCATAAAATTAAAAAACACCTTACATTAATTTGTGTAAGGTGTTGACTTTTTATATAGTGTTAAAACTAACCATCGTTTCCATCACCACCTTGACTACCTCCATCACCACCACCAGTAGAGTCACCACCACCAGAAGTACTACCAGTACCATTTCCACCACCACCAAGATTCGTAGGGTCACCACCGCCACGGTACATTTTCATTGCTGTTTTTAGAGTGTTTTTGTTTTCCATATTTAAGAGTGTTTAGATTACTAAGTTTGCTGGGGGGATAATTAAAGACCCTAAATTAAAAGGTTTCAGGGAGAATGCCAAGTAATTAAACTAGTTTTTATTTATTCTTTATTGAGATTGCTCTTGTTATTGCTGGTATTTGTGAAACAAAAAGGTGTTTGTGTACTAAAAACTAAGAGATTGCTTTGGTTTTTTTACAATAATTAGTCTAGTGTTAAAAAATTCTAAAATAAAACGTGAGTTTATTTTTTCAAATGAAAGTAGGCTTATAAAGAAATTTTATTAAATAAATCCCAAAGTACAACTCCACAACTTACAGAGATATTTAAAGAATGTTTGGTTCCTAATTGAGGTATTTCAATACAAACATCGGAAGCAGAAACTACTTCTTGTTGTACTCCTTTTACCTCATTTCCCATAACTATAGCATATTTTTGGTTGTTTTCAGGAGTAAATTCATTTAACATGGTGCTGTTTTCAGCTTGTTCAATAGCTAAAATTGTTACCTTGTCTTTTTTTAAAGATTCAACTAAATCAATAGTGTTTTCTACATACTCCCATGCAACAGATTCTGTAGCACCTAAAGCAGTTTTATGAATTTCTTTGTTAGGAGGCGTTGCAGTAATACCACAGAGATAAATTTTTTCAATTAAAAAAGCATCCGATGTTCTAAAAACTGAACCAATATTGTTTAAACTTCTAATGTTGTCTAACACAACAATAATCGGCGTTTTTTTGGTTTGTTTAAACTCATCAACTGAAATCCTACCTAACTCACTATTCTTTAGTTTTCTCATAAAAAATGTTAACTTTAAATTCGAATATTTATCTTCGCAAAACTAATTCAAAAAATCTAGAAACTTGGCAAAAACAAAGGCAAAAAAGGTAACTCCACTAATGCAACAGTATAACGGAATTAAAGCTAAATATCCGGACGCTATGTTACTTTTTAGAGTAGGTGATTTTTATGAAACCTTTGGAGAAGATGCTATAAAAGCTTCGGAAGTTTTAGGGATAATTTTAACTAAAAGAGGAGCAGGTAGTGAAAGTGAAACTGCTTTGGCTGGTTTTCCACATCATTCATTAAATACTTATTTACCAAAGTTGGTTAAGTCAGGATTACGAGTTGCTATTTGCGATCAGTTAGAAGATCCTAAAATGACTAAGAAGATTGTGAAACGTGGTGTTACCGAATTGGTAACTCCAGGAGTAGCTTTAAATGACGAAGTGCTACAATCGAAGTCGAACAATTTTTTAGCTGCGGTACATTTTGGTAAAAAATTATTAGGAGTTTCTTTTTTAGATGTTTCTACAGGTGAATTTTTAATAGCACAAGGAAACGAAGAGTATGTAGATAAGCTTTTACAAAATTTTACTCCAAGTGAGGTTTTAGTAGAGAAAAAACACAAACAACGTTTTTTAGAACTATTCACAAATCGTTTTCATACTTTTTATTTAGACGATTGGGTTTTTCAAAAAGAATATGGAAATGAATTATTAAGTAATCATTTCAAAGTTAAAAACTTAAAAGGTTTTGGTGTTGATGAATTAGAACACGGGATTATAGCTGGAGGTGCTGCCATGTATTATTTGTCAGAAACACAGCATAACAAAATAGAACACATACAATCAATTAGTAGAATTGCTGAAGATAACTATGTTTGGATGGATCGTTTTACGGTTAAAAACCTAGAATTGTATGGTGGTAATTCTGTAAACTCGGTTTCTTTATTAGATGTTATAGATAAAACAATTTCTCCAATGGGAGGAAGGTTGTTAAAGCGTTGGTTGGCCTTGCCATTAAAAGATTTGGAGCAAATTCAGCAACGTCATGAAATGGTCAAGTTTTTAATTGATAACGACGATTTCTTTGAAACGGTTTCATATCAGTTAAAACAGGTTTCAGATATTGAACGATTGATATCAAAAGTTGCTACAGGTAAAGTATCGCCACGAGAGGTGATTTTATTAAAAAACTCGTTAAAAGCGATTTTACCTATAAAAGAAGCTGCTGAGAAAAGTAAAAATAAAACGGTTAAAGAGTTAGGAAAACAATTACACGATTGTAAGCCTTTAATAGATAAAATTATCGAAACTGTTTTAGAAGAAGCTCCTGTAAATATTAATAAAGGAAATGCGATAGCAAGTGGTGTTTCTAGTGAATTAGATGAATTAAGAAATATATCTAATTCAGGAAAAGAATACTTAGATAATATGCTTGCTCGTGAAACTGAAAGAACTGGAATTACGAGTTTAAAAATAGCGTTTAATAACGTTTTTGGGTATTATATTGAAGTTCGAAATACACATAAAGATAAAGTACCGGAAGAATGGATTCGTAAGCAAACATTGGTAAATGCCGAACGTTATATTACGGAAGAACTGAAAGAATACGAAGCAAAAATCTTAGGAGCAGAAGAAAAAATTCAACAAATAGAAGTTGAGATTTTTGCAAAACTTGTTCAGTATATTATCGATTTTGTACAACCTGTTCAACAGAATGCACAAAGCATAGCTAAAATAGATGTGTTATTATCATTTGCAACTTTGGCAATGGATAATAATTATGTGCGTCCTTTAATGGATAATACTACAGATCTTGAAATTAAAAATGGTCGCCATCCTGTAATAGAAAAGCAATTACCAATAGGCGAAGAATATATTGCTAATGATGTAGTTTTAAACTGTAATCAACAGCAAATAATTATGATTACAGGACCAAACATGTCGGGTAAGTCGGCAATATTACGTCAAACAGCATTAATTGTTTTATTAGCTCAAATGGGAAGTTACATCCCTGCTCAAAATGCTCGTATAGGTATTGTAGATAAAATCTTTACAAGAGTAGGAGCGAGTGATAATATTTCTATGGGAGAGTCAACTTTTATGGTTGAAATGAATGAAACAGCTTCTATTTTGAATAATATTTCAGAGCGTAGTTTGGTTTTGTTAGATGAAATTGGTCGTGGAACTTCTACTTATGATGGTATTTCAATTGCTTGGGCTATAGCCGAGTATTTGCATGAACATCCAGCAAAAGGAAAAACTTTATTTGCTACACATTATCATGAGTTAAATGAAATGACTACGACATTTGAGCGTATTAAAAACTTTAACGTATCTGTAAAAGAGTTAGATAATAGTATAATTTTCTTACGTAAACTTGTTGCTGGAGGGAGTAATCATAGTTTTGGTATTCACGTAGCAAAATTAGCAGGAATGCCAAATATGGTAATTCACAGAGCACAAAAAATATTAAAGCAATTAGAAGAGAATCATTCACATAAAGAGGTAAAAGAAACCTTGAAAGAAACACAGCATGAAGAAATGCAGATGAGCTTTTTTCAATTAGATGATCCTTTATTAGAAGATATTAGAGAAGAGATTTTAGCAACCAATATTGATACACTTACACCAATTGAAGCTTTAATGAAGTTAAATGAAATTAAGAGAATGTTGGTAAAAAAGTAAATAAAAAAGGAAGCGATTAAGCTTCCTTTTTTAATATATTTAAGTCATTTCCTCTTAATCAAGAAGAAGAAAACTTTTGTAAATTATAATTTCCCTCTTAAAACAAGTACAGGAACATTACAATGAAATTCTTTTTTTAGAATTGTATTACTTTCCCAAAGTTTTTGAAAGAAACCTCTATTTCTTCTAAAAACACACAGTAAATCTGGGTTATGTGATTGGAAATGCTCTAAAACTCCTTGGAAAGTAGTTGCGTTTTCAGTAATAGTCAATTCTGATTTTATAGCTTCTAATCCAGAATCTAATTTCAAATCATTATCAGTATAAGAAGGAGTTTTTACTAATAATAAGTTAGATGTTGCTGAGAAAGCTGTTAACACTTTTTGTAAAGGAGTTAAAACACCGTCTTTATTTATAATCCCCGATTTAAATGTTGTTAATACCTTTTTTATAGGAGAAAAAGCATAGTTTTCAGGAACAATTAACATAGGAATATCAGTTTGTTTTAAAACACTTCCCGACGTATTTCCTAAAAACACCTCTTCTTTAATAGAGTTACTTTTAGGTCCCATAATAATTAAATCGATATTTAATTCTCTGTTTATAGAAGTAATACTTTCCAAAACATTTCCTTTGGCAGTAATCATTTTGATATCTACATTCTTTCTATCAACAGAATTAATCATAGTTCGTAAATACAAATTGGTTTCTCTTTGCATAGTATCATCCGCATTTACAAAAGCACCCGCTTTTGACAATATCTTATAAGCACGCATTACCAAAACTTTTGCGTTCATAGCTTCAGCAAAATTTATTGCATATTGTAATGTGTTTATTGAATTGTCTGAAGAACCAATAGGAACTAATATATGTTTCATAAAAATCTTTTTTTAAATAATAATCGTGTTTTTTGATACACAAGGGTGCAAAGATAATTAATATTTAAAACTCTTAATTTTAGGTGTTTTGTTTCTTAATATAACAGAATAGCCGTTTTTTTGTGGTGAATATTAGAATATGAATCACGATATAAGTTTTAAAAGGATTAATCAATTAGCAATACCAGCTTTAATTGCTGGAGTTGCAGAGCCTTTATTATCTACTACCGATTTAGCTATTGTAGGAAATATAAAATATAATGCCACTGAAAGTATTGCTGCAATTGGTATTGTAGGTGCTTTTTTATCAATGTTAATTTGGGTGTTTGGACAAACCCGCAGTGGAATATCTTCTATAATTTCACAATATGTTGGAGCTAATAAATTAAATGAAGTAAAAGATTTACCAGCTCAAGCAATAGTTTTAGTAATTACTACCAGTTTAATCATTTTGGGTATAAGCTATCCTTTTGCAAAAGAAATATTTGAATTTTACAATGCCACTGGAACTATTTTAGAATATTCTATTGAGTACTATAAAATTAGGGTTTTTGGTTTTCCTTTTACACTTTATGTAATTGCTGTTTTTGGAACATTTAGAGGATTGCAAAATACCTATTATCCAATGCTTATTGCTATTATAGGAACGGTAGCTAATATTATTTTAGATATTGTATTGGTTTATGGTATTGAAGGATATTTACCAGCAATGAATATTCAAGGAGCAGCTTATGCTAGTGTTTTTGCACAAATTATTATGGCAATAATAGCAACATATTTATTGCTTACAAAAACAGAAATTTCACTACAGTTTAAATTTCCTTTTAATAAAGAAATCCCTCGTTTTGTAGTAATGATTTTAAACTTGTTTGTTAGAACTATTGCTTTAAACGTGGCTTTGTATTTCGCCACATCTTACGCAGCTTCTTATGGAAAGGAATATATTGCTGCATATACAATAGGGTTGAACTTATGGTTAATGGGAGCTTTTATGATTGATGGATATTCATCTGCAGGAAACATCTTGTCAGGTAAATTATTAGGAGCAAAAGCTTATAAAACGTTGGTTAAGTTGGGTAAGAATTTAATTGTTTACGGATTTGTGTTTGGTGGTTTTTTAGCGTTGGTAGGATTTGTGTTTTACAATTTCATTGGAAGAATCTTTACTCAAGAAAAAGAGGTTTTAGAGCAGTTTTATAATACTTTTTGGATTATTCTATTAATGCAGCCAGTTTGTTCGATTGCTTTTATTTACGATGGAATGTTTAAAGGAATGGGAGAAATGAAATACCTACGAAATGTATTGTTGTTGTCAACAGCTTTTGTTTTTATTCCAGTATTGTTGTTTTTTGATTCTATGGATTATAAGTTATATGCAATTTGGACAGCTTTTTACGCATGGATAATAGCAAGAGGAATTCCGTTGATTGTAAAGTTTAGGAATAAATTTTCTTCTCTAGTTGAAGATGTCTAAATAGATTTTTCAAAAACAATTTTGGTTTGCCCTTTTTCATTGGTGTAAACTTGAATAATATCAAATCCGTTTTTTAAATTAAGAATCAACATTGGTTTAAATTTATTCATTGATTTTGTCCTTAACTTTTTAAAACCGTTTTGTAAAGCCCAATTTTCCTGTAGTTTAGCCAATTGACTAGCAATTCCTTTTTTTCTGTATTGAGGCAATACTCCGCCAACCCAACTATAAAAAGTATTTGAATTGTATTGATATCCAATTTTAAAACCAACAGGATTGTTATTATAATAAGCTATTATCGAAAACACCTTTTCTTTAGTTTGAATTCTTTCTAGAAAAAATTCAGTTATAGCATCATTAAAAACAGAAGTATATAAAGTTAATAATTCTTCTAAACCCTTTTTATCTGGAATACCTTCTATTTGCTTAAAAAATAGGTTTTGATCTTTCATAATTTTTTAAAAACTAAAATTAAGATTATTTTTGAACAAAGAACAAAAATGACGACAACAAGAGAAAACGGAAGTTTATATACAGATATAGAAAATAAGATTGCTACTATTGAATTTGGTCATCCAGCGAGTAACTCATTTCCAAGTGAATTATTAGAAAGATTAGCTAAAGAACTTGATAAAGTTTCAGAAAATGATGAGGTAGCAATTGTTATATTAAAATCTGAAGGAGAGCGTGCTTTTTGTGCAGGAGCTTCTTTTGATGAATTAGTTGCTATTGATAATTTAGATGACGGAAAAAGTTTCTTTTCTGGATTTGCAAACGTGATTAATGCAATGCGTCGTTGCTCTAAACTAATTGTAGGTCGTGTACAAGGAAAAACTGTAGGAGGTGGAGTTGGATTAGCAGCTGCTTGCGACTATGTATTTGCTACAGAACATGCTTCTATTAAACTTTCTGAGTTTACAATAGGTATTGGTCCATTTGTTATAGCACCTGCTGTAGAACGTAAAATAAGCGTTAGTGGACTAGCTGAATTAACTTTAGATGCTACTAATTGGAAAAATGCTTATTGGGCAAAAGAGAAAGGCTTATATGCTCGTGTTTTTGAATCTATTTCTGATTTAGATAAAGAGCTTGAGATGTTTTCAGAAAAACTAGCGTCTTATAATCCTGAAGCTTTAAAAGAAATGAAAAAAGCTTTGTGGAAAGGTACAGAACACTGGGAAGAGTTGCTGATAGAAAGAGCAGTTACTTCAGGAAAATTGGTGTTATCTGATTTTACTAAAAAAGCATTAGCTAAGTTTAAAAAGTAAATTATGTTTTTATTTCAAGAGGTAAAAGAAAGTAAAAGTTATCAATTTGGATATGAAGTTGGTAAATGGGTATATCATAACCCTATGCTTGCTATTCTATTAGGAATAGTTATTTCTTTAGGTTTCGTATGGTTATTAACTAAAGTTGTCAAACAAATTCGTACATTCGGCGAATAAAAAATTTAGAATTATGGGTGGAGATTATTTATTTGCCATTTTAGCAGCTGGAGTAGCAGTAGTATACTTTTATAACAAGTACAGAAGTAATAAAAAATTTAAAAGATAGTGAGCAACATTAGAATAACAAAGCAGTTTACTTTTGAAACAGGACATGCTTTATATGGTTATGATGGAAAGTGTAAAAATGTTCACGGACATAGTTATAAACTTTCAGTAACTGTTTTAGGGCAACCTATTACCGACACGTCTAATGTAAAGTACGGAATGGTGATTGACTTTGGAGATCTGAAAAAGATCGTTAAAGAAGAAATTGTTGATGTTTTTGATCATGCAACAGTGTTTAATAAAAATACACCTCATGTTGAATTAGCTAAAGAGTTAAAAGATAGAGGACATCATGTTATTTTAGTTGATTATCAACCTACAAGTGAAATGATGGTAATTGATTTTGCTGAAAAAATTAAGAAACGTTTACCAGAAGGTCTTCAGTTACATGCTATAAAATTACAAGAAACAGAAACTAGTTTTGCTGAGTGGTTTGCTTCTGATAATTAATTAGAATGTAACATTTGTTCATATTTAATTACTAATTAGTATAAATAGAACAATATGAAAGAATTATTAAAAAAATGGAGTAGTTTTTATAAATGTGAAATAAGAACATTTAATAAATTACTAGGAATTAAATAAAAAAAGCCAAGGTTTTTCCTTGGCTTTTTTAGTTTTTATATGAGTTTTACTTTCCGTTAAATTCATTCATTGTATTGGCTAAACCAGCAGTAATAAAAGAAGTAACTGCTTTTACCGAAGTAGGAATACGTTCAATCATTTCGCTCTCTTCTTCATCAGACCATTCACCTAATACAAAATCGACTTGTCGCCCTCTACCATAATTAGCGCCCACACCAAAACGAAAACGAGGATAAGCACCTGTATTAAATTTATCTTGAATGTCTTTCAGACCATTATGTCCACCTGAACTACCTTTAGCTTTAATACGAATTTTACCAAAATCGATATTTAAGTCATCAGTAATTACCAATAAATTTTCTACTTTAATGTTCTCTTGTTTCATCCAATACTGAATTGCTTTACCACTTAAATTCATATAAGTGCTAGGTTTTAATACAATTACAGTTTTTCCTTTAATTCTTAGTTTGGCAATATCTCCAAGCTTTTCAGTTTCAAAGTTACCTTCGTGTTCTTTAACAAAAGCATCTACGATTTTAAAACCTATATTATGACGTGTATTGTGGTATTTCTCACCAATATTACCCAATCCTACCACTAAAAATTTCTTCATTGTATTCTTTTCTGTATTTGTTGATTGTGTTCTAAAAAAGCGCTTTAATTTAGAAAAACAAGAATTTAAAAACATGTGTCAAAAATAAAAAAAAGCGTTACACAACGGTAACGCTTTTATATTATAGTGTAAAAACTGATTATGATTCAGCTTCTGCAGCAGCTTTAGCAGCATTACGAGACATACGTACTTGAGCTACTACTGTGTTATCTGGGTGTAGTATTTCAAATTTGTCGCTCTTTAATTCAGTAACGTATAATTTGTTACCGATTTCTAATTCAGTAATATCAGCTTCGATAAAATCAGGTAAGTTAGCTGGTAAAGCTTTTACTTTTAATTTACGTAAGTTGTGACGTAAAGCACCCCCTACCATAACACCTTTAGAACTACCTACTAAACGTACAGGAATTTCCATAGTTACAGCTTTATCTTCAAATAACTGGTAGAAATCTACGTGTAAGATATTATCAGTTACTGGGTGAAACTGAATGTCTTGTAATACAGCGCTGTATTTTGTTCCATCTAATTCAATCGCAGCAGTAAATACGTCTGGAGTATATACTAATGGCGTGAACATTTTTGCATCAGCTGAAAAGTGCACAGGCTTATCTCCTCCGTATAATACGCAAGGAACCTTTCCAGCATTACGTAAGGCTTTTGTTGCTTTTTTACCTACGCTTTCTCTTTGAGATCCGTTGATTGTAATTGATTTCATTACTTCTATTTATTATATTTATTTACATTAAGAATTGATCACTAATAGATGTATTATCTTGAACTTTATGCATCACATCAGCAAACAAAGCGGCGCAAGTTACAACTTTTATTTTAGATACACGCTTTTTTAAAGGAATTGTATCTGAAACAATTAACTCGGTTAGCTGTGAATTTTGAATTTTTTCGTAAGCATTACCAGAAAGTATTGGGTGTGTACAAATAGCACGAACACTTTTTGCCCCTCTTTCCATCATTAAATCTGCCGCTTTTGTAAGTGTTCCTCCTGTATCAATCATATCATCAACAAGAATTACATTCTTGCCTTCTACGTTACCAATTAATTCCATATGAGAAATTACGTTGGCTTTTTGACGTTGTTTATAACAAATTACTACATCACTTTCTAAATATTTAGAATAAGCATAGGCTCTTTTTGACCCTCCCATGTCTGGTGAAGCTACTGTAAGATTGTCTAATTGTAAGCTTTTAATGTATGGAAGAAAAATAGTAGAAGCAAATAAGTGATCTACTGGTTTTTCGAAGAAACCTTGGATTTGATCAGCATGTAAATCCATTGTCATAATACGAGTAGCACCGGCAGCTTCTAATAATTTAGCAGCTAATTTTGCTCCAATGGCTACACGTGGTTTGTCTTTTCTGTCTTGACGAGCCCAACCAAAATAAGGCATAACTGCTGTAATGTGTCTAGCAGAAGCTCGTTTAGCAGCATCACACATTAGTAACATTTCCATTAAATTATCTGCATTTGGAAAAGTTGAACCAATTAGAAAAACTCTACGTCCTCTTACAGATTCTTCAAAAGCAGGTTGAAATTCACCGTCACTAAAATGAGTTGTTTTTACATTTCCTAATTCTGCTCCGTATTCTTTAGCAATTTCTTCTGCTAATTCCATACTTTGAGAGCATGCAAAAATCTTCGGGCTTAATTGATTTATAGCCATTTATAAAAGTGTATTTATAGTTAATGTTGTTGTTAGGGCAAAAGTAAAACTATTTTGAGAGTTTAAAAGTTATTTTTAAACGAATTAATTAAAATATTTTTTAGATTTGCAGCGCACGATAGCGCTCGAGTGGCGGAATTGGTAGACGCGCTGGATTCAAAATCCAGTTCTTTCGGGAGTGTGGGTTCGATTCCCACCTCGAGTACAAAAGCCTCAACATATTATGTTGAGGCTTTTTTGATTTGCATTAATATGCACAAGGGGAGACTTAATTTTTTACCGAATGTCGAATGTATTTTTCAACAACGACCGCAGTAATAATCACTATATAAAATTGACCCATTAAGCCTGTTAAGATTGATGCTTTTTGAGCAATAGGCGTTAATGGAATAATTTCTCCATATCCTATTGTTAAGAGGGTTATATATGCGTAGTATAATAGCGAATCTATTTTTTCATCTATAGAAACTACATCTAACAAGATTCCTCCAAACGATCCTGGATTACTAATTTCTACTGAAAGAAACATAAGAAATGCTATTAATCCCAGAGAAATATAGCCGCTCATTAAACCTATAATTACGTTTTTGTTTACATTTTTCGAATTCCAAACTTGTTTTATAATAGCTATGGTTACTGTTGTATAAAACAAAAAGTAGAAACCTAAACGAACATACATGTAAGAATCTGTTGTTGTATTCTGAATCATACTTAATCCTAAAACGAATAGAAGCAGAGTAAAAAGGGAAACAAAAAACCAAAAAAGCTTTTTCTTTTTAGAGATTAATATAATACCAGCTGCAATATTTATAAGAAAAAGAATAGGCATTAGTTTTTCTTGAAAAAATTGAACAGGAAACAATAATGAACCAAATAAAATAGCAAGCAGACTAAAAAAGAAAGTCTCAAAGCGATGTTCGTATAATGTTTTATATAAATCTTTCATGTTATTCTTAATCTTCTAATAAAGCTTCGTTAAACTCGTAATTTTTGTAATTTACTTTGAATAATGCACTGTATAACGATGGAATAAATAATAAGGTAATAACGGTTCCGAATAATAATCCAATCATAATACTTACAGCCATACCTTCCCACATTTCTCCTCCTGAAAGGTATAGTGGAATCAAACCTAGTACAGTGGTAAATGTAGCTAATAAAATTGGTCTAAATCGTTGTAAGCAGGCTGCAATTACGGCATCTTGATTGTTTTTGCCTAAGCCTTGTTCTACTTCCATTCTGTCTATGAGTACAATAGCATTGTTAATTACTATTCCCGCTAAAGATATTACTCCTAAGAAAGGCATAAAACCAAATGGCTCTTGGAAAGTTAATAATCCAACAACAACTCCAATTACTCCTAAAGGAATGGTTAAAACAACCATTGTCATTTTTCTAAAAGAATTGAACTGAATAATTAATAAAAGAACAATGATAAATCCTGAAAGTGGTAAGTATGAAATAACTGAACCCATACTTTCTGCCGATTGTTTTGCATCTCCACCTAATTCGTAAGTATATCCTTGAGGCCAATTTTTAACTTGTTCATCTAGCCACGGTGTTACTTCTGCCATTACAGTAGTAGCGTTACCATCAGCTCTAAGTTTAGACGAAATATTAATAGTTTTTCTTAAGTCTAAACGTTTTACTTTAGAATATTGCCATTGTGGAATAATGTTAGCCACCTGTAACAATGGTACAGTTTTTCCAGAATTTTGAGCAAAAATATTTAAAGTTTCTAAAGAAGCTAATGTTTGTTGCTGGCTATCTCCACTTCGCATTAAAATAGGAATTGACTTATTATCTTCTCTATATTCACCAGTATTAAATCCATCTAAAACTGTTTGTAAAGAAGTAGCAATATCCTGACTAGAAACACCAGCTGTTTGCGCTCTGTTTTGATCTATTTTTATTAAGAACTTTTTACTCTTTGGACCCCAATCATCTTTTACATTTTTTGTTCCTGATGTATTAGATAATTTTGTTTTAATAGTTTCTGAAATTTTAGCTAACTCATCAGGGTTAGGTCCAGATACTTTAATTTCAATCGGAGTTCCTCCTCCTCCGGCACCTAAAGCACCTACTTTGATATCAGCATTTGGGAAGTTTTCAAACGTATAACGATCTAATTTTTTAATCATTAATTTGTTTTCGTTGAAGGAACTTGTATTTACTAAGATATGAGCATAACTTGAATTTGCTTCGTCTTGTGAATATCCTAAATCATACGACTCTGGTCCTTGTCCAATATATGACGACCAATCAGTAATTCCTAAAGTTCTATCTTTTGAAGTTTTTAAAGAATCGAGCATATATTGTTCAATTTTCTCTACTACTTCTTTTGTACGTTCTATTTTAGTTCCTAAAGGCAGATTTACATCAACAGTAATCATATTACGATCACTATCTGGGAAGAAAACAAAATCTACTTTAGTAAATCCATAAAGAGAGATAAAAAAGGCAACAAATATTCCAATGATTACTTTCCATTTGTTACTTAAAGCAATTAAAATTAAATCTTTATAATAGAATTTTAGTTTGTTTATAATTCGATCTATAAAACTAGGTTTTTTCTCTCCTTTTGGTTCAACCTTTAAGAAAAGGAAACAAAACATAGTTATAACGGTTAAAGCAATAATCCATGAAGACATTAAGGCTATAGTGATTACCACAAATATTGGCCCTACGATATCTCCCATGGTTGTTGGAGACATATAAAAGGCTAAAAAGGCTGCTGAAGTTGTTAATGTTGAAATTAATAAAGGCATCCATAATTCAGAAAAGGCATCTACGGCAGCTTTCTTTTTATCTATTCCTTGTTCCATTTTTACCATGATGGTTTCGGCAACAACAATGGCGTTATCAACCAGCATTCCTAATGCCATGATTAGTGCGGCTAATGTAACTTGGTTAAGCCCCATTCCCATAATTCCCATTATCATAAGTGTCATTATGGTTACGATAGGAATTAAACTTGCAATTACAAATCCTGTTCTTATTCCAAGAAATACAAGCATTACTACTAATACAATTCCTATTGATTGTAATAAGTTTGAAATAAAATTGTTGATTTTATCATCAATATAATTATCCAATGATGATACTCGAGTTAATTCTAATCCAACTGGTAGTTTAGCCTTCCATTGTGCTACAATAGTATTTACGGCATTACCTAATTTTATAACATTCGCTCCTTTTTTAAGGTTTACGTGAAGAGAAACGGCACTTTTTCCGTCTACTTTTACAATTTGTGTTGGCGGATCAATGTAATCTTTCTTTATGGTAGTAATATCACCTAATTTTACTAACTGTGACCCGCTAGTTCCAACAGGAATTAACATTTCTCTAATGTCTTCAACAGAGTTAAAGTTCCCTGTAGGTTCTAAAATGATACGTTCGTCACCTACATTTATTTGTCCACCAGAACTTAAGATGTTTGTTGTAGAAATTATCTGCTGTAATTTTGATGATGATAAGCCGTAGCTTTTTAATCGAGTATTATCAAATTCGATAAAAACACGTTCTTCTTGTATACCTCCTAAAGTTACTTTTGCTGCATCTGGTAATTTTATTAAATCATCTTTAATATCATCAGCGTAGTCTTTCATTTCAGCATAACTATATCCATCTGAAGTTAAACCAACAACAATACCATATACATCACCAATACCATCATCGTTTAAATTAGGAGTTACTCCTTGAGGAAGTCCTTGCATAGCTGTTAGTTTTCTTCGTAAACGATCCCAAACTGCTTGCATTTTTGTTTTACTAATTTCATCTTTTAAGGTTACTGAGACTACCGATAATCCTGTTCTAGAAGTACTAGTAACTTCTTTAAGTTCTGGTAACTCTTGCGCGATTTTTTCAATTTTATCACTTACCAATTGCTCAACACGCTCTGGACTTGCTCCTGGAAATACAGATACCACTGTAGCTACTCTTACAGTATATGGTGGCATACTATCTCGTGATAACCCAGAATACATTACCAATCCCATTAAAATTATGGTAGCTAATACCATAAAAGTAATTCGGTTTTTATCTATAGAAAATTGTGCTAAATTCATTGTCTAATTAGTTTTTCTTTTCCCTGTAATGGAAGATTAATTTTATATGAATTTTCTTATTGAAGTTTTACTTCTTGTCCGTTAAGTAAAGTCTGTAAACCTGCAGTAGCTATTTTTTGACCTTCCGATAATCCAGTCTTGATAATAAAACCATCAGGAGTTAAATCGCCTATAGTAACCAATTGTTTATTCACTTTAGCGTTTTTACCATCCTCAGTAATTAAGAACACGAATTTTCCATTACTATCTTCTCCCACTGCATTTGCAGGAACTACTAACTCTTTAGCTGTAGTTTTTTTAGCACTTTCAAAATGAAAAATAACGTTTGCTGCCATTCCACTTTTTACTTCATCAGAAGGGTTTGTTAATGCCACACGGATTGGATAGGTAGCGGTGTTAGAATCTAAAGCTGGTGATATTTCTGTTACTTTTCCTTTGAAAACTTTTCCTTGTAATGAAGAAAATGAAACATCTACAAGCATGTTTTGAGTAACATCATTAATAACACTTTCTGGTAAGCCTAGAAAGATTTCCATATCTGTACCTGCATTTAATGTAGCAATTGTTTGTCCAGGGCTTACATTTTCATCAATTTCAGCTTCTACTGAAGAAATAATTCCGTTTTCAGGAACCACTAAATATCCAAAACGGATTTGCTCTTGTTGTAATGCTACACTTTGTTTTGCAGAATTGTACGAGTTTTTAGCTGAGTTATATGAGTTTTTAGCCGATTCGTAATTACTCAATGCAGTAGAACCTTTTTCGAAAAGTTTGCGTGTTCTTTCTAAACTTAATTTTGCAGTATTCATTGCAGATTCTGCACTATTTAATGATGATAAAGCACTTTGGTAGTTTAAACGAGCTTGTACATTGTCTAAAGTAGCTAGTTGTTGTCCTTTACGTACTTTTTGCCCTATTTTAATATTAAATTTTGTTATAATTCCAGAACTTCTGAAGCTTAACTTTATAATTTTATCAGTTCGCGAAGTTCCACTAAATGAACGAACTTTATCGCCTCCAAAAAAACCAACAGTTTGATATTTTACAGGACGTAATAATTTTATAGTTTCCTTTTTTTCTTCACCACAAGATATAAACAGTACAACTGAAAAGATGAACGTTAAAAATTTGATATTATATTTCATTTTGATGATGTTTTTATGGTTGAGTTGTTATTGTTTGTTTAATAAGTAATTTTGAAAACGTTGTGTAAAATCTTCGTTTTCGGCTTTAGTGTGTAATAAGAAATAGTAACCAATGTTACGTTCTAACTGTACTGCATTAATTAAGAAATTATATACAGCATTTGCTTTTGCTAATTGTGCGTTTAAATAATTGTTTTGTGCATCTATCAGTTGTACAAACGTTACAGCACCTTCTTGATATGAAGATTGTATTAACTCTAAAGACTCTTTTGCAGTTTCTTCTGATACTTTAGATAATTCAATATTCGAAATTTGATTCACTAAATTCAACACTCCATTTCTTACATTGGCAGCAATATTTAATTCACTGTTTTGACGATTGACCTCTATTTGATCTTTTTGAATTATTGCTGTTTGTTTGTTAATGTTGTTTTGGTTTTGATTAAAAATAGGAATGGTTAAATTAATTCCTGCATTATAATTTCCATTAATAAATGAAGCACCACCAGGAAGTGTACTTCCAACACCACTTCTGTTAAATGTACGATTGTATTGCCCTTGCAAAGCTACAGTTGGTAAAAATCGATTACTTCCGCTTAATTTGATGTTGCGTTCTGTTGCTTTTAAATTGTAGTCTAACGATTTTAATTCGGGAGCATTTTTTTTAGCTTCTTCTACTAAGAAAGAAATAAATGGTTCACGAGTTGTTGAGTTATCTAACAATTCTGTAAGTTGTGTGTATTTATAATCTTTATATAATCCTTTATCTAATTCAGCGTCGTCTATTTCAATTCGCATTTCTAAAGGATTGTTTAATAACTGATTTAAACCTATAAATCCTTGCTCCAATTGATTTATAGCTTGTATCATAGCTTGTGTGTTTTGTGCTAACTCACTACGGAAACGCAATACATCTGATTTATCTGACTGACCAGCCTCAAAATTTTCTTTAGCTATTTGTAAGTTTTTCTTTGTTAAATCCAAATTACGCATTCTAATTTGCACATTTGTTTTTAGTATCAAAGCATTAAAATATGCATTAGAAGCATTGAAAATTGTATTTAACTGTTCGGCATTATAATTTTCTTCTTCTGCTTTTTTAAGATTCTTTTGTATAGTTATGTTTGCACTGGCAGCTGGAGAAAAAATAGTTTGTTGTAATGTAACATTTCCTCCGGTTGAAAACTCAGGGTTTCCGTTTGAAGCAATTTTAGGATCAATATAAGTTCCAGTTGCTGTAGCCGTTAGATTTGGTAAATAATTGCTTTTAGCGGTTTTTACTTTTTGTTCGCTTAAATCAATATTCTTTTTAGTTGCTTGTAATGTTAAGTTATCACCTAAAACTTGTTTCATTACAGAAAGTAAGTTGTAGTTTCTTTCAGCATTAATGTCGTTAAATTCTCCAACAAAATCAGTATCGTTTAATAAACTATATTTTATAGGAATACCAATAGCGCTTACAGTATTAAAATTAATCGTTAACCTTGGGCTAAACTCTATATAAACAGGCATATCGGCTAAAGGTGTGCCATTTATGTAGCTTTCTATTGTTAATGATACACGCCTGAAGAATTGATCAGAATTATCTTCTGATTGATTTGTTGCCATAATACCATTTTCAACATCGTTTATGCTGTTTATGGTAAATGATGGTAGTTTTTTATCGATTAATGCATTTGCTATTTGTTTTGTTTCGTTTTCAGTTAAGAAAAATCCACCAGCAATATATACTGCATCTATATCATCAAGATTAGAAGTGATATCATTTACCGTTTTAAAAGGAATTAGTTTATAAGTAGCTCCAACTTCTTTAAGCTCTCTATCAAAAGTTTCTTTTAGAGGAAGTAGGTTTGCAAAAGGAGCTTCTACAACGATACCTACCTTTTTAAAATCAGTAAGTTGTTTTAACTTTTTTAAATCGTCTAAATAGGACTGTGAGTTTATTAAATAGGTAAAGTTCTTAACTCCAGAAGTAACCTTTGTAACATCTATTGAATTAAAATCTTTATTAATGGCACCAAATAAAATAGTTGGTTTTTTGTATGCTGTTTGTGCTTCAATTATTTTACTATTTACAACACCAAAAGCTAAAATAATATCAGTACTATTATTTAGTAGTGTATTGTAGTTTTGTTTAGCGTTTTCTAAATTGTAATCGTTAACTAGCAAGCTATTTGTTGGGAATGCAATTGTAGCATCTTCTCCTACTACTGTTTTAATTTGGGTTTTTAGTTTTTGTAACAGAGGTTCTAATTCAGTGGTTGCATTATCCAATAAGATACCAATGTTGTAGTTTTTCTTTTTTTGAGCGTAGGAAAATGTTACACTTAAAAATAATAGAAAAAGAAAAAGTTTTCTCATTTTTTAGTTTTTTTAATTGATTTTTATTCAACAGGGAGATAAAAGGGGAGAAATATTGTAAGTGTTCAATTATTAAATATAATAATAAAAAACTTAGGGGCAAAACTAGGGCTTTGTATGGAGTTTGAAGTTCAATTTTATAATATTAGATAAAGTTTGTTTTATTGTAAATTATTGGTAGTGAGTGGTTAAAATGTTTTTTGTGTGTAATTTTATAATAATAGATAAAATTATATTTAGAAATGTATTTTTGTACATGAATAAAATAAGCTTATGAATATAATTAAGGCATTTCCTGTTATAAGTGCACTTTTAGGGTGTTTTTTAACTTTTTTTATCATACAAACTAAAAATAGTTTTGGGAAAAATAATGTAGCTAAGTATAGTTTAGCTTTATTAGTTTTTCTTTATACCTTAACATGTATTGGGAATTATATTGATGCAAATCATTATGACGCACCATTATATTTGGGTTTTATTAATTTCATCTCTTTTACTTTTGTTGGAGTAACTTTTTATTATTTCTGTGCATCAATTGTTGATAGAAAAATAAGGTTCAAACCAATAGTTTTAATAATAGTTGCTTACGGAATTTTTAAAACTTGTTTTTTTATCTACTTAGTCAGAGTAGTTGGTGATAGAGAATCTATATATGAGTTGTTAAAAGAGCCTTATGAGCCAATTGTGTATTATGCTGTTTACGATTATATAGCTTCTTGTTTATTTAATTTGTTCTTTATATATAGGGCATTTATCTTATTTAAAACAACACCATTTATGGTGTCATTGAATACTCAAAAAGAGATATATTTTAAATGGATTAATCTGTTGTTTTTTATCAACTTTGCGGTAATCTTTTTTTTAATGACCCTTGTAATATTGGTCTTGTTTGGAATAGGTAGTTTAGAGTTTGTTCTTAAGATAGAGCCGATTTTATATACTATTTATTTCTTTGCTTTTGTTTATTCTCTAATGTATTTTCCTGTATTTGCTTTTACAGGTGATTACAATGACTTACCTACAAATGTGAAGGAGAAGTATAAGAATTCTTCATTAATCAATTCAGAAGAACTGTTTAAAAAAGTTGATAGGTTAGTTACTGAGGAAAAAATGTTCTTGTCTCCCGAATTAAAGATAAATACACTATCAGAAAGGTTAGAAACCTCCGTACCACATATTTCTCAAGCAATTAATGAGAATAAAAATATCAGTTTCTCTGATTATATCAACGGTTTCCGAATTGATGAGGCAAAAAAGAGATTACTAGTAAAAAAACCAGACACCATATTTGCTATTGCAATTGATGTTGGTTTTAACAGTAAAGCTACTTTTTATCATGCATTTAAAAAGTTAACGAATACCACACCTACTGAGTTTAGAAAGCATCATGTAAAAGATATGGTAGCGTAATTTTTTAATTGGTTAAAGCGTCTTTCAAGTATCTGAATTTGTTAGTAAACTCATCATATTTGAAAAGACTGTTTTTTGTAGCATAGGCTTCCCAGCATTTTTGTAAGTATTCTAAGTTTGGTAAAGTAATTTTTACTTTATAATTATATAGAATAGGAAATTCTGATGAGGTATAATTAGTTA
Source organism: Tenacibaculum sp. Cn5-46 (assembly GCF_022347705.1). Taxonomy (NCBI): domain Bacteria; kingdom Pseudomonadati; phylum Bacteroidota; class Flavobacteriia; order Flavobacteriales; family Flavobacteriaceae; genus Tenacibaculum; species Tenacibaculum sp. Cn5-46. Next base: position 249,082 of record NZ_JAKRGD010000002.1, read on the forward strand.
GCTTTTGAAGGGCAGATTTTCCTTTGTGTTTTCCTGAGCAAACTAAAAAATATTGTGTGTTTTTTGAAAAATTTTGAGCTAAGAAACTTCCTAAGGCTATTAAGTTAATTTGAGAAGTCTTAGTGTAATCTAACCATAATACAACTTCTGAGTATTCGCTTACATCTTCTAATTGCAATATGGGTTTTATAGTAGCATCAAAATATGCTATTCTTGGAGTTTCATACGTACTTTCAAAAAATGAATAGCGTTCAGACCAGAATTCATCTGAAAAAATATCTTTTGCTAGAGGGCCTTCAGTAAGTTTTTCATTGAAAAATAAGGTATCTCCATCAATAGATGATTCTTTAAAAATAGTTAAGGCTTCTTCAGAACTAAATACATGTAATGCTTTACTCATTAATCTCTTTTTTAGCAAGTTCAAATTCTTCTGGAGTATTAATATTTCTAATTAGATTATCATCTACTTCAATAATTTCTACTTCAGAATTGATCAACATTTTACGAGGACATGAATAACCTTGGGCTAAATATTGTAATAATTTACTATAGGCTTTTGGTTCATATATGGTAATTAAAGGTTCAGGAAACTCTTTATCCTTTCCTTTTATAGCTGTTGCTAATTTGCTAGGATTTCTTTTTTCTAACAATAACTGAATTAATGCGTTATCTACAAAAGGAAGATCGGTAGCTAAAACTAACCAAGCCGAATTTGGATCTTTTTGAAATGCTGAACAAATACCACCAAAAGGACCTAAATTTAAAAAGGTATCATGGATTTCATCAGTATGTTCAGAATTTGTTCTAACGGAGAAATAGGTTTCTAAACTATTAGATTCTAATAATTCTTTAGCAAACTGTTTTTGAGGTTTGCCATAATAATTCAATTCAGATTTATCTGTACCCATACGAGTACTTTTACCGCCTGTTAATACCAATCCTTTAACAGGAGCAATATTTTCTTTAATTAAATTATGAATGTGCTTTGTAATTTTATCTACTTCATCAATTGAATAACTTGTAATGTTTTCAATATGAGGAAACTTTTCTTTTAGACAATCGAAATAAGGAGTATCTGGATTTAATTTTATAACAAACTGAATGTTTGTTATTTGATCCATTCGCTTTTTTATAGAAGCCTCTTTTTCGCTATCTAAAATTAATATTTGTTTTGATCCTTGATAGTGATTACCATTTATGAAAACAAAGTCGTGATTTATAAACTGTAAACGTTGTTCAAATTTATTAATGCTAGATACAGTATTCAACTGTAAATTTCCCTCATGATGAAAAGTATATTCTGATAAAGTGTTTAATGATACATCTTTAGCGTGTGAAGCATCAAAATAAGCTAAGTTATAAGTAGCTAAATTTTCAGAAACTTTATATACTAAATCGGCAATTATACCACATTTAGCTCCTAAAATTGCAACTTCATTGGTAGCAAAAGTGTCATTATACTTTTTGGTAATATTTGCGTGTTTTTGATGTTTTTTATCCATTTTTAATATCAGATTTACCCCCAGTTTTTTCTAATAGTTTCACTTCTTTAATCACCATTTCTTGATTAATGGCTTTACACATATCGTAAATTGTTAAACAAGTTGCAGAAGCTCCAGTTAATGCTTCCATTTCTACACCTGTTTTCCCTTCAATAGTAACTTTACAAAGCACTTCAATATGTTCTGTATCGATTATATTAATGTTAATATCAACCCCATTGATTAGTAATGGATGACACATAGGAATGATATCTGATGTTTTTTTTACCGCTTGTATACCAGCAATAATAGCTGTTTGAAAAACTGGGCCTTTTTTAGTAATTAATTCTTCATTATTAAAATGAGAAATTATTTCGGTACCTAAATACATGGTTGCTTTTGCAATAGCAGTTCGTTTCGTGATTTTTTTATCAGAAACATTGACCATTTTAGGCTGATTTTGTTCGTTTATGTGAGTGAATTTATTCATTACATTAAAAAATTAAATTGTAAAACCACTTTAAAGAGGTGAATAGACCAATAAAAAAAGAGATAATCAAGAAAAATAAAAATAAAGAGAATAAGAATGATATAATACCATGATACCACTTTGTAGAGTTCTCTTTTTTATAATTTATATTAATCTCGTTTCTTGTTTCGTTTGTTGGTTCAATACAATCTATAATTATTCCTTCCTTGTCATACCAATCACCTTTATCTAATTTTATTATCGAGAAGTGGTCTTCTTTTGATAAATGAAAATCAAAGTCTTTTAAGCTCTTTAATAATGAGTTAGCTAACTTCAAAATCCCTTTCTTATTTGCTTTAATAAAAGTATCTTCATGTTGATAAAAAATACCTAAGTATGCTTCTTTATTGTTGTCTTCAAATTCTAAAGAGCTGATAAGTTTTTTTAATTGTTCTTGTTCCATTTCTGACTTTTTAACTCAAAACTAAACATTAATAATTAAAAACTTCGATAGGTAATTATCGGAAAAAGGCTCCCTTTCTTAAATATTACCTCTTCGGTTTTAGGAAGTTCTATAAAACCATCTGCTGATACCAAACTAGCTAGATCACCAGAACCATTCCCTTTTACAGGCTTAGCGAATAATGTTCCGTTTTTGTTTTCTAATTTGACTTGTAAATAATATGTCAGATTTGGTTTAAAAGTTACATCTTCAGATAGTATTGCTTCTTGTATGTTATCTTCTATAGTTACCGATTTTTTATACCATGGATAAAAATAAACCATACAGTTTACAAAGGTAGATACTGGATTTCCTGGGAAAGCAAAAACAACTGTGTTTTTTTTGTTTTCTGAGTTTTGATAAACATTTTTCTCTCCCATATCTAAAGCATCTGCAAAGCCAAACCAAAATGGTTTTCCTGGCCGTTGAGCCACCTTATGAAATAACTTTTCTACTTTTAACTCAGATAATACTTCTGGTAAAAAATCAAACTTTCCTTTACTTACAGCTCCGCTAAATAATAGTACATCGTATTCTTGTAGGTAGTTATAAACCTTTTCCTTTAAAACCTGTTTGTTGTCTGTTAAGTGTTTGGTTTCTGAAGGAATATTCAGATTACTTAATAAAGAAACTAAGGTATAAACGTTTGATCTTCTTATTTGATAATCTAAAGGAGTTTCGTGTACATCAACTAGCTCGTCACCAGTAGAAATAATAAGTACTTTGGGTTGTTTGGCAACTTTTACATTAGCTTTTCCCACAGTTGCAATTACTCCAATTTCCGCAGGAGAAATAATAGTGTTTTCAGAAACCAAAATTGCTCCTTGTTTTTTGTCTTTTCCTTTTTGATGAATATTTTGCTGACTATTTATTGTATCCACATTAATGGTTGCAATTCCGTCTACTATATCAACATCTTCATAACGAATTACAGTATCACAATTGTTAGGTAAAATAGCTCCAGTCATAACTTCTATACAGTTATTATCTTGTTGCATGGATAATTGTTTACTGCCAGCAGGTTGTATTCCTTCAACTTTAAAGTTTCTTTGTCCGTTTTTAAAAAAGGAATAATTAATTGCAATTCCATCCATAGCAACACGATTAAAAGGAGGGAAGTCTCTATCGGCAACAATATTTTCTTTTAAAACACGACCAGCAGATTGCATAAAAGGAATTTCTTCAATACCAAAATTCTGAGTGTTTTCTAATATGATATGTTTTGCTTCTTGTGTTGTTATCATTTGTAAGTTATGATATTGTATTTTGATTAACTATGTTTTCAGCAACTTTAGTTAATTTTAATTGTTCATTATTAAATCCGAGAAGAGATTTTAATTTATCTAAAAACGATTTTGGTTCTGGTTTAACAATATCCCATATTTCATTTCCTTTTTTCATCCATGTTTTTTCAAGTTACCCACCAATAGTACTCATACTTTCGCTTACATTTCCTTTTTTACGATTGGCTTCGGCAACAAAACCGTTTTCTGGCTTTTCTTTAATTAAGGATAAAAACAATTCTTTTAAATCTTCATTACTAGCACCACTTCTAATAAAATCACGCAGATTAAAAACACCATCATCAAACAAACAATTTTTAAAAGTTCCTGTTGAAGTAATTCTTATTCGGTTGCAATCGTTGCAAATTGTTCTGGTAAAAGCAGGGATAATTCCTACTGTTCCTTGGTGATTTTCAATAGAAAAATTACGTGATGTTGATGATTTTTCTGAAACAATTGCTTTTACATTGTATACCGACTTTATTTCGTTTAAAATCTTAGTGTAATTCCAGTTTTCTTGCGTGTCTCGTTGCCCTTTTCCGTTAAAAGGCATTTCTTCAATAAAACGAACAGCTATATTTCTATCTTTAGTTAAAGCAACAAAATCATTAATCTCATCAGTATTAAAACCCGATTGTACTACTACATTTAGTTTTAAATTCAACGAACTTTTTTCTAATAGTTCGAAAGTTTTATATACTTCTGGAAATACATCACGACGCGTAATCTTAGCAAATTTATCAGAATGTAAACTATCAATACTTAAATTGATATTCTTAATTTTTTCAAGTTTTTCTAAGGTAGGAATGTGTTTTGAAACTAACGCTCCGTTTGTAGTAATGTTAATAGCATCTAACAAATCGTTATAAGATAACATTTCTAAGAAAGATATGAAGTCTTTGCGAGCAAATGGTTCTCCTCCTGTTAATCTTACTTTATTAACGCCTAATTCAGTAAGTACACGAATAATTCGGTACATTTCTTTGTAACTCAAAAGCTCTTTTCTAGGAACAATATCTATTCCATGAGCAGGCATACAATATTGACAACGAAGGTTACAACGATCGGTTACAGCCAATCGAACATAACTAATTTGTCTTCCAAAATTGTCAATAAGTTTACTCATACTGTAAAGATATGGATTAATGAGTCAATTATTTGCTGTCATTTATCATAGTTATATAAAAATTAACTTATGATATAGTCATGTTATATGATTTCCATTTTGTTGAGTAAAAAAGAAGCATTCATATTTTTACAAATCCCATCTTTCATTTTATAATCAAAATGAAGTTCGTTATTTAAAATTTCAGCATCAAAATAATAGTTCTCAATAGTTTTATATTCACTAGCTAATTCACACAAACTCACATCATGTGTTGCTATAATTCCAGTTGAATTTGAATTATTTAGTTTTTCAACAAATTTTTTAGATCCTATGGCTTTATCTTTACTATTGGTTCCTTTTAAAATTTCATCTAAAATGATAAAATAGTTTTCGTTTTTAATTTCGTTTACTATAAATTTTAAACGTTTCAATTCAGCATAAAAATATGATTCATCTTCGCTTAATGAATCTGAAGTTCGCATGCTGGTAATTAGTTTTATAGGATTATAATTAAATTTACTAGCACAAACAGGGAGACCGCAATTAGCCATAACTATAGATAAAGAAACTGTTCTTAAAAAAGTGCTTTTACCAGCCATATTAGCTCCGGTAACAATAAAAAATTGTTCTTTGTCTATGGCGAAGTTATTATCAACCCTTTTAGAAGAATCTAATAAAGGATGTCCTAGGTTTTTAGCGTTTATAACGTTTTTTTCTTTTTTAATACTTGGAAATACATAATCGTATTTATTAAAAGTAAAATTTGCTAATGAGTTTTGTGCATCAAAAAAAGAAACTACACTAAACCATTCTTCAACAGTGTTTTTATAGGTAGAAATCCATTTTTCTATTTGAATAGAATTACGAATATCCCATAAAAACAAACCGTTACCTATTAGAGCAATTATAATATTGTTTCGTTGGTCAAAGGCATCTAGTTTTTTAGAAAACTCTTTAAAAATACCTGAAGCTTTTTTGTCTTTAAATCGAATTTTTTCTTGTTTTTCCTTTAGTATTATATTAGAAAATTGTTCGTTTTCTATTTGTTCTAGAAGTTGATAGTATTGATTAAAAGTCTCTTTAGCTTTTCCTGTTTCTATTGATAATTGTTGAGTGTTTTTAATAAAAGAAACGGTAACTGATAAACCAATAAAAAACCAAATCAAAAGAACAGAAAATGGAATGAAGCTAAAACTTAATAAACCAATTAAAGCAAGTGATATAAATGAAAATACATACGATGAAACTTTTAAAAAAGATGGAAGTTTTTGTTCGTAGTTGTGTATCCAGTTTACAATTGCAGATGTTGAGGTTTTTGTTTGAATTAAGCTAGCAAGAGCTGTAAAATGTTGACGCCATTTTGCTTTTAATGATAGCTCTTTTATTATTTGCTGTTTCTCTTCAATATTAGAAATATCATTACTTGTTAAAGTAGCTGCTAGTAATTTTCTTCCTTCTAGTGTTGCAGTTCTGTTGAGGTATTGAAAAAAAGAGCCATCTCCAAATAAGTCGATATCATTACTAAAATAATGATCTGGATTAACAAAATTATATCCTTCTACAAAATAATAGTAATTGCCTTTTAAGGCATCGATTTCATCTTGGTTAATTTTGAGTTTAGCTTGAATAAGTCTAATATTTTCTTTTAATTGATTGTGTTTAAGAATTAAAAAAACAAAGCAAATTATAGCCAAAAAGCTACCAATAAAAAGCATTTTTACTCCTGTTAATGCAAAATAGATAGAAAAAGCAATAGCTAAAAAAGTTATAAGTCTTAAAATACGGGTGTAAAACAACTGTTTTTTAAGTTTGGCAAGTGCTGTATTTAAGCTATTTATTTCTTCTTTGTAAAATGAAATAGGTTGTTGCATTGTTTTGTGAATGAAAATTGGTGTAAAAGTACGTATAGCAGCGTAAATATCTGTATAAAATCGTATTTTCGTTGTATGCCAACTTCATTAGAACTTCAAGTAAAAACGCTGCCTACATCTCCAGGAGTTTATCAATATTTTGATAAGGATGATGTAATTATTTATGTGGGTAAAGCAAAAAATTTAAAAAAGCGTGTTTCATCATATTTTACAAAGAATCATGAAAATGGTAAAACGAGAGTTTTAGTTAAAAAAATTGTACGAATAGAGCATGTTGTTGTTGATACTGAGACAGATGCTTTGTTGCTTGAAAATAACTTAATAAAAAAATACAAACCTAGATATAACGTCTTACTAAAAGACGATAAATCATACCCATGGATTTGTATTAAGAAAGAACGTTTTCCTAGAGTGTTTTCAACAAGAAGAGTTATTAAAGATGGTTCTGAATATTTTGGCCCCTATACCAATATGAGAACTGTACATGCTCTGTTAGATTTAATTAAGGAATTATATCCTCTAAGAACTTGTAATTACGATTTACATCAAGAGAAAATAGATTCTGGGAAGTACAAGGTTTGTTTAGAGTATCACTTAGGTAATTGTAAAGGTGCTTGTGAAGGATATCAACATGAAGATGCTTACATGGATGATATTAGAGGAATCAGAAACATTATTAAAGGAAATTTTAAAGAAAGTTTAGAGCGGTTACAAAATATTATGCTCGATTTTGCTTCTGAAATGAAATTTGAAGAGGCGCAAAAAATTAAAGATAAATTAGCTTCATTACAAAACTATCAAGCAAAGTCAACAATTGTAAATCCATCAATAAATAATGTAGATGTGTTCTCAATTATTTCTGATGAAACTCACGGATATGCAAATTTCTTTAAGGTAATGAATGGTTCTATAGTTCAATCCTATACAACTGAAATCAAAAAGAAATTAGATGAAACTGATAAGGAGTTGTTAGAGTTATTTATTGTTGAAACACGTAATCGATTCAATTCTTTATCAAGAGAAGTATTTGTGCCTTTTAAAGTAGATTTAGGTGAGAAAATAAAAGTTACGGTACCTAAGTTAGGGGATAAAAAACGAATTGTTGAATTGTCTGAACGCAATGCAAAATATTATAGACAAGAACAATTTAAACAAATAAAGATTGTAGATCCTGATCGTCATGTAAAAAGAATTATGGCTCAAATGCAAAAAGATTTACGTTTGTATGTAGAGCCAAGACATATCGAGTGTTTTGATAATTCAAATATTCAAGGAACTAATCCAGTAGCAGCTTGTGTTGTTTTTAAAGATGGTAAGCCAAGCAAAAAAGATTACCGTCATTTCAATATTAAAACAGTTGAAGGGCCAGACGATTTTGCTTCTATGGAAGAAGTTGTTTATCGTAGATATAAACGATTGTTAGATGAAAATCAACCTTTACCTCAATTAATTGTAATAGATGGTGGAAAAGGGCAATTATCATCTGCGTTAAAGAGTTTAGATGCATTAGGGTTAAGAGGAAAAATAGCTATTATAGGAATTGCTAAAAGATTAGAGGAAATTTATTATCCAGGAGATAGTGTTCCGCTATATTTAGATAAAAAGTCAGAGAGTCTAAAAATAATTCAGTACTTGCGTAATGAAGCGCACAGGTTTGGAATTACTTTTCATAGAAATAAAAGAAGTAAAAGTGCTATTCAGTCGGAATTAGAACAAATTCCAGATATAGGTAAACAAACGATAACGAATCTTTTACGTAAATTTAAATCAGCCAAAAGAGTTAAAGAAGCTACTTTAGATGACTTAAAAGAAGTGGTTGGTTTATCGAGAGCACAAAAGATTTATCAATACTATCAAAAAGAGAAAGAAAAAGAATGAGAAAATTATTACTGTTATTATTTTTTCCAATGCTTATGCTAGGGCAAAATCAACCAAAAGTTGGTTTAGTGCTAAGTGGTGGTGGTGCAAAAGGATTTGCCCATATTGGAATATTAAAAGAGCTAGAAAAATCAGGAGTACATTTAGACTATATTGGTGGAACTAGTATGGGATCAATAGTTGGTGGATTATACGCTTCTGGTTACTCGGCAAGTCAAATAGAAAAAATAGTTTTAGATACTGATTTTATAACATTACTTCAAGATAAAATTTCAAGAAGAGAAAAGTCTCTTTTTAATAAAGAGCATGGCGAAAAGTATGCAATCACATTACCAATTAAAGGTGGTAGTATTGGGTTGCCGTTAGGTTTATCAAAAGGGCAAAATGTTCTTAACTATTTGACTGAGTTATTAGCTCCAGTAGATCAAATTAATGACTTTTCTAAGCTTCCAATTCCATTTTATTGTATTGCTACAAATATAGAAACAGGAGAAGAAGAGGTTTTAGAGAAAGGTTCTTTGCCTTTGGCTTTAAGAGCTAGTGCAGCTTTTCCTTCTTTGCTAAACCCAGTAGAAATTGATGGGAAATTGTTGGTTGATGGAGGTGTGGTGAATAACTTTCCTGTTGATGTAATGAGAAGAAAAGGTTTAGACCTAGTTATTGGAGTTAGTGTTCAGGGGCAACTGTTGAAAAGAGAAGAATTATCTTCAATAGCATCTTTATTGATGCAAATTGTGAACTTTCAGATGTATAAAAAGTCTGATGAGCAAACACGATTGTTGAATATTTATATACGTCCAGATATTTTAGAGTATAGTGTAATTTCTTTCGATCAAAAAGGAGAAATTATAGAGAAAGGAATTGAAAAAGCAAAATCTTATAAAGTTGTTTTTGATAGTATTGCTAAGTTACAGACGTATAAAAAGAAAAGGCCTGTACTTAAATTTACAAATGAGAAATTTTTAATAGATAAGGTTGTAATAGAAGGAAATAAAAATTATACAAATAATCACATTTTAGGAAAGATGCAATTGAGGGAGGGTGATAGTGTTTCCTATAAAGATATTTCGAAGAAGATTAATACACTAACAGCTTCAAAAAACTTTAAAAGAATAGATTATCATTTTGAAAAATCTGTTAAAGGAAAGAAACTTGTGTTAACGGTAAAAGAAGAAAAGATACAATCTTATTTGCGATTTGGAGTTCATTACGATTTGCTTTATAAATCTGCAGTATTGCTAAATTATAATTATAAAAAGTTATTTCTTCAAAATGATGAGTTGTCACTAGATGTTGGTATTGGAGATAAAATTAGATATGATTTTGAGTATTTTGTAGATAATGGTTTAATACCAAGTTATGGGTTCAAATCTAGGTACAACAATTTTACTAGTGATTTTTTATTTAATAATAACTTAATTAACATTAGGTATAGAGATTTTAGTAATAAAATTTATTTGCAAACAACAATGGATAAAAAGTTTGCTATTGGTGTTGGAATTGAACATAAAAACATAAAAGTAAGTTCTGAGAATGTTTTGACAAATGGGCAGGAAACAATATTTGATTATAGTAACTATATAAATGGGTATTCTTTTTTAAAATTAGATACTTATAACAAAGCAATGTTTCCTACGGAAGGTTTCTATGCCGATATTGAATTTAAATGGTTTGTATGGTCAGATAGGAATAGTAGGCTATCTAGATTTGCACAAGGAAGTGATCCTTTTAGGCAGTTTTCATTAATAAAAGGAACCCTAGGATTTGCTACAACCTTTTATGATAAATTTACTTTTCAATATATTTCAGAAGCAGGTCTTACACTAGGAAAAAAGTCTTCTCAAATGTTTGATTTCCGTTTAGGAGGGTATAATCAAAACTATATTAATAATTTCACACCTTTCTATGGTTATGATACAGGAATGCTAAACGATCAATCATTTTTAAGATCTGAATTTAATTTTAGATATCAGATTTTTAATAATTATAAACATTATGCGGTATTTATAGCTAACTATGCTCGTGTTGAAGAAAACGTTTTTAAAGGAGCTAGTTTATTCGATAATACAAAATCAGGTTATGCAGTGGGTTATAGTGCAGAAACACTTATAGGTCCCATAGAGTTAAAGTATACTTGGTCGCCAGATCATAAGGAAAGGTACTGGTTATTCAATTTAGGTTTCTGGTTTTAAGACATAAAAAAACCTCATTTTATTAATAAAATGAGGTTTTATTTCATAATAAGATTGCCTTACTTACTCTTCTTTTTCTTTTTAAAAAAGAATTTATACTGTAGGTATTGATAAGCATCTCTAGGTAATATTTTAATCCACTTTTTGTGTTGAACAAACCACTTAAAACGAATAGAATTAACGCCTTTTGTTAAATATGCAGCTATAAAAGGATGTACGTTTAGTGTAATTTCCTTATACTTTTTACCGCTATTAATTATGCGTTCTAATTCAGCTTCTATTTTGTCTACTAAAACAATAGGAGCTTCAACTTCACCGTTTTTATTAGGATTTGGTTCACGTGTTTTTATGTGTAATTCAGGTCGTACACGTTGTCTTGTAATTTGTACTAAACCAAATTTACTCGGAGGTAAAATTTTATGTTTTGTACGATCTAAAGACATAGCTTCTTTTAAATGTTGATATAATTTCTGTCTGTTTTCGGCAGTTTTCATATCAATAAAGTCAACAACTATAATTCCACCCATATCTCGTAACTGTAACTGACGAGCTATTTCGCTAGCGGCTATTAAATTGACTTCTAATGCAGTTTCTTCTTGGCTTAAAGCTTTGTTAGAACGATTTCCACTATTTACATCAATAACATGTAGTGCTTCCGTATGTTCTATAACTAAATAAGCTCCCTTGCTCATGGAAACTGTTTTTCCAAATGATGTTTTTATTTGACGTTCAATACCATATTTCTCAAAAATTGGTGTGTCAGATTTGTGAAGTTTCACAATGTTTTCCTTGTCAGGTGATATTTCTTGTAAATATTCTTTAATTTCAACCTTTAGGGCTTCATCATTGGTGATAATACTTGTAAAAGAATCGTTCATTACATCTCTTAAAATAGAAGATGCTCTGTTTAATTCACTTAGTATTTTTGTTGGAGTATTTTGGTTTGCAATACTATTGCACATTGTTTTCCAACGATCAAGTGAATTTTGTAAATCTTTATCCAGTTCTGCTACCTTCTTTCCTTGGGCAACAGTACGTAAAATAAGTCCAAACCCTTTTGGCTTGATACTTTTTGCTAATTTTTTTAAACGTTCTTTTTCTTTTGGATCAGCTATTTTTTGCGATACTGATACTCTGTTTGAAAAAGGAACTAAAACTAAAAATCTACCTGCTATTGATAGTTCCGAACTAATTCTCGGACCTTTGGTAGAAATAGGTTCTTTTACAATTTGTACTAATAAATTTTGACCTGATTTTAGTACATCATTAATACTTCCATCTTTGTTGATATCATCTTCAAAGCGAAAGTTTTTTAAAGTGAATTCTTTATAATTACCTGTGCTTACTTTCTTAATGAATTTATTTAAAGATTGTACTTGTGGACCTAAATCGTGATAGTGTAAAAAACCATCTTTAGGATATCCAACATTTACAAATGAAGCGTTAAGACCAGTCATTACCTTTCCTATCTTAGCAAGAAAAATATCTCCGACTGAAAATTTATTATCGCTTGTTTCTTTATTTAATTCAGTAAGTCTACCATCTCTTAATAAGGCGAAATCAATATCAGAAGAATTTGAACGAATTATTAATTCTGTTTTCATTCTGAATTTGGTTTTGTGCCAACGATTAATCGTAGACGGGTTAATTTGTAAACAGGTATAAATTATATACCATTTTAAGGTGTTAAAACCTTAATGTCAATGAACGTAAGCTATAAAAGCAACGAAAAAGTAAGCGTTAGCTTACTTTTTCTTATGACGATTTGCTCTTGCTCTTTTCTTTCTTTTGTGAGTAGAGATCTTTGCTCTCTTTCTTTTTTTACCACTTGGCATAATTGAAATGTTTTGTAAAACCTTTAAATAAAGGTTTTGGTTAATATTGTTTTATTATTTTACAGATACTTTAGTCTTAACACCCTCTGTAAACACTTTTGAAGGTTTAAAAGCAGGAATGTTGTGTGCAGGTATTTTTATAGTAGTGTTCTTAGAGATATTTCTACCAGTCTTTTCTGCTCTAGTCTTGATGATAAAGCTACCAAAACCTCTTAAATATACATTATCTCCACTCTCAAGTGCATCTTTTACTTCGTCCATAAATGCTTCAACAGTTGCTAAAACATCTGCTTTTTCAATTCCACTCTTATCTGAAATCTTAGATACGATATCTGCTTTTGTCATTCTATATATATTTTGAATTTATTTTTAAAAATGAGGGTGCAAATATATGATAATTAATCTATTCCGAAAAAAATAAGAATAAAAAAATCTAAATAAAATGCACTATTTTCGCTTACCCAATTTACATAAATGATTTTACCTAAACAACTAATTTACTGGTATTTACAAAATAAAAGAGACTTGCCTTGGCGTAAAACAAAGGACCCTTACAAGGTTTGGTTGAGTGAAATTATGCTTCAGCAAACTCGAGTTGCTCAAGGTTTGCCATATTTTTTAAAATTTACAGAAGCATTTCCAACAGTGTTTGATTTAGCTAAATCTGATGAAAGTACAGTGCTTAAATTATGGCAAGGTTTAGGGTATTATTCTAGAGCAAGAAACCTACATTTTACCTCTAAATATATAAGTGATGAACTCAAAGGAGTTTTTCCAAATAACTATAAGGAGTTACTAAAATTAAAAGGTGTAGGTGATTATACAGCATCGGCTATTGCATCTATTTGTTATGATGAACCAGTAGCAGTAGTTGATGGAAATGTATATAGAGTTTTATCACGTTTTTTTGGGATAAGTACACCTATTAATTCTACTAAAGGAATAAAGGAGTTTAAGGAATTAGCAGGGACGTTAATTGACGTCAATCAGCCAGGAACCTATAATCAGGCAATTATGGATTTTGGTGCCTTACATTGTAAACCACAAAACCCGTTATGTGATGAATGTCCACTGTCTGAAAGTTGTGTGGCATTCGGGAAAAACTTGATAAAAGAATTACCTGTTAAAGAGAAGAAAATTAAAGTTAAAAAGCGTTATTTTAATTATTTAGTAATTGTTACTAATGATAATAAAACCTTATTTAATGAGAGGGTTGGTAAAGGAATTTGGCAAGGTTTATATGAATTTCCTCTTTTAGAAACTAAAATGTCTATTTCAGAAGAAGAACTAATAGAGTATAAACAGTTTTTAGAATTATTTCCTGATAAAACGACGATGTCTTTATTTAATAAGGAGGATATAGTGCATAAACTGTCGCATCAACATTTGTTTACTAAGTTTTGGATTGTAAAAACAAAGAAAGTAGAAGGAGAAACAGTAGATTGGAATCAGGTGAAAAAATATCCTACACCTATATTAATAGATAAGTTTTTAAATGAATATTTAAGTGAGGCATTGTAATTTTTGTATATTTGATTTTACACTAATTTTTTAGCTATGGCAGGAACAATTAATAAGGTGATTTTGATAGGTCATTTAGGAGATGAGGTAAAAATGCATTATTTCGAAGGAGGTAATTCTGTAGGGCGTTTTCCTTTAGCTACAAATGAAACATATACCAATAGACAAACAGGAGAAAGAATAACAAATGTAGAATGGCATAATATTGTAGTACGTAATAAATTAGCTGAAATTTGTGAGAAATATTTAACAAAAGGAGACCGTGTATATTGTGAAGGACGAATTAAAACGCGTCAGTACGAAGTAGATGGTCAAAAAAGATATACTACGGAGATTCAGGTACAAGACATGACTTTTTTATCAACTAAAAAAGATCCTAATAGTGTACCTTCAAATATGAATCCTACACCAACTCAAGAAAGTAGTAAACCAACTCCTAATGTAGCTCCACAAGAAGACGATGATTTACCATTTTAGTTTAATTAAAATTTAAAAATTGGACCCAGAACCCGAATCTTTATTTTTAGCATTATCAAGTATCGACTTATTAACAACTCTTAACTGTTTATTGTTACTCTCATTGTTAATTTGTTCGGCTTTAGTGTCTGGTACAGAAATAGCTTTTTTTTCAATATCTCAAACGGAATTGGATGACTTAAAATCTAGTTCAAAAGGAGAAAATATTGTTGTAAAACTATTGAATAAACCTAAGAAATTATTAGGAACTATTTTAATAACGAACAACTTTATTAATATTCTTATTGTTTTAATTTTTGCGTCTTTAGGAGAAGTGTTTTTCAAAGGGCTTACAGGCTGGGTTAAGTTTTTTGTTGAAGTGGTTTTTGTAACGTTTTTAATTTTACTATTTGGAGAAGTATTGCCTAAAGTATATGCGAGTAGAAAATCGTTACAGTTTGCTAGTTTTATGGCAAGACCATTACAGTTTTTAAGTGTTATTTTAACACCCTTAAGTACGCCTTTAATTAAACTTACTAGTATCGTTGAAAATAAGTTAGGTAATAAAAATAATAATCTATCTGTAGAACGTTTATCGCAAGCATTAGAGTTAACCTCAGAGGGAGCAACAACAAAAGACGAACAAAAGATATTAGAAGGAATTGTAAGTTTTGGTAATACTGAAACTGTACAAATTATGAAGCCAAGAACAGATGTTTGTGCTATTGCTGATGATGCATCATACGAAGAAGTTTTAAAAACTATTTTGCAAAATGGTTATTCCAGAAACCCTGTATATAATGAAAACATAGATAATATTAGAGGGGTTTTATATGCAAAAGATTTATTAGAGCACCTGAATAAAAAAACATTCAAATGGCAAAAATTAATTAGAGATCCATTTTTTGTTCCAGAAAATAAAAAGCTTGATGATTTGTTAAGTGAATTTCAAGAGCAGAAAAAACATTTAGCTATTGTTGTTGATGAGTATGGTGGAACAAGTGGTATAGTCACTTTAGAAGATGTTATTGAAGAAATAGTTGGAGATATAAATGATGAGTTTGATGATGATGATTTAACCTATTCCAAGCTAGATGAAAACAACTATGTTTTTGAAGGAAAAATAACCATTAAAGACTTCTGTAGAGTATTAGAAGATGATGATGTAGATAAGTTTGAAGAAGCAAAAGGAGAAAGTGAAACAATAGCTGGTTTTATTCTTGAAATATCAGGTAAGTTTCCTAAGAAAGGAGAGAAAATAAATTTTAGTAAGTATACGTTTACTATAGAGGTAATTGACAAAAAACGTATAAAACAAGTAAAAGCAACACGAAATGCATAAATTCTTATTACTAATTTTAGTAATGTTATTAGTAAGCTGTGGTAATGAAACGTTACCAAAACCAAAAGGATATTTAAGTTTAGAATACCCACAATTAGGATATAATAAACTAAATGATAATAGACCTTATCGTTTTGATGTTGCTAAAAATACAACAATTAAAAATTTACCTCAAAATTGGATTAAAGTTCAGTATCCTAAGTTGAAAGCTTCAGTTGATATTACATATCGTCCAATACAAAACAACTTAAGAGAGTTGTTAATGGAGTCTGAAAAGCTAGTTTTTGAACATGCTATTAAAGCCGATCAGATTACCGCACCAGTAGAGTATTCTAATCCTAATAAAAAAGTTTATGGGAGTGTGTATCAAATATTAGGAAATGCAGCTTCTCAAGTACAGTTTCATGCTACAGATAGTAGTAAACACTTTTTAAAAGGGTCTTTGTTTTTTTATACCAAACCTAATTATGATTCTATCTTACCAGCAGTTGAATATATTAAGAATGATATGATTCATATGATGGAAACATTAGAGTGGAATAATTAAAAGAGGTAGCTTAAAATTATAAAAGTAATAAAGTAAAAAAGAACACCTAAAGCTCTCGCTGTATGGGATTGTTTTAGTTTTTTATCAAAGTTAAACCTTTCCTCTTCAGTATCATTAAAATCATCAGTAGCAAACATGTTTATTTCTCCTTTTGATTTTGATAGGTTAACAGGAACAAAGAAAAAACCTAACCATTCTTAGGTAGTTAAAGGTGTTGTTCTTCTAATTTCTCTATTTTTTTCTTCTTCAGTCATGAATCAAACTCTTCTGCTTTGAATCCATAAATAAAATTGCAATCCAAATAAAATAGCTCCAGATAATAAGTGCACAGCTTGTGTTCCTAATGGAAATTCAGCATAATACATTAAAATTCCTGTAATAGTTTCTAAAAAGATTAAGAAAACAATCCAATTCACAAGCTTAAAACCTAAGTCTTTAATTTGATTTAGATAAAACATTCCTAAGTTCACCAACACAATAGCAATGGTAAATGATCGGTGGAAATAAAATTTAAAATTAGGCTCTAATAAACTATACTGTTTGTTTTCAAAACCATACAATTTTACTTGCTCATCTATAAATTGACGTACTTGCGTTCCCATAGCAATTTGAATTAACGAAAATACTGCTGAAGCAATTACCAATTTGTTAAATAAAGAATTGTATTTAAAAGTTGTTTTTTTACGGTCAGAAACAATGTGTAATAGCCAAAGTAATAGCGCAATTATGAGTAAGCCAGCTACCATATGAATGGTAATGATAGTTGGTTTTAAATGAGTATCGACAACAGTTTTTCCTAGCCAAGCTTCAAAAAGCATTAAAAAGAATGCGCCAAAAGCTAGTAGTGTAATTTGTTTTTTCTCTTTCCAAAATGAAACAGAAGTAAAAATTAAGAATAGAAAAGGAATACCAGCTAGAGCTGAAGACAATCGGTTAATGTATTCAGTCCAAGTATGGTACTTGTTAAACTTAGCGTAGCTGTGTTTGGTGTATTTAGACCAATTACTGTTATTAAATTCACTAGAAGTTGTTAAATCACTTTCAGCAACAAATAAGGCTTCATCTTTTATAATAATCATGCCTTTTTCGTAGGAAGTATTAGGTTGCCAAGTAATTTGTTCTTCAGAGGTTGGAGGGATATAATAACCAAAACACTTTGGCCAATCTGGACATCCCATTCCAGAACCTGTCATACGAACAACAGAACCTGCTAAAAAAATAAGATATACCGATATTAATGATATTTTTACTAGGAGAGGAAAGTGTTTTTTCATTACAAGAAATGTTTTTGCAAAGATAAGGTAAAACACAAAAAAAAGCTTCTCATTTGAGAAGCTTGATTTTATTAATTTAAAGTAGAACTATGCCTTTTCTGTTTCGCCACAGCATTCTTTTTTACAATCTGTAGCACAAGCTTGTTTGTTGCTTTCTTTTTTATCTGTATCAGCTTCTTTTGTTTCTTTTTTTGTCGCTTCAGAAGCTTTGTACATATCTCCACTTCCAATTCCTTCTACAAAAGAAATTAAGTCTTCTTTGTTAGTAATATTAGCGTCGTATTTTACAGTAGCAATACTATCTTTAAATATAACTTTTGCTTCTAATACACCTTCTTTTTTAGATAAATCAGAAGCTATCTTTTTAGCGCAACCTATTTCACAAGTCATTCCAGAAATGTTTAAAGAAAGTTCTTTAGCATCTGCTGCAACTACAGTTTTAGGAGCTTTGTTAGTGTCTTCTTTTTTTGCTTCGTTTTTACATCCTACAGCTAAAAAGCTAACTAAAGTTAAGGCTAAAAGTATTTTTTGAATTTTCATCATTTCTATTTATTGGTTTATTTGACAAAGTTATTAATAAAATCAATTTTTTAAATGAAAATAGTCGATTTTTGTCGTTAAATGAATTGAAAATGAGTAGTCAACAACAAAAATGGTTGTATTTAATAGTGCTTTCGCTAGTTTGGGGAAGCTCTTTTATTTTGATAAAGAAAGCATTAATTGGTTTAACTCCAATACAGTTAGGTGCTTTACGAATGTTAATTACTGTCGTATTTTTATTATTGATAGGTTTTAAAAGTATCAAAAAGATTCAAAAAAAACATTGGATTTATATTTTGTATACAGCATTATTAGGAACATTTTTTCCTGCCTTTTTATTTGCTTTTGCTATACAAGGGATAGATAGTTCAATCTCGGCAATTTTAAACTCGTTGACTCCATTCAATACTTTTATTTTTGGAGCATTAGTTTTTGGTTTTTCTTTTAAAAGAAAGCAGTTTATCGGTATTTTAATTGGGCTTATTGGAACGCTGATTTTAATTTTAAAAGGAGCTGAATTAAACCCGAATCAGAATTATTGGTATGCTTTATTAGTTATAATTTCTTCCATAGGATATGCTTTTAATGTAAATATTGTAAAAAAGTATTTACATGATTTAGATGCTTTGGCTATTACAGCAGGAAACTTTTTATTGTTAATTATCCCAGCTTTTTTAGTGTTATTGTTTTCTGGTTTTTTCTCTTCTTTTGAAGTAAACCAAGAAACTACAAGTGCTTTAGGATATATTACTATTTTATCGGTAGTTGGTACTGGAATAGCAAAAGTAATGTTTAATAAAATGGTGCATTTATCGTCACCTATTTTTGCTTCATCCGTAACCTATTTAATACCAATTGTAGCAGTAATGTGGGGAATTATTGATGGAGAAAAATTAAGCTTAATTCAACTTTTAGCAGGAGGAGTTATTCTATTTGGAGTTTGGTTAGTAAATAAAGCTAAATAGTATATTTTAGATATAAAATGAAAGAGCCAAAACAAATTGTTTTGGCTCTTTTTAATTTTACTTAAGTAAAATTTTATTTAAAATCAGCGTCAGAAACACCTTCGTTTACTTTAGCATCTTTTAATATATATTGTACTTTTTGTGGTCCTAAGCTTCCTGATTTTTTTGTAGGAAACTTTATTCCTCCAAAATCCTTATAATCACTAAATATACTTTCAGTATTTTGAGCTTGTCCTCCAAAAAGAATTCTCTGAGTTTCTTTTATTTTAAGACCTGTGTTTACATCAAAGTAACTGTTTGTAGATACTACTTTTCCTAATTTAGAAATTACATAAACATCTTTACCATCTATGTTTTCGATGGCAGTTAATTTAACATCAGGGTTATCTAAAAATCCTAATTCAGGTAAAACACCTAAAATATGAGTCATGTCTTTAGCCATAGCAGGAGGTAATGCTTGTCCGTTCATTTTAACAGCATTGTTATCTACTACTATTTTCATCATTACGTTTCCATTCATTGCTGTAGAAATACCATAATGTGAAGGAGTTCTTTTTTCAGTACTTTCAATTTTAGCTCCTTGCATATCTGTAGTATAAACTAACATTGTGCTTTTTAGGTTCTTAATTTTATCAGCACCACCAATAGCATCTAAGTATTTGTTAATTACAGTTGCTTTAGTAACACCAGCTGGAATTGGTTTGTTCATTTCTGGCTTAGTAGTTGGGTTACCTTTCTTGTCGAAATAATTGATTTTATAGTCAGAATTCTTTTCTAAATTCTTTAAAACATCAATTCCTTTACCTGTAATGATAATACGTGCTTTATCTCCTCTAAAATACTTTATAGCTGCATTTTGAACATCGTCTAATGTAACTGCATTAATATTAGCTAAGTAATTTTCATAAAAATCAGCAGGTAAATTATATCGAGCAATGTTTAAGGCATATCTAGCTGCTGTTCTAGGTTTTTGAACATCCATTACAAAATTACCAATATATTTTGCTTTAGCATTTTTAAGTTCTTCTGGACTAACTTTTTGATAACGAATTTTATTAATTTCTTTCTGTAATTCTACTACAGAACTATCTGTTACCATATTTCTAACAGCAGCTGTTGCTCTAAAAGTAGCAGCATTTCTACTTTGTCTTACACTAGAGTAAGAACCATATGTGTATCCTTTATCTTCACGTAAATTCATGAATAAACGTGCAGTTCCACCTCCACCTAAAATGTTATTTGCTAATAATGCTGCGTAATAATCTTTATCACCTAATACTAAATCAATATTGTTAATTACTGCAATTTCAGACTGTACAGCGTTTGGCATATCAATAAAATCGATTTCAGTAGTAGCAGGATTTGTTGGTTTTGGTAAAGTAGCTGAAGGTATATTTCCAGCTTTCCATCCGCTAAATAATTTAGTAACTAATTTTTTTGTTTTAGCAGGGTCAATATCTCCAACAATTACTAAATAAGAGTTGTTAGGACGATAGTATGTGTTGTAATTGTTTTTTACATCAGCTAAAGTAACACTTTTGATACTTTCAGGTGTTGTAAACTCTCCATAAGGATGATTTTTACCGTAGGTTAAAACGTCTTGAACTCTAGAAGCAATAGCAGATACGCTTTTCTCATTAGATTTTAATCCATCTAAAGTACGAGCAACAGCTTTGTCGAATTCTTCTTGTGAAAAAATAGGGTTTTTAACGCCGTCAGCCATTAATCCTAATACTTCAGAAAAGTATTTTTTTAATGATGACGCATATGCTCCATCTTTACTATAGCTCACAAATGCTCCTAAATAATCTACTTTTTCGTTGAAATCATCTTTAGAAATAGAAGTAGTTCCATTTCCTAGTAAACCACCCATTAAATCTGCTAATCCGGCTTTTGAACCTTCAGCTACAGGTTTGTTATCAATAGTTAAACTAGCTGAGGCTCTAGGTAATTTATGATTTTCAACCATAATTACTTGTAAACCGTTAGGTAATTTAAATTTTTCGGCTTTACCTAATTGAACTTTAGGAGCAGGCCCTGGTTTTGGTTGTTTATTTAAATCGCGTTGTGCATTTACAGCAAAAGACATTGCTAAAATCGCGACTAATGATAAAATTTTTGTCTTCATAATTCTTTTATATTGTCTTTTGATGTTACTTTTTGCTCTCTGGTAAATATTCCATTAACAAACGTTTGTTTGTTTGTAGGTACTTTTTAGCTACATCTCTAATTTCTTCTCGGGTAATTGAACGATAAATGTCAATTTCTGTGTTAATCAGGTTTGTGTCACCGTATAATACATTATAACGAGCTAAAGAATTTGCAATTCCTTCTACACTAGAGTTTGAGTTTACAAATTGATTTTCAAATTGATTTTGTAGTTTTTGATAATCTTTTTCAGAAATTAAATCTGTTTGAAGTTTTACAACTTCTTCATCAATTTCTTTTACTAAATCGCTTAATGAAGTTTTACCTAAAGGAAGTGCATAAATGATATATGTACCGTAGTCTTCTTGACTTAAGTTTATAGCTCCCGCTTGTAAAGCCATTTTCTTTTTGTCAACTAATTTTTTATATAAAACAGAACTTTTTCCACTACTTAAATATGAAGATATCATGTCTAACACTCTAGAATCACGTGTTTTCATTGATGGTGTTCTATAAGCTTCCATAATTGCAGGAATCTGAATATTTGGATCGTAAGCTTTAGCTTCTATTTGAGTAGTAATTGGATCTTCTTTAGGGAAATTTCTTTCAATATCTTTTCCTCTAGGAATTCTTTCAAAATATTCCTTTATCCATTTTTTAGCTTGCTTTACATTAATATCTCCAGCAACTACTAATGTTGCATTATTAGGAACATAAAACTTTTTGTTAAAAGCAATAAACTCTTCTAATGTAGCATCGTCTAAATGTTTCATTTTTCCGATTGTAGTCCCTTTATATGGGTGCTTTTTAAACATATTCTTTTTTACGTTTTCTAAAAAACGAGAATATGGCTGGTTGTCTACACGTAAGCGCTTTTCTTCTTTTACAACCTCATTTTGAGTATCTACACCTTCTTGTCCAATAATTGGATGTAATAATCTTTCAGATTCCATCCATAGTCCTAACTCTAAATTATTTGATGGAAATATTTCATAATAATAGGTTCTGTCATCAGTAGTATTGGCGTTATTTTTTCCTCCATTAGAAGAAACAATTTTAAACCAATCACCTTTTTTAATATTTTTAGTTCCTTCGAATAATAAGTGTTCAAAAAAATGTGCCATACCTGTACGGTCAGGTTGTTCGTCTTTTGCCCCTACATGATACATAACAGCAGTTGTAACAACAGGAGCAGAGTTGTCTTTATGTAAAATAACATGCATCCCGTTACTTAAATCGTACTCTTCAAACTCAACTTTTTGTGCATTTGTAGCGAATACAAATAGCATAGCTGAAGCAAGAGATAAAATACTTTTTTTCATTAATTTATTTATTAGTTCTTGACTGATTTTGACATATGTGACGTGAATTTAAGGTATTTGTTACACAGTAAGAAAAATAATTTTTAACTTGTTAAGTGTTAAAAGATTAATTTTCTGTATTATAGGTTGTTTTCTGTATTAAAAAACGTATATTTGCACCCGCATTTTCATTAAGAAGGTGCGAATAATATAACGCAAAACAAAAAGTATGTACGCAATCGTAGAGATAGCAGGGCAGCAATTTAAAGTAGCAAAAGACCAAAAAGTATACGTACACCGTTTACAAGAGGCAGAAGGATCAAAAGTAACTTTTGATAACGTAATGCTTATTGAAGATAAAGGTAACGTAACTATTGGCGCCCCAGCTATAGAAGGAGCAGGAGTAACTGCTAAGGTATTAGGTCACTTAAAAGGTGATAAAGTAATCGTTTTCAAAAAGAAAAGAAGAAAAGGTTACAAAAAGAAAAATGGACACAGACAGTCTTTAACTGAGATTCAAATCGAAGGTATTTCTGCTTCTGGTGTAAAAAAGGCGGCTGCTAAAAAAGAAGCTCCTAAAGCAGAAGTTAAAGCTGAATCTAAAGATATTAGTTCAATGACTGTTGCAGAATTAAAAGCTTTAGCTAAAGAAAAAGGTATTTCTGGATACACTTCTTTAAAGAAAGCTGAATTAATTGAAGCATTAAGTAAATAATTAACTTTAAAAACTTACAGAAATGGCTCATAAAAAAGGTGTTGGTAGTTCGAAGAATGGTAGAGAATCAGAATCGAAACGACTAGGAGTAAAGATTTTTGGAGGACAAGCTGCTATTGCAGGTAACATTATTGTTCGTCAAAGAGGAACAACTCACAATCCAGGTGAAAACGTTTACATGGGTAAAGATCATACTTTACATGCTAAAGTTGACGGTGTAGTTGAATTCAGAAAGAAAAGAGACAACAAGTCTTATGTTTCTATAGTTCCTTTCGAGGCTTAAGAAACTACTTGATTAAATAAGAGAAAGCTCAAACAATTTTGTTTGAGCTTTTTTTTATATATAAACTTATTTCAAATAAAAAAGCATCTCTTTATTAAAGTGATGCTTTTTAGTTTAATATCATTATTGATTAATCCCCTAATTTATCATAATGATTCCCCTTGTGTATTATGGTACAAATATGGGGCGAAAATATATTTTTTTCGATAACATATGTATAAATAGTAGGAAATAGTGTGTAAATGGTTGGTCTTTTGTTTTTTTAGGTGAATAAGAGGTCTTTTTTTATATATAAATGCTTTACCCTGATTTTAATTTTACAATTATAAAAGTTACATTTGGTTGCAAATCCCACTTTATGTTAAAAGCAGTTATTGTCGATGATGAACCAAAAGCTATCAAAAGTCTTTTGTGGGAGTTATCGAATTTTAATGATGATTTAGAAATCATACAAACATTTACAGAAGCCGACAAGGCTATAAAATATATAAACGAAAACACTATCGATTGTCTTTTTTTAGATATTGAAATGCCTACAATGGATGGTTTTCAGCTGCTTGAAAAATTAGAAAAAACAGATTTTGCTGTTGTCATAACTACCGCTTATAATGAGTACGCTATTAAAGCATTAAAAAATCAAGCTATAGATTATTTACTAAAACCTATAGATACTGATGACTTGGAAGAAACATTGAACAGGATAAAAAAGCATTATTCAAAAAACAATAGCTACGATGATAAGTTTGAAAAAATACTTTCAAGCTTTAATAAAAAATTCAATAGAAGAAAAATAACAATAAATACAGATGGTAAACTTATTTTTTTAGAACAATTTGAAATTTTATTTGTTGAATCTGATGGTAATTATTGCTCAATTCATACTACAAATAATAAGAAAATAGTAGTTACTAAAAAATTGAAAGAAATTAATTTATTGTTACCAGAAGAACATTTTTTTAGAATTCATAATTCCTACATCATAAACTTAAATAAAATTAAAGAGTTTTTAAAGTCCGATGGTTATGTAATTATTGAAAACAATCACAAAATCCCTGTGTCAAGACAACGAAAATCGGATCTGTTAGAAAAGTTTTAGGATGAAAAAAATCTTCACATTAGTATTGTTCTTTTTGTTCAGCATTATATGTTTATCTCAAAAAAATGTTGATAGTTTAATAGTTAAAGCTATTGAAATAAAAGAGACTAATTATTTTGAGCTTCAAAAGCATTTCAAAAGAATTCGATTTACTAGTGAAGAATTAAATTTACTTTTAAATGAAAGTAAAAAAAATGATTATATCTTAGGTCAGATTTTTGCCAAAAATGTCCAAGGACGATCTCATAGAAATGTTACAGAATATAATAAAGCAATAAAAAGATATAAAGAAGCTTTAGAATTAGCCAAAGAGATTAAAAGTGTTGAGGCGGAAGTAGTAACATTAAACCAATTAGGTGTTGTTTATAGAAGGCAAGATAAAATAAGGATGGCTCTGAATTACCATCAATCGGCCTTAGAAATTATTTCAAAAATAGATAAGCCTAATAAGGATATTAAAATTAGTCATAGTATTTCAATTAATAGCTTAGGGAATATCTATTTAGCTTTAAAACAATATGAAAAAGCACTAGAAAAATTTAGTAAGTCTATAGCTATTCAAAAGGACTTAGATGATAAAAGAGGATTGGCTATTAATCATCAAAATATTGGTTATGCTTATAAACACATCGGAGACCTAAATCAAGCTTTAGACAACTATCAAAAATCACTAAAATATAATAACCTAAATAAAGATCGGTTAGGAAAAGTAATTTGCCATAATAGTATAAGTGGTATTTTAATTAAACAGTCTAAATATGAAGAAGCTCATAAGTACATAAAAGAGGTTGTTGAACTTGCTGAATCTATAGGGAATAGGTATTATTTATCTGAAGTTTACAATACTTTAGGGTGCGCTCTTTTAAAATTGAATAGATTAAATGAGGCTAAAATTTACATTAATAAAGCACTAAGAATTTCTTTGAAGAATAATATTCCTTCGAGTTTAACAGTGTCTTATGATCATTTATCTGAACTATATCAAAAACAAAAGAAATACAAAAAGTCTTTAGAGTATTACAAAATGGCAATTGAATTAGAAAAAAAGACATTCAATGCTAAAAATATTCGTTACGTAAATAGCTTAATTAGCAAGTATGATAATGAAGTTAAGAGTAATAAAATTAAAGATCTTGCAAAGCAAAATGAAATAGGTAAGTTAAAACTTACAAGAAATCGTAATATTCTAATTATAGCTTTGGTTTCTATAGCTTTATTTGGTGTTTTATTGTATTCAATATATAGACAACGTTTGTTAAAAAATGATAAGCAAATTTTACTTTTAGAGCAAGAAGCATTAAGAATTCAAATGAATCCACATTTTGTATTCAATGCTCTGAATTCTATTAAACTTTATATTATCAATAATGAACAAAAGAATGCAGTTTATTACTTAAATAAGTTTTCAAAGTTAATTCGTAGCATTTTAGATTCTTCTAGAGTAAAAGAGGTAACATTGGGAGAAGAGTTAAAAACGATGAACTTGTATATGAGTATTGAAAACATTAGGTTTTCAAATGAAATAGAATATGAGGAAAATATTAGCTCTGATTTAGAATTAGAGAGAATAAAAATACCTCCGTTAATATTACAGCCGTTTTTAGAGAATTCTATTTGGCATGGATTGTCTTCAAAAAAAGGAAGTAAAAAAGTAGAGTTATCAGTAGAAAAAATTTCGGATGAGTTTATTCAAATTGATATATCAGATAATGGAATAGGAAGAGATGCTGCTTTAAAAATTAAAAATAATAAATCCTTGAATAGAGATTCTATAGGGATAGAATTAACTACGGAAAGATTGAAGAACTTCGCTAATCAATATCAAAATGATTTTTCTTTAGTTTACATAGATTTGGTTGATGAAAAAGGCCAATCTATTGGAACAAGAGTTACTTTAAGGCTTCCAATAATCTAAAAATTAAATTTTAGTTGTACCCAAATTGGCTCTTTCTTTTCGGTATTTAAATTACTAAAAGAAATTCCTAATAATCGAACAGAGTTTTTTAAAGTTTCTTGAAATAATAATTCCTTAATTATAGGGTAAAAGTCTCTTTTTTGATAAATATAATGGTTGGTAGTTTTGCTTCGAGTTTGTTGGGTAAAGTCGCTATATTTTATTTTTAAAGTAATGGTTTTTCCTTTAGTGTTCGATTTTTTCATTCTGCGCTCTAATTCATCAGCAATTTTATCTAAACGTTCTAGCATAAACACTTCAGAAGATAAATTTTCATTAAAAGTACGTTCGGCTGCTATAGATTTTCTTATCCTGTTAGGTTTTACTTGACTATTGTGAATCCCTCTAACAATATTATAATAATGTAAGCCAGACTTTCCAAATAGTTTAGAAAGCTCTTCTATTGATTTTTTCTTTAAATCAAGCCCTGTGAAAATTCCTAGATTATGCATTTTAGCAGCAGTTACTTTTCCAACACCGTAAAATTTATTGATAGGTAATTCTTCTAAAAAACTATTTACTTCTTCAGGGTTTATGGTTTTTTGACCATTTGGCTTGTTAATGTCTGAAGCAACTTTTGCTATAAACTTATTTATAGAAATCCCAGCAGAAGCTCTTAATTCTAGTTCATCCCAAATGCGTTTTCTTATTTCTTCTGCAATTAAACTGGCAGATAAAATTCCTTTTTTATTTTCAGTAACATCTAAGTAAGCTTCGTCAAGAGAAAGAGGTTCTACTAAATCAGTATAATCATAAAATATTTTTCTAATCTTAGAAGAAATTTCTTTGTATCTGTCAAACCTAGGAGGAACAAAGATTATGTGTGGGCATTTTCTTTTAGCAAGTACTCCACTCATGGCAGAACGAACACCGTATTTTCTAGCTTCGTAACTAGCAGCAGAGACAACTCCTCTAATTTCACTTCCACCAACAGCAACAGGTTTATTCCTTAAATCAGGATTATCTAGTTGTTCTACCGATGCATAAAAAGCATCCATATCTACATGAATAATTTTACGATATGGTGGTTGTAATTCCATTTTACAAAGCTAAAAACTATTAGAAAGATTTGTTAATACTTCGATGGTTTTAGCCTCATCTTTTTTTGCAACAAAAATATGATCGTGATAATAGCCGGCAACAACATTACAGCTAATGTTGTTTTTTGCAAGTTCTGTTGAAAAAGCAGCTGTGAGCCCTACAGCGTCTAATGCAGAATGTATTTTTAAAGTAATCCAAGAAGCTATAAAGCTATATGGTAGATTTAAATTGTCGGCAACAGACTTTTTTAGAATAAGTGTTACACCTTCCTGCTCTTTAAAAAGACTAATAATTTCTTCTTTGTCAATATTAGAAGTGTTTGAAACTGTGGTAAAAACATATTCCCCTTTATTAACAAAAGGTTTCATTTCTTTAATTAAGGTAGTTAAATTCTTTTCTCCAGACATTTAAATTATTTAGTATAAAATTACATTATTTAAAATAAAAAAGCTCTCAGAAGAGAGCTTTGATATATAGTAATAAGTATTTAGAGTTGTTTTACTTCTATAATTTTAACTGGACAAGCCTTTTTGGCTTCATATGACGTTTCGTAAATAGAATCATCGTGAGTTTTTATTGTGAAAAAACCTTTTTTTTCAGAAGAATGTAAAAGAACTGATTTTCCATCTTTTTTTGACATCTGAAATTGTGCTGGAGCTACCTCTACACAATAATTACAACCAATACATTTTTTTCTTTGTAAAGTAACTACTACCATTAGGCTTGTGCAAATTCGGTTTTTACAATTTTATATAACTTATCTGAAGAGCGAATTTTAAAATCTAATTTCATCGTTACTTCATCACCTTTGGTAGCTTTTTCAGCAGGAGCATCATTTACAAACATTTGTTTTAGCTCCATTTCCTTAGCTCCTGTAGTTGGACCTGTAATTAAAATTGTATCACCTACATTTACATCATAAGCTTCAATTTTAAATTCACCAACTTGGGCTTTTTGGAAATAATGAACTCCTTTACCTAAGTATACTTTCTTTTGAGTAGCATGAGAACCTGGTTCTTTACTCCATTCTCCTAGTTTTTGTCCTAAATAATATCCATTCCAAAAACCACGATTATATACTTTTTCTAGTTCTTGCATCCAGCTAATTACTTTCTCTTTATCATAAGTACCATTATGTAAGCTATCAATAGCATCACGATAACATTTAATTACTTTAGCAACGTATTCTGGAGCTCTTCCTCTACCTTCAATTTTTAATACTTTAATACCAGCATCGGCAACCTGATCTAAGAAATCAATCGTGCATAAATCTTTTGGAGACATGATATACTCGTTATCTAGTTCCATTTCAAATCCTGATTCTTGATCTATTACCGTATATTTTTTACGACAATTTTGCTTGCAAGCACCTCTGTTTGCTGAAGAATTGTGAGAGTGTAAACTCATATAGCATTTACCTGAAACAGCCATGCATAATGCACCATGTCCAAAAATTTCTATTTCAAGTAAACGGCCTGATGGACCTTTAATTTCCTCTTTTTCTATTTGTTCGGTAATCTTTTTTACTTGACGTAAACTAAGTTCTCTACTCAATACAACCGTATCGGCAAACATTGCATAAAACTTTACAGTTTCAATATTTGTAATATTTATTTGTGTAGAAATATGAACTTCCATTCCTTCAGCCCTTGCCATAGCAATTACTGCTTGATCCATAGCAATTACCGCAGTAATATCTGCTTCTTTTGCTCTTTTTATCAATGTTTTTACAATTGATAAATCATGATCATAAACAATAGTGTTTAAGGTTAAATAAGTACGAACATTTTTCTCTTTACATCTTTGTGAAATTTCTTCTAAATCGTCAAGAGTAAAATTAATAGACGCTCTAGCTCGCATATTTAATTGTTCAACACCAAAATACACAGAATCACATCCATTGTCTAACGCTGCTTGTAACGATTCAAAATTACCAGCAGGTGCCATTAGTTCAATTTTTTGCATTACTTCTTATATTTTAAAGCTTCAGAACGCCCTTTTTTAAATATTTTATTGCTAGCATGTTTACCTTTACGTAAAGCTTTTTGCTCTTCATAAGGTAAATGGATAATTTCTTGACATTCAGAAGAACAAGTGTTTTCCATTTGCTCAGCACATTCGTCACATTGAATAAACAATAAGTGACAACCTTCGTTTGCACAATTGGTATGTGTGTCGCATGGTTTTCCACATTGATGACAATTAGAAATTACATCTTCAGATATACGTTCAGCACGTCTATGATCGAAAACAAAATTCTTTCCTTTGAATTTATTTTCTAACCCTTCTGCTTTTACTTGACGAGTATATTCTATAATTCCTCCTTCTAATTGGAATACATTTTTAAAACCTTTATGCTTGTAATAAGCTGATGCTTTTTCACAACGAATACCACCAGTACAATACATTAATAGGTTTTTATCTTCTTTATGATCTTTTAAATCTTCTTCAATAATATCTAAAGAGTCTCTAAATGTGTCTACATCTGGAGTTACAGCTCCTTCGAAATGCCCTATTTCACTTTCGTAATGGTTACGCATATCAACACATACAGTGTTTGGATTTGCTAACATTTCGTTAAACTCTTTAGCCGATAAGTGAACTCCTTTATTCGTTACATCAAAAGTATCATCGTTTAATCCGTCAGCTACAATTTTATTACGAACCTTTACCTTTAATTTTAAAAACGACTTATTGTCTTGCTCTACGGCAACATTTAAACGAATATCTTTTAAGAAAGAAATGTTATCTAATTGTTCTTTTAAAGCTAAGAAGTTTTCTGCAGGAACAGAGACTTGAGCATTTATACCTTCATAAGATACATAGGTTCTACCTAATACATCTAATTCGTTCCATTCTAGGAATAATTTGTTTCTAAATAAGGTTGGATTTTCTATCTTAAAATATTGATAGAATGAAATTGTCAAACGGTCTTTTCCCGCTTCGTCTATTAATGCAGCGCGTTCACTTGCGCTTAACTTATTGTACAGTTGCATGCTATACTTTTTTAGTTAAACAAAATATGTTATGATCTTTTTTAAAAATCGCTGCAAAAGTACATAATTTTTATTTTTTATGTTTAAAATAATACATTTAGTATCAAATTGATAGGAATTCAAATTTTTGAGAAAATTTAGCGGTAAAACAGATACAACTAATCTCATTTTTTTGAACCTTTGTACTAGTATTTCGAAGAAATGATACGAAGTGTAACTATAAATGATGCTGAAGCAATAACTAATATTTACAATTACTATGTTGTAAGTCATATTGCTACGTTTGTAGAGGAACCTGTTTCTGTAATTTACTTTAAAAATAAAATAGAAAAAATAACAAAGGATTTTCCTTGGTTTGTTTTTGAAGAAAATAATAGAATTGTAGGTTATGCACATGGAAATTTCTGGAATACAAGAAGTGCATATGGTAAAACAGCTGAAGTTTCTATTTACTTAGATGTTAATGTTGGAGGTAAAGGAATAGGTTCTCAGTTGTACAATAATTTAATTAGAGTGTTAATTGAAAAAGGTTTTCATGTGTTAATAGGTGGAATATCATTGCCTAATAAAGCAAGTGTTGCTTTGCATGAAAAGTTTGGTTTTACCAAAGTAGCACATTTTAAAGAAGTTGGATATAAGTTTAATAAATGGGTAGATGTTGGTTATTGGCAACTTACCGTAAATAATAATAATAAATGAGAGTAGCAGTAGTAGGAGCTACCGGAATGGTAGGTAATGTAATGTTACAAGTATTAGCAGAACGTAACTTTCCTGTAACAGAATTAATTCCTGTAGCATCAGAACGTTCAGTTGGAAAACAAATTGAGTTTAAAGGAACAAATTATACCATTGTTGGATTAGAAACCGCTGTTTCTATGAAGCCAGATGTAGCGTTGTTTTCTGCAGGAGGAAGTACATCATTAGAATGGGCTCCTAAATTTGCAGAGGCTGGAACAACAGTAATTGATAATTCTTCGGCATGGAGAATGGATACTACTAAAAAACTAGTAGTACCAGAAATTAATGCTTCTGAATTAACGGAGAATGATAAAATTATAGCAAATCCAAATTGTTCTACAATTCAAATGGTTTTAGCTTTGGCACCATTGCATAAAAAATATGGTATCAAACGTTTGGTAATTTCTACCTATCAGTCAATTACAGGAACAGGAGTTAAAGCTGTACAGCAATTAGAAAATGAATCTAAAGGAATAGAGGGAGAAACAGCATATCCACATCAAATTCATAAAAATGCATTACCTCATTGTGATGTTTTTGAGGAAGCAGGTTATACTAAAGAGGAATTAAAATTGGTAAGAGAAACTCATAAGATTTTAAACGACCCTAGTATTGGTATTACAGCTACATCAGTAAGAATACCTGTTGTAGGTGGTCATAGTGAGGCTGTAAATATTGAGTTTGAAAATCATTTTGAGGTAGAGGATATTCGCAAAATTTTATCTGAAACAGATGGAGTTGTTGTACAAGATGATATTGAGAATAATGTATACCCTATGCCGTTCTATTCTGAAGGAAAAGATGAAGTTTTCGTTGGTAGAATTAGAAGAGATTTATCGCAACCAAATAGTTTGAATATGTGGATTGTTTCTGATAACTTACGAAAAGGGGCAGCTACAAATACAATTCAAATAGCTGAATATTTAGTAGCTAATAATTTAATAGGAAAGGCGGTTACAGCTTAAAAGTAATTTGAACATAATTTTTCAAAACCTGTATTTATTTAAATGCAGGTTTTTTATTTTTGAACCTATGAACAGAGCGCAAATTATACAGGATACTATTGAGTTTGTAAAAGAAACTTTGAAAGGAGCAGAGGGAGGACATGATTATTTTCATGTAGAACGAGTATATAAAAATGCATTATTAATAGCAAAGACGGAAAAAGTAGATGAATTCATAGTGGCTTTAGGTGCTTTATTACATGATATTGCCGATAGTAAGTTTTATAATGGGGATGAAACTGTTGGTCCTAAAAAGGCACGAGTATTTTTAGAGTCTCAAAATGTAAGTGAAGCAATAATTGTTCATGTTGAAAAGATTATTCAAAATATATCTTTTAAAGGAGGTAATTTCGAACAAAAGTTCACATCGCCAGAATTAGAAGTTATTCAAGATGCTGATAGATTAGATGCAATAGGTGCTATAGGAATAGCTCGTTGTTTTAACTATGGAGGTTATAAAAATAGAGAGCTATATAATCCGAGTATTCTTCCAAATCTAAACATGACCAAAGAAGAATATAAAAAGTCTACAGCACCAACGATAAATCACTTTTATGAAAAACTATTGTTGTTAAAAGATAAAATGAATACAGCTACAGGTAAAAGTATTGCAGCAAAAAGACATGAGTTTATGGAGCAATTTTTACAACAGTTCTATAATGAATGGGACGGAACTGTTTAATTAACTTTTAAGAAAGTATTGAATAATCCTGTATTTAAAATATAGTTAATACTAAATTTAATAGTAATTGTGCTACTTCTAAAATGATGGTTGTTATTATGATTATCATGATGTTGAGTTTTATTTAATGATTCCTTTTTTTATTAAGACTACTTTACTTTCGTTTTGGTTAATAAATTCTAACTCTAATAAGTCTATTTCTTTAAAACCTTTTATTTCAGATTCTAATAAAGATTGAATTTTTTTAGCTTCAGCTTCAACTGATTCAAAATTGCAGTCAACTAATTGGTATTCTCCTTTTTCGGTTGAAAAACCATTTTCTCCAAACTGAATTCCTTTTGCATAAATGATTTGGTTAACCTCTTTACAATCGCAATTTTCTTTTAACGTATGTAAAATTTTATCAGACTTATTAGAACTTTTTATTGAGGAAGCTACTGTGTAACCAAATAGTCCTCCAAGTAATAATAATGAGATAATAACAATTAAAGTTCTTGCTGATTTTTTCATTTCTCTATAAATTTTATATGAGCTTAATTGCTGATACAAAGATTCTACTTTAAAAGAGCTATTCCAAGTAAAGCATACCCAGTTTTAGGAAAATAGGGTTATCTTTTTAGGGGTTAATCCTTTGTTTTATAGTGTTTTGTTGTGTTTTTGAAAAGTGGATGATCTCAAAAATGAAAAAGCCCCAAATTTATAAATTTAGGGCTTTTGTAATGTTTTTTTGATGTTGATTTAAGAAATAGAATTCAATTTTTTGATATAAACAGAAGGTAGTAAACCAGTTCTTTTTTTAAAGTATTTGGTAAAAGAATCTGGACTTTTATAACCTATTTCTTCTGAAATTGATTGAATAGAATAGGATCTAAATTTGCTGCTTTCTCTTAATTTTAAAATGATATAATTAATTCTTAAATCGTTTATGTATGTATTAAAGTTTTTCTGATAATGCGCATTGATTACTTTAGATAAATACGAAGTATTTGTTTTTATTTTCTTTGCTACGTTATATGAATTACATTCTTGTTTTAAATAATAATGCTGTTCTTCTATTTTTTGTAAGCCAGCTAAAATCTCATTAAAAGTTTCTTGATTAATATCTGAAGTAGTATTCTTTTCTTCTAATGAAATGTCTTTGGTATCTACAAGAGTTTGTTGTTTTTCCAAAGATTCTATTTTAGTTAATAATTCATTAAATCTCTTGGTAGTTTTTGCTCTTCTTTTTAATGTAATAAATAAGAAAAGTAGCAAAAGAGCAATGACAAAAGAGCCTCCTATAAGTAAAAGAGAAGTTTTATTTTGTTGTTCTTGTTTAGCTGTTTCTAAATCAGAAATTTTCTTTTTATGAAAAGAGTCTACAATATGTTTTCTGTTTTTTTCTAATGCAGTTTGATTTAAAACATATTTTTCAAAATATTCATTTGATTTTTCAATGTTTCCAGCTTTTTTATAAATTTTTGCAAGCTTTTTATAGTCTTCTACTAAATTGAATTCTTTGGTTTTGTTTTTAATTTTGTCAATACCTTTAAGCATTATAGCTATTGCCTTATCATAGTTTTTTAAATTACTATTGGCTTCAGCTAATTCTTTATAGTAGTATGTTTCTCCTGAATTTGTATCGTATTTATGACTTAAATTTTTTAATTTTTCTAATACAATTAAAGCTTCTTCATTTTTATTTTCAGCAATTAAGATTTTACTTTTTTGGGACAAGTAGTTTAATCGAATAACATCATTAATGGTATCTAAGTGTTTTTCAATTCCTTTATTTAAATAAAAGTTGGCTGAATCTAATTTTTTTAGTTTAAGATAAGAGTCACTGATGCTTACAATAGTGAGTGAGCTATTGAATTTCCTATTTATTTCATCTATATCTTTTGCAGATTCTATAAGTTGTAAGCCTTTTTTATACTGTTTTATAGCTTCTTCATATTCCCCAGCAGTATTATTCATTCCGCCAATTAAAACAGGTATTACAGCTTTATAAAAACCTAGGTCTTCTTTTTCAGCGATGGCTTCACCAATAGAATAATAATCTAACCCTATTTTAGTCTCCCCTATGGCAGCGTAGCTGTTTCCAAGTTGTACTTGTATTTCTATAGGGGTTATTTTAGCTAAGAGTATGGCTTTTTTTTCTTTCTTGCTAAATTGATACCTGTTGTATAAATCTAATTCTCTTTTATAAGATTTAATAGATGTGTAATGCTCATTAATGAATTGACTTTGTCTAGCAATTCTATGCAATAGATGAATTGTTCTAAAGGTATCTTTTTGTTCTTCGGCAAGAACTAACATTTTGTTCATTAAACGAACTCTTTCTCTACTCCCTTCCTCTACTCTTAAAGAATCAGAAAGTGTTTTTAGACTTTTTACATAGAGACTATCAATAGTTTTTTGTGCAAAAAAACTATAGCTAAAGAGAAAAAGAATTAGAAAAAGAGTTTTCTTTAATGTCATATGTTATGCTCCAGGAAAATTAGGTTTTCTTTTTTCTAAAAAAGCAGTAGTACCTTCTTTAAAATCTTCTGTACCAAAACATTTTCCAAATTCAGTAATTTCTGTTTCGAAACCATTAATACCGTCTTTAAAATTATCGTTTACAGCTTTAATAGCAGCACTAATGGCAACAGATGAGTTTCTCATTATTTTGCTAGCTAATTTCTCAGCTAATGGAATTAATTCTTCTTGTGTTGTAATGTGATTTACTAATCCAGAATCTTTAGCTTCCTCAGCAGAAATCATTCCAGCTGTCATTACCATTTCCATAGCTTTTCCTTTACCTACAAGCTGTGGTAAACGCTGTGTACCTCCATAGCCTGGTATTACACCTAAAGATACTTCTGGTAATCCCATTTTAGCATTGTCAGAAGCAACTCTGAAATGACACGACATTGCCAATTCTAACCCACCACCTAATGCAAATCCATTAACAGCAGCGATTACTGGAGTAGATAAGTTTTCTACAAAATCAAATAAAGTTTCTTGTCCTTTTCTGGCTAACTCAGCACCTTCTGTTACTGAGAAATGAGCAAATTCAGAAATATCTGCACCAGCTACAAAAGCTTTTTCTCCACTACCTGTAATAATGATTGCTTTTATTGAAGAATCATTATTTAAGCTGTCAAAAGCTGTATGTAATTCCTCAATAGTTGCTTTGTTTAAAGCATTTAATTTTTTTGGACGATTAATAGTTATTGTAGCTAATCCGTTAGAAGTATCAACTAAGATGTTTTCGAAATTCATTTGATTATGTTTTGGGTAAAATTACATTAAAAACAGTTCCTATACCCTCAGTTGAGGTAAAAGTAATAGAACCATCATATGCTTCAATTATATTTTTTATCATTGGTAAACCTAATCCCATTCCACTTGTTTTAGTAGTAAACTTAGGTTCAAAAATTAATTCTTTATTTTTTTCAGTAATACCTTTTCCATTATCAGAAACAGAAATTTTAACGTTATTACCTTCTGAAGTGACTTTTACTTCAACTCTAGGATTTTGTTCGTTTTCTTTTATTGCCTGTGTAGCATTTTTTACTAAGTTGGTTACAATTCTAATCAATTGTGTTTTATCTAGGTTGGCAAATAATTCTGTTTCTTGTGGAATGTAATGTATATATCCTTCTGTAAATATGTCTAAAGAATGTTTTACAACATCTACTACATCTAATTTTTCACGTCGTTGTGTAGGCATTTTAGCAAAATCAGAGAATGCAGAGGCAATAGAACTCATTACATCTATTTGCTGAATAAGTGTTTCACTATATTCAGACATTTTTTCTCTAATTTTAGGGTCGTCAGGATTGAACTTCCTTTCAAAACTTTGAACAGAAAGTCGCATAGGGGTTAATGGGTTTTTAATTTCATGAGCAACCTGCTTAGCCATTTCTCTCCATGCTTGTTCACGTTCGCTCATAGCTAATTTTACAGCACTTTCTTCTAGTTGATCAATCATATTATTATAAGAATCAACCAAAGAATTGATTTCTGAACTAGCAGAGTTTAAAGTGATTTTTTCGTTTCGTTTGTTTAAACGAGTCTCTTTAATTTTTTCTGAAATTGTTTGAATAGATCGTGTGATATAACTTGATAAAAAGTAGGCTAAAGCAATTGCTACTAGGAACATAAGAATGTATACAAGTGCAAGACGTGAAATAAACTCTTGTAACTCCTTTTTTTGTTCTTCGTTATTTTGCGCTATTTGTATTTCAAGTATTCCAATACGTTTAAAGCGTAAATCGTTTATATACGTATAAGAAGATTGGTAGGTAATTCCATTTTTACTTCTGCTTTTTAAAATTTTATGATCAGAATTATTAGCTAATTCAGTAGTTATTTCACTAGAAAGAGGTTTATCTTCTACTTTTTCAAAATTATAAGGTTTTGACGATTTTAAAAACCTCCCATCCATACCATACATTGTAATTGTAAGCTTATGAACAGCAGCCATCTCATAAATTCTATCCTGAAAAATTTTAGATAAGTTTTCTGTGTTAACAGGATATGTTGTTCTACGTTTTAATTCAATTTCAATAGCTTGTTTAATGGTAGTTTCCTTTCTTCCAAAACGATGAATGTTATAATCTTTGGTTTGTTCACCATATTGATAAACAGTTACTAATACAATTAAAACAGAAGCCAATAATACAAGAAGTATCATTGACAAAAATATTCGGATACGTAAGGATATGTTGTTAACGTTTAGCAATTTTATTCTTTTATTCTTTTAGTTTTCATAATTAAAGTATCGTCAAATTCACCATCATTATCCCAATCATAAACTACTTTACCTTCAAAACCTTCTTTTGTTTTAGTTATTTTATACCAAGCTTGAACTTGTTTTCCTAAATAAGGGTAATCTACATACAAACTATCATTTTTGGTTTTCCAATTACCATTAGTTTCTCCAGTTTTTTTACCATCAGGTTGTTGAAACCAAGCTTTAAAAGTCCCGTCTTTTTTATAAGTAGATTGAGCTCTGCCAGTATTAGGCTTACTAAAATTATCTTCAAAAACAGAGGTGCTATCAGTTTTATTAATAGTTGGCATTTCAATTTTGATATATTCAGTTTGCCAACTTCCAACCATATAATCGTTTAAAGCAGCTTTTTTTTCCTGTTTACATGCAGCAAAAAGTATTCCGAAAATAATAACTGTAATTATATAAGATCTTCTCATGTTTTAAGCATTAATTTTTTCTTCTTTGGTATGCAAAAGACGAGTTAATTTGATTGATAAATCTAATAAAATAATTTTTGCATTTCCATTTCGTTCAATATGATATAAAGCATCGCTAACTTCTTTCTCTATAGTTAAGATATTTGCACTATTTATAAAAGGAGCAAATTTTTCTAATTTGAAGTTGTTCGTTTTTGTTTCTAAAAAAACTAAATCAGGAGTACCATAATTTAATAATAAAGCTTGCCTAAAGAATTGTAAACAATATTGTAAGAATTGTTTTTGTGTTTCTCTTCCCGATTTTGCAATGGTTTCCGACCAGCCTATTAAGTCTTGAATTACAGCTGCATTACCTTTTGCTTTAAAAGCTGCTCGAATCCAAGTTATAAACCATTCTTCAAAAATTAAATCGTTAGAATTATTGTTTAATAACTGAAGTGCTTTGTTGTAATTACCTTCTGCCTGATAAGCTATTTTTGTTGCTTCATTTTCAGAAACATTTTCCTGTTGAATTAAAGTATTTGCTATATCAGCACTACTTAATGAAGGGAAATGCAATGCTTGACATCTAGATTTAATAGTGTTAATAATTTGACCTTCATCTTCAGTAACTAACAAAAAGATAGTTTGACTAGGTGGTTCTTCAATAAGTTTTAATAATTTATTGGAAGCAGCTGCATTCATTTTTTCAGCCATCCAAATTATCATTACTTTAAAACCTCCTTCGTATGATTTTAGTTGTAATTTTTTTACAATATCTTCAGCTTCATCAACTCCAATTTGTCCTTGTTTATTTTCAACTCCAATATGTTGCAACCAATTAAATAAACTTCCATAAGGTTGTTTTTCAATAAAGTCTCTCCAATCGTTTAAAAATAAATTACTTACAGGATGTTTCTTTACAGAATCGTTTGTAGTTACTGGAAAAGCAAAATGTAAATCAGGGTGCTGTAGTTTACTACATTTTAAATTACAAGCCTCGGCATTTGCAGAGGAACTACATAATAAATATTGAGCATAAGCAATGGCAGTAGCTAAAGTACCAGAACCTTCTTTACCAACAAAAAGTTGAGCATGAGGTATTCTGTTGTTTTTAACAGTTTGTTGTAAATGCTTTTTAATATGTTCTTGTCCGATGATTTGGTCGAAAGTCATAGCACAAATATAAGGTTTCATACAGATAGGACAATTAATAAATGAAGCTTGAGCTTATAATTAACAAAGCTTGTTGTTTAGAATCGTTCTATTTTAATATATTTGTGGGTTAATTTATACATGTCGTTTGAATTCAATTGCAACTTTACAAATCGGAGAAAGAGGAATTATATCTGAAGAAAGCTTAGATGTTATACCGTTAAAATTATTAGAAATGGGCTGCTTACCTGGTACAGAAGTGGAACTATTGCAAATAGCCCCTTTAAAAGACCCAATTTACATTTGTGTAAATGGTAGTCACTTAGCAATAAGAAAAGAAACAGCTAGTAAAATAATAGTTACAAAAATTTAACTGATGAGTAAATGTATTAAAGTAGCATTAATAGGAAATCCTAATACAGGAAAAACATCATTATTTAATCAGTTAACTGGTTTAAATCAGAAAGTTGGAAACTATCCTGGAGTTACTGTTGATAAAAAACAAGGTGTATGTAAATTACCAAATAAACAATCGGCTATAATTACCGATTTACCTGGTACTTACAGTATTAATCCAACTTCGATTGATGAAAGTATTGTGTTAAAAAACTTATTAACTTCTAATGAAGATGATAAGCCAGAAGTAATTGTGGTAGTTGCTGATGTTGAGAATTTGAAAAGAAACTTACTATTGTTTACTCAAATTCAAGATTTAGAGATTCCAGTAATTTTAGCCTTGAATATGGCCGATCAATTACAACGAAAAGGAATTTCAATTGATATTGATAGCTTAGAAAAAGAACTACACACTAAAGTAGTTTTAATTTCAGCAAGAAACAATCAAGGGATTGACGATTTAAAAGAAGAGATTGCAAATTATAAAGCGATAAAACCATATTCAAACTTTGAAGAAATTTCATCTAGAATTGATGCTAATTATTTTAAAGAATTATCAGAGAAAAGTCAAAGATTTTCTATTTACGAATTATGGTTAATGTATACCAAGCAGTATACATCGTTGCTTTCAAGTAAGGAAGAAGAGGAATTAGAACAGTTTGGTCATGATGTGTCTAAACAGAAGAAGTATCAGCATAAAGAAACAATTTATAGATATCAAAAAATCAATTCAATTTTAAAGAAAACTTATGAGGTAGATAGTTCTAAGGGAACAGATATAAGATCTAAATTAGACCGTGTTTTTACTCATAAAATATTTGGATATGTTATTTTCTTTGGACTCCTGTTATTGATTTTTCAATCGATTTTTGAATGGGCATCAACTCCAATGGATTTTATTGATGGCTTGTTTGCTAACATTGCAGAGTTTACTAAATCTAAACTACCGGAAGGTATGTTTACTGATTTACTAACTGATGGAATTATTCCAGGTATAGGAGGAGTTGTAATTTTTATTCCACAAATAGCCATTTTGTTTTTATTTATAGCTCTTCTAGAAGAAACAGGATATATGAGTAGAGTTGTCTTTTTAATGGATAAAATTATGAGACGCTTTGGTATGAGTGGTAAAAGTGTAATCCCTTTAATTTCTGGAACTGCATGTGCAATACCAGCAGTAATGGCAACACGTACTATTTCTAGTTGGAAAGAACGTTTAATTACAATCTTAGTTACGCCATTTACTACATGTTCTGCTCGTTTACCAGTATATGCTATTTTAATCGCTTTAATTATTCCAAACACTAAAGTTTTAGGTTTTGTAAGTTTACAAGGACTTACATTATTAGGATTGTATATTCTTGGTTTTGGAGCGGCAATAATAGCAGCATTTATTTTACATAAAACACTAAAAATTAAAAGTAATTCGTTTTTTGTAATAGAGATGCCTGATTATAAAGTGCCTTCAGTAAAAAATGTCTTTTTAGATGTATTAGAAAAAACAAAAGCATTTGTATTTGGAGCGGGAAAAATAATATTAGCAATCTCTATAGTTTTATGGTTTTTAGCATCGCATGGGCCTTCGTCATTTGATAATGTTGAAAAAGACATAGCTCAAAAAACAATGAACCAACAGTTATCAGAACAAGAGCTAGAACAAAAAATAGCTTCAGCTAAGTTGGAGAATTCTTATATAGGTATTGCAGGAAAAACAATTGAACCAATTGTAAAACCATTAGGTTACGATTGGAAAATAGGAATTGGTTTAATAGCGTCTTTTGCTGCAAGAGAAGTTTTTGTTGGAACCTTAGCAACTATTTATAGTGTAGAGAATAATGATGAAGACACAACTACAATTAAAGAAAAAATGGCTTCAGAGATGAATTCAGAAACAGGTAAAAGCCGATTTAACTTTGCTACAGGGATATCTTTGTTGTTGTTTTATGCATTTGCAATGCAGTGTATGGCTACATTGGCTATTGTTAAAAGAGAAACTAAAAGCTGGAAATGGCCGTTAATACAATTAGTAGGAATGGGTGTTTTAGCATATTTATCGGCGTTAGGAGCCTATCAATTTTTAAGTTAATGCAAGAAGTTTTAACATATATAGTTGTTTTACTAGCAGTTGTTTTTTTGATTAAAAAGTTTTTTATAAAATCAAAAAAGAAAAATAATTGCGATACAAACTGTAATTGTTCATAGTTATAAAATGTTGTTGTAAGTTTTTAAAGCCTTAAACAATTAATGTATGTTTGTGGTACTATAATTGATAGGTAATTTAAATCAATAAAAAGTAAAAGATGAAAAAAATAATATTAGTTGCTGTGATATTTATCAGCGCATTTGCTCAAGCACAACAAGAGGTAAAAGTTGATATATTTGATGCTTTAGCACTTAAAACCTTAGACGTATCTTACGAGTATTATACAAGCGAACAATCTTCTGTTGGGGTTTCTGCATTATTTAATTTTGAGAAGAGATCAGCAGATTTTAGATACAATGAAAAAAGAATGATTACGCCATTTTTCCGTCATTATTTTACAAATAATAGAAACTGGAATTACTTTGGAGAAG
Source organism: Tenacibaculum sp. Cn5-46 (assembly GCF_022347705.1). Classification (NCBI taxonomy): domain Bacteria; kingdom Pseudomonadati; phylum Bacteroidota; class Flavobacteriia; order Flavobacteriales; family Flavobacteriaceae; genus Tenacibaculum; species Tenacibaculum sp. Cn5-46. The sequence continues at coordinate 291,589 of NZ_JAKRGD010000002.1, forward strand.
TTTTTTTAGGAATTAACACTGGTGAAAGAAAAATTGGAACAAATCAATACAAAGAATATACAGATGGAGCTTTAGGTATAGCTGTTGGATCTAAGTATGTATCTTCAGGAGGTTTTGTTATTGATGTTCATGGAGGTTTAGGTAGAAATATGTTTTCTTCAGATTCAAGATCTATTGTGCCAAGAGTAGGTATTAATTTAGGGTATAGATTTTAATAACTCTTTATAAATAAAATAAAAACCGAACTAGTTTAAGTTCGGTTTTTTTATGGATTAATCTTTTAAAGAAAATTTAGGTTTTGACTGCCAGATAATATTAATAGACTTCCAGCCATCTTTAGTTTTTACCATATTCAAATAATCTATCCCCCAAACTGCTGTAACCTTTACTACAGCAATTTTATCGGAAACCTCTAAAACATTTATTTTTCTAATTGAATTTTCATTGGCTCTATTGCCTTTAGCGTTCCATTTTTTTGCCAATGCAATTAGTTTATGAAATGGCATTTCAGATTTATTAGAAAATTTTCCTTTTTTCTTGTCAAACCACCAGCCTACTTTCCTGAGGTCTTTATGAACACTTTTGTAAGCTAAAGTAGTATCAGCTTTGTAAAAAGTGTCAATATAATTATAGGCAGCTTGCTTTACGTCCTTAATTGCTTGCTCTTTTTCTTGAGCAGTGAGTTGAATTGTAATAAATAAAATGATTAACAAATAAAAAGTTTTCATGACTTTTGGTTTTGTTAAAAATAATTAATTTACTGATTTTTAGATATTAACAACTTGTTAAAGTCCTTGTTAGTGAGTTCTTTAGATTTAAACAATTGTTTCTTTTGTTAGGTTAACTCCAACAAAACTTAAAATAGCTGGTAATACCCATCCCAAGTGCTTATTAGCTAAAGGAATTATATTTTTTACATCAACTAAACTTTCTTTAGGAACAATAAAACCTAAAAAATCTGGAATACTAAAAATAAAAGTAATTATAACAACCACTTTAAAAACTCTAGCAGACGTGTACTTGTTAGGAAGTACATTTAAGATGATTAAAACTATGGTTATAGGATATATAAACATTAATGCAGGTAGTGCAATGTTTATAATATAATGTACATCAAACTGTCCAACTAAGACACCTAAAACACAGCTTATAACCGCAGTAATCGTATAAGCATTTTGCGAATTATTTGTAATTCCTTTAATATAATCTGCAGTACCAGTTATAATACCTACAGCAGTAGTAAAACAAGCCAAGGCTACTAAAATACCTAAGAAAATGGTTCCTATATTTCCTAATGTTTGTGTACTTAATGTGTTTAAAACATCTGTTCTAGTAGCTTCACTGCTAAAAATGCTATTATGTATAGCTCCATTATAAATAAGTCCAGCATATATAATTAAAAGACCAATACCAGCTATGATACCAGCTTTGGTAATTAACTCTTTTTTAGTTTCAAAAGAAGTATTTTTGTTAAAGTTCATTGAAATAACTAGAATTCCTCCTACTACCACAGCTCCAATGGCGTCAAAAGTTTGATAGCCTTCAAGAAGCCCATTGACAAAAGGAGAATTAAAAGTAGAAGGATTTGTAGTTACGGGAGCTGTAAACATTCCAATAAATATAATAGCAAGTAGTATTAATATGATTAACGGAGTTAAAAACTTACCTAATAAATTTAAAATCTTGGTTCTATTCATTACAAATAAAAAAACCAGTCCAAAATATATCGTACTTGTAATTATTGAGTTGATATCAAAGTATGGTGCTATAGCCATTTCGTGAGTAACAGAAGCTGTCCTGGGAGCAGGTAAAGCAATGGAAATAGCGTATACAATAAAACAGTAAATAGTACTGAATAAAGGCGAAACCTTTTTACCGAAATCATACATAGTTCCTTGTAATTTAGCATGTGCTAAAATTCCTAGAATAGGTATAAAAACAGCCGTTATAAAAAAACCTAGAGTAACCCAAGACCAATTATCTCCAGCATTTTTTCCTAAAAAAGGTGGAAGAATTAAGTTTCCAGCCCCAAAGAACATAGAAAATAAAGCAAAACCGGTAATCAATACTTCTTTTGAGAGTTTCATCTAAATATATTTTTTGATTAACAAATAAACAAAATTGAAAAGAATATAAAGGGTGCCAATTAAAATTATTACAAACTTAGGTACAGCAAAATAATACGCTATTGAACTCCAAGTTTGTTTTAGGTTTCCCAATAATAGTTGGATGAGTCCAATATTCTCGATAGCATCAAATAATGCAGCAAAAAACAATGAAAGTATTAGAATTACTCCAAAACTATAAAGTCGAGTATTCTTCCATAAATGAGAGTTGAGTTTATGAATTAAAATAGCAATTAGAGAAGAGTAAGAAATTAAAAATAGATAATCGAGTCCTAAACTAATACCTGCACTAATTTTTGAAGTTTCATTCCATGAATTAATAATTTTTTCAGAGACTTTTAAATCTTTAGCTAATTCAAAACTAACAATACCATGTTTACATATAGAATTGGTAAGAAAACTATCAAAATAAAGCATACAGATAATTAGAGCCATAGTAGAAAAAACAAGCAAGTAGGTGAGTCTGTTTTCTTGAGTTTTAGTTAATTTATTGAAGGGAGAAAGAAGCATTTTTTATAGTATAGAATTTTTAACTAGTGAAAGATACATATTTTTGCAGGATGCAAGAATTTATCAATTATAAAAACAGTAAAATAGCATATTCAGATATAGGAAAAGGAGGAGCTATAGTTTTACTTCATGGGTTTCTCGAAAACGCTGCTATGTGGAATGGAATAGCCAATGAACTAAAAAAAAATAATCGTATAATTTGTATTGATTTATTAGGGCATGGTAATTCTGAATGTATAGGTTATATACATTCTATGGAAGATATGGCAGAAGCTGTTAAAGCAGTTTTAAAGCATTTGAGAGTTAGAAGGTTTTTTATAATTGGACACTCTATGGGAGGGTATGTTTCTTTAGCTTTTGCAGAAAAATATTCAGAAAATATTAAAGGATTGTGTTTGCTTAACTCAACATCGCAAGAAGATTCAGAAGAACGAAAAGAAACACGTTTGAAAGCATGTGAAGTAGCACAAACAAACTATACAAGTTTGATAAAAATGTCTATTGTAAATTTATTTGCAGAAGAAACTAGAAAAGAGTTTTTGTTTGAAATTGATGAGGTTAAAAAGGAAGCATTAAAAACACCACTTCAAGGTTATATAGCAGCAACACAAGGAATGCGTCTAAGGAAGAATAAAGAAAATGTTTTGAAGCAGATCGAGAAACGTTTGATTATTTCTGGAGAAAATGACCCTATTATCAATGAGGAGTCAATTAGAGAGGAAGCGAAAAGAACAAAAACACCAATTCAGTTTTTATCAAATGGACATATGAGTCATATTGAAAATAAAGAAGAAGTTATAAAAATGTTAAAGACGTTTGTAAAATAGTTGCTGGCATAAAACTTGGTTTTTGATAGCTTAAATTTTAAAAGAAACTAAATATTAAGTTATGAAGAACAACAAATTACTACTATCAATTGCAACAACTTTGTTAATGTGTTTTTCAATGTTTTCACAAGAAGATGAAAAATTAAAATCATTATTTAAAACAGATTTTAATTTATCTGGTTTAGGAATTTCTTATGAAGTACCATTGGCAGAAAAATGGACTGTAGATTTAAGTACAGGTATAGGTGCATCATATAATGTAAGCAATGGATTGGAAGCTCGTTGGATAATTAATAAATCACCATCAGCATATTTTAAATCAGAATTTAAATATATTTATAATAGAGAAAAGCGATTCAAAGCAGGTAAAAATAATTCGAATAATTCAGGAAATTATTGGGCTTTTCAAACAAAGTATATAACAAAAAGATTTTCAGAAGCAATAGGAGAAAAACCTGGGAATAATGTTTTAATGAATGAAGTTCATTGGGGTATTCAAAGATCTTTAGGAGGAAATTGGTTATTTAATGCACATGTAGGATTAGGATTTGCTAAGGATTTTGATACTCCAAAATGGATTGATAGTTCAACAATCTATCCAGCAGTAGGGGTTAAATTTTCCTATGTTATTTTTTAATAATTTAAAACTCCATCATTCAAGATGGAGTTTTTCTTTTTTGTAATTTCGCAGGAAATAATTTAAAACATGCACATTCATCACCTAGCTCAAGAAAACTCTATACTTAATAAATTTTTAGCAGAAATTAGAGACGTTAACGTACAAAAAGATTCAATGCGTTTTCGTAGAAATATAGAAAGAATTGGAGAGGTTTTAGGTTATGAATTAAGTAAAAAATTATCTTTCGAAAATAAGGATGTTCAAACTCCTTTGGGAATTAAACCAACAAACTTACCTGTTAACAATACAGTTTTATGTTCAATTCTAAGAGCAGGATTGCCTTTACATAATGGATTATTGAACTATTTTGATGATGCAGAAAATGCTTTTATCTCTGCGTATCGTCATCACCCAAATAATGATGAAGAATTTGAAATCGTAGTAGAATATTTTGCTTCACCATCAATAGATGGAAAAACATTATTATTGGTAGATCCAATGTTAGCAACAGGACGTTCGTTAGTAGCAGTTTATGAGGCCATAAAAAAATATGGCACTCCTAAAGAAATTAAAATTGTTTCAGTGATAGGTTCATCGGAAGGAGTTGATTATATTAAAGAATTCTTTCCAGACGATACAGAATTATGGATTGCTGATATTGACGAAAAACTTAACGACAAAGGATATATCATCCCAGGATTAGGAGATGCTGGAGATTTAGCATTTGGAACAAAAATGTAATTCTATATAAAATATAGAACAATTGAACATGCTAATGCAGCTATAACAAATAAATCTGCAAACCATCTTTTTTGGAATAGTTCCAAACCATTAGCTAGTACTACAGAAATAGGAAAGAAAGAGAATAATAATTCACTACCTACCTTATCTTTAATTAAGAAAATTATAGATAAAGATATGGTTAGATGAGTTAAAGTTAGTATCCAGTTTTTTCTAAAAGTATTAAGAACAGCTAATGCTTTTGGACTTTTTAACAGTATAGAAGATAATGTTAAAAAGGAAATGAAAATAATTGGAAATAAATATTTAGTATTTAAATAGAAGTCCAATTTGTAAGAGAAGTTCCAATTAAAAAGAAGCTGGAAGTCTTCAGTTTTATCATACCAAAAACAATAAGTAAAATATAAAAAAACAGGACTGCTAAATCCAATAATAGGAATTAGTAATGTTTGATACGTAAAACGTTGATGTAAGAATATAGAAAGATACAATAGAATAATAAATATGGCAGTATAGGGTTCAATTAAAAATGAAAACCCAAGCCATAAACCACCATCAAATATTTTATGAAAAACATTCTTTGACGATTGCAAACTGTATACTTTACGTAAAAAGAGTAATACAGTTAAACAAGCATAAAAAGTATTGTTAATATTTAAAGTATCTGGGAAAAAACCCAGAAGAATTACAAAGAATAAAAAAGCATAAGAATTATCAAAAGTGAGTTGATTCTTTGCAATAATGAAATTATAAACAGAAAAAACCACAATAAACCAAAGTAGTTCTTTAAAAAGACCAAAGGATAACTCTTTAGAAAATAGGCTTAAAGAAAAATAAATTAAAAAGAGTGCAAAAAGCACTACGAAATTTACAGGTTTAGATTTACCGAAAAAATTGGCTAACATCGTTTCTTTTTATATTTTTGCAAACGTAAAGATAATCAAGTTATGTTAGGATTAAATATTTTTAGATTAATAGGAGATTTATTTGAAGTATTATTCGTCCCTTTTAAGTGGTTACGATTAGAAGTAGCTAAAGGAGATGCAGGATGGTGGACTTCTAACACTGTTAATTGGATTTTCTTAGGAGTTTTAGTAGTGTTATTTGCTTATTGGATGAACCAATCTGCTACTTTCTTAAGAGAAGGAACAGAAGATAGAGCTTAATTTCTACACACATTGGGAAGTAAAAACAAATTAAAACGTTTCAAAGAAAATGAAACGTTTGCTAATGTTATCCAACCATCGAGAGAAGAAGTAATCAATAATTTTTCTTTAAAAGGAAAATGGAATACTTTTTTTAAAAACGATAACCCTATTGTATTAGAATTGGGGTGTGGTAAAGGAGAATATACTATTGCATTAGCTGAAAAAAATCCAGATAAAAATTTTATTGGTATCGATATAAAGGGTGCTCGTTTTTGGCGTGGAGCTAAAACAGCTCTAGAAAACAACATGGATAATGTTGCCTTTATTAGAACCCAAATAGAATTAGTCGATTACATTTTTGCAGAAAATGAAGTTGATGAAATATGGATTACTTTCCCAGATCCACAAATAAAGTATCAACGTACCAAGCATCGTATGACAAATGCTACTTTCTTAAGAAGATATTACCATATCTTAAAAGAAGGAGGTTTTATGAATTTAAAAACCGATAGTGAGTTTATGCATGGATATACATTAGGTTTGTTACATGGAGAAGGACATGAAATAATACATGCAAACCACAATGTGTATAAAAATGAAGGAGCTCCAGAGGAAGTAACTTCAACACAAACTTTTTACGAAAAACAATACTTAGAAATTGGTAAACCAATTACTTATATCCGTTTTAAATTAAAATACTAGATAAATTCAATTTATAAAGAGTTTTTAAGCTATTTTTGAGAAAGGATTGCTCGTTCTTTCCGTCCAACACAATAGTAAAACAAAACTCGTAAGAAATGATATTATCACACTTGGCACTAGGATTTATAACTTCCTATATAGGTTATACACCACCAAGTATGTTAAATATTACAGCGAGTAAAATCTGTATTGAAAATAATAGAAAAATTGCCTATCAATTTGCTCTTGGAGCTTCTGTAATTGTTTTAATTCAGGTTTTATTAGCAGTTTTATTATCATCTTTTTTGAAAGAATACCCTGAAATAATAATTTGGGTTAAAAAAATAGCAATCTTTGTTTTTGCTATTATTTCTGCAACTTTTATATATAAAGGGCTGTCAAAGTCTAAACAGAAAGAAAACAAACCTATCCGAAATGGTTTTTTCTTTGGCTTGTCATTGTCTTCTGTCAATATGTTTGCAATTCCTTTTTTTGCAGTAGCGCATTCATCATTTGTAATGCACGGATGGGCAATGTCTGGACTTGTTTGTACTTCAGTTTTTGGGTTGGGTACCGTTCTTGGGACTTTTGCTATTTTAAGTAGTTATCTTTTTTTAGCTCAAAAGTTTGAGAATAAACTTATAGAGTATTCTAAATATTTTACAATATTAATAGGGGTAATCACAGGATTTATTGCAATTTATTCAGCTATCAAATTATATTTTTAGTAAGTGGGAAAATCAGATAATTTTTTTGAAAGAGTCTACGAAGTAGCACGTTTAATACCATACGGTAGAGTTACCAGTTATGGAGCTATAGCAACGTATTTAGGAGCAGCACGTTCTGCAAGAATGGTAGGCTGGGCTATGAATAATTCTGGAGCTAAAAATGTTCCTGCACATAGAGTTGTAAATAGAATAGGTTTGCTAACAGGTAAACAACATTTTGATGGAACAAACCTTATGCAACAACTTTTAGAAAGTGAAGGAATAAAGGTTAAAGAAAATCAAATTCAAGATTTTGACAAGGTTTTTTGGAACCCATCTGAAGAATTATAGTTTTTTATCACCAAGACTTTTCCTCAGTTCTTTTGTAGTTAAAGTACTCTTATCATGACTCCACCCCGGAGGCATTAATAAATATTTAATTCCGTTAAGTAAACTCCCACTGTTAAAAGCTCTAGTAAGCATGCTTTTCCATTCATGAAACTCAACTTTAAATAAGTTATGAGTTTTAATGTTAGAAGTTAACCCGTAAGTAGGAGTTTCTTCTTCTTTTTGAAAAGTACCAAACATACGATCCCAAATAATTAAAACGCCAGCATGATTTTTGTCTAAATATTTTAAGTTAGAACCATGATGTACTCTATGATGAGAAGGTGTATTGAAAACAAATTCAAACCAAGAAGGAAGTTTTTTAATTTTTTCTGTGTGAATCCAATATTGATAAATAAAATTTAAAGTTTTAATAGCGAATATTTGTAGAGGATGAAAACCTACTAAAGGCAACCAAATCCAAAATAAAAAATGTCCAGTAACATCATAAGTCCAAGTTTTTCGTAAAGCAGTTGAAAAATTGAAACGTTCAGATGAGTGATGTACTATATGACTAGCCCAATAAAAGGATACGGTATGAGAAATTCTATGTCCCCAATAAAAAACAAAATCATCTAAAAAGAATAAAACTACCCATGATGGCCAAGAGTTATATCCAATTGTAAATAGTCTAAAATTATCATACACAAAAAAGAATAGTAATAGTTTTAATGATTTTGTGAGTAATGAAATTATAAAGAAGATTAATCCCGAAAGAATATTTACACCAGAGTCCTTGAATTCATGATTCTGATTTCGGTCTTTCCAACCAAGATATATTTCTACTAAAATTAAGAGAATAAATATAGGAATAGCTATAGGGTAAGCCAGTAAGTTTATTTGATTTATTAGATCCATAGGTTAACGAAAATACTAAAAATAAATATCGCTTATAAATCTATAAATAATCACGATGTAAACGCTTTATTTTATGAGGGCTAAAGCGTATCTTTGTAATTTAGAATTAATTTAATTTATTACTCTAATGAGTTTTAAGAAACAAGATATATACAAGGCGTTAGAAACTATTACTGCACCTGGAGAAGGTAAAAGTTTGGTTGAAAACGAAAATATAAAAAACGTAGTAGCTTTTGGCGATGAGGTTATTGTTGATGTAACAATTTCTAATCCGACATTACAAGCTAAAAAGAAAGTTGAAGTTGAGATAATGAAAGCAATTCACCAACACGTTGATGAAAAGATTGATGTAAAAGTGAATGTGAAGGTTGAAGTTCAACAAAAAGAAAATCCAAACCAGATAAGAGGAAAAGAGATTCCTAATATTCAAAATATTATTGCAGTAGCATCTGGTAAAGGAGGAGTAGGAAAATCTACTATTACTTCTAACATGGCAGTATCTTTAGCAAAGATGGGGTTCAAAGTTGGAGTTTTAGATGCCGATGTTTATGGGCCATCACAACATTTAATGTTTGATGTAGAATTAGAAAAGCCATTAGCAGTAAATGTGAATGGACGTTCAAAAATGAAACCAGTAGAAAACTATGGAGTTAAATTATTATCTCTAGGTTTTTTTACAAACCCAAATCAAGCAGTAATTTGGCGTGGACCAATGGCTTCGAAAGCATTAAACCAATTAATTTTTGATGCAGATTGGGGAGAGCTAGATTTTCTATTAATTGATTTGCCTCCAGGAACAGGAGATGTACATTTATCAATAGTACAAGCAGTTCCAATTAATGGAGCAGTAGTAGTAAGTACACCGCAAAACATTGCCTTAGCAGATGCTAAAAAAGGAGTAGCAATGTTTCAACAAGAAAGTATTAATGTGCCAGTTTTAGGTATTGTGGAAAACATGGCGTATTTTACACCAGCTGAATTGCCAGATAATAAATATTACATTTTTGGAGAAGGAGGCGCAAAAAATTTAGCTGAAGATATTGAAACTAGTTTCTTAGGAGAAATTCCATTGGTGCAAAGTATTCGTGAAGCAGGGGATGCAGGACGTCCAGTAGCTTTACAAGAAAACTCACCATTAGAAAAAGCATTTACTGATGTAACAAAAGAAATGGTTTCTCAATTATTAAAAAGAAATGCAAATTTACCACCAACTGAAGTAGTTCGTATTACAACAATGAGTGGTTGTAGCACAAAATAATCAAAGATTATGACAGCAACAGAAACAAAAAATAACGTAGAGAAGGCGTTAGAAGAAATCCGCCCATTTTTAGTAAGTGATGGTGGAAATATTAAGTTATTATCTATTGAAAATAATACAGTAAAAGTACAATTAGAAGGAGCTTGTAGTGGTTGTTCAGTAAATCAAATGACGTTAAAAAACGGAGTTGAGGCAACAATTAAAAAATACGCACCAGAAATTGAAGAAGTAATTAATGTTGAATAACTGATAAAAATCAGTATTTAAAAAAATTACAACTAATAAATTTACTCGATTTTATTATTTGAAAATGATTAAGACAGATATACTAATTATCGGTGCTGGTCCCACTGGACTGTTCACCGTTTTTGAAGCAGGATTATTAAAGTTAAAATGTCACTTAATTGATGCATTGCCACAACCAGGAGGGCAATGTTCTGAAATATATCCTAAAAAACCAATATTCGATATTCCAGCTTATCCAGAAATTTTAGCAGGTGATTTAACCGATAAATTGATGGAACAAATAAAGCAATTTGAACCAGGTTTTACTTTAGGAGAGCGTGCAGATACCATCGAAAAACAAGACGATGGGTCTTTTATTGTAACTACAAATAAAGGAACAAAACACCAAGCACCTGTGGTAGCTATTGCAGGAGGATTAGGAAGTTTTGAACCTCGTAAACCACCTATTCCAAATATTGCTGATTTTGAAGATAATGGAGTAGAATATATGATTCGTGAACCAGAATTATATCGCGATAAAGATGTAGTTATTGCGGGTGGTGGAGATTCTGCATTAGACTGGTCTATTTTTTTAGCAGACGTAGCTTCTTCAGTTACATTAATCCATAGAAGAAATGAATTCCGTGGAGCTTTAGATTCAGTAGATAAAGTTCAGGAATTAAAGAACGAAGGAAAAATCAATCTAATAACACCAGCTGAGGTTAAAGGAATTGTTGGAGAAGGCAAAGTAGAAGGTGTTATGGTAGAGCAAAAAGATAAAGAACCATTTACTTTAGCATGTGATCATTTCATTCCATTATTCGGATTGGCTCCTAAATTAGGACCTATAGCTAATTGGGGATTAGAGATTGAGAAAAATGCAATTAAAGTAAATAATGCATTAGACTATCAAACAAATATTCCTGGAATTTATGCTATTGGTGATGTGAATACATATCCAGGAAAATTAAAGTTAATTTTATGTGGTTTTCACGAAGCAACTTTAATGTGTCAGAGTGCTTTTCAACGTATTTATCCAGACAAAAAGTATGTAATGAAATATACTACAGTTGGAGGGGTAACAGGTTTTGATGGAACTAAAAAAGAAGCACCTAAAGCTGTTGTAAAAGCGATTAACTAAAAAATGACTAAGACATTATATGATTTGACAAGAGAAGATTGGAATACACTTTTTCCTATTCAATTGTCAAATCATAATAAAAATTGGAAGCACATTTTTGAAAGAGAAAAAGCCAATATTATTAAGAATGTCGATAATTCATATTTTAACAGAATAGAGCATTTTGGTAGTACTTCAATACCAAATATAAAGTCAAAGGCTTATATTGATTTATTTATTGAAATTCCAAAAGAGCTTTTATTCAATAAAGAAGTAATTAAAAGCTTCGAAAATTTAGGTTATACTTATTTTGAAGTGCCAGAAAGAGAAAATATACAAGCGTATATGTCTTTTGGTAAAGGGTATAATTTAGAAGGTAAAAAAGAACAAATTTACCATATTCATATGTGTCCTAAGGACAATGAAATGACTCAACAATTAAAGTTTAGAGACTATTTAATTGATAACCCAAAAAGAGCAAAAGAATACGAGAGACTGAAAGTAGAATTAGCATCTAAACATAAAAACGATAGAGGTGCTTATGTATTAGGAAAAACTAATTTTGTAAAAGAAACTCTTAAATTATATTACAAAAAAGAATAGAGAATTGACATTAACAGATTACATACAACAACTTTCAGAAGATAAATTATTATACTTTGCTTTACCCATTTTTTTTATTTCCATGCTGGTCGAATATCAGTTTGCAAAAGAAAAATATTATGGTAGAGATACAGGTGTTTCTTTATTAATGATGGTGTTTTCTGCTATTGTTGAGTTTATTCCTAAAATTTTAGCCTTTGTAGCTTTCTTTTACTTATATGAAATAAGCCCGTTAAAAGGTGTTGTAGGACGTAAATGGTGGGCATGGATTGTGTTATTGTTTGCAGATGATTTAGCTTACTATTGGTTTCATAGATTGAACCATGAAGTACGATTATTCTGGGCAGGTCATGTACCACATCATTCATCAGTACACATGAATTTAGGGACAGCTTTACGTCAAGGAGTTGGAGAGCGTATTCACAAATTTTTCTTTTGGATGTGGATACCTTTATTAGGTTTCGATCCATTAATGATGTTCACTATGATGGGGATTAGTTTAATTTATCAATTCTTTGTACATACAGAACTAGTTGATAAGTTGCCAAAGCTAATAGAGTTTATTTTTAATACACCTTCTCATCACAGAGTACACCATGCTTCTAATATTCGCTATTTAGATTGTAATCACGCAGGAATTTTGATTATTTGGGATCGTATGTTTGGAACATTTTCTGAAGAGTTAAAAGAAGTTGATAAACCTGTTTATGGATTAACAGTAAACATAGAAACATACAATCCAGTTAAAGTAGCAACTCATGAGTATGCCGCTATTTGGAAAGATGTAAAGCGTGCAGATTCATGGAGTGATAAATTAAACTATATTTTCAACTCACCAGGTTGGAGTCATGATGGAGAAGATAAAAGAGCGAAAACTCTAAGGAAAAAAATGAATTTATAATTATGGAACAAGATATTACTATAAAAATTACAGATCGTGAAGGTGTGACACATGAAATACAAGCACCTACAGACATGGCAATGAATTTAATGGAAGTAGTTCGTTCTTATGAGTTAGCTCCAGAAGGAACTATTGGAATTTGTGGAGGTATGGCAATGTGTGCTTCATGTCAATGCTATATCAAATCAGATCATGAATTGCCAGAAATGGGAGATGATGAAGACGCAATGCTTGCAGAAGCTTTTTATGTAGAAGATAATAGCCGTTTAGGTTGTCAAATACAAATGACACCTGAATTAGAAGGACTAGAAGTAGAACTAGCACCAGAGAGTTAAAAATATTTAAATAGCTTAAGTTTAATCAAACTTAAGCTATTAATTTTTCTTTCAATATTGATAACCAAGTGGATAACCTTTCTTGTGTTAATTCTGGTTGATTGTCTTCATCTAAAGCTAAACCATAAAACAACTCCTCACCTTCTATTTTTGCTTTAGATTCAGTGTAATCATAACCTTCCGTAGGCCATTGTCCTATAATTTTTCCACCATTTTCTAAAACTACTTCAGCTAACATTCCTACACCATCAATAAAATATTCACCGTAGCCATATTGATCACCTAAACCAAATAAAGCTATTGTTTTGTTTGTAAAATCAATGGTTTTAAATTCATCAAAGTACGATTCCCAATCGCTTTGTAAATCACCATCATACCAAGTAGATAACCCTAAAAACAGAATATCCATTCTTTCAAAATCAGATTTTGATACTTGCGATACTTCAATTACTTCAATTTCACTTTCATTCCACTCATCTACAATGGTATGCGTTATTTCTTCTGTCATTCCAGTATCAGAGCCATAAATTAAGCCAATATTTTTATTCATTTTTAGCTGTTTTAAAAATTGTAATCCTTTTTTGTTTTGCGTCTTTTTAATTTCTAATCGCGTCATTTTTTTTATGAAGCGAGATATATTTTTGCAATATAAAAACTATTAAGACTAAATAAAAATAATGATTCTTAAAGAAAGCCCTTCACTAAAAGAATTGTCATTAAATAATCACCTATTTAATGATGAGTCAGTGAAATTATACGAAGAGTATACACTAAAAACGCTAAACTACATTCAAAAGTTTTTATCAAACAGAAAATTCTACAAAGGAGATGAGTTAGCAGAAATTCAAAACGACAAACTTAATGCAAAGTTAGATAATATTGAAGATATTCAATCATTAGATACTGTTTTAGAAGAGCTGAATGAGTTGTACATACAAAAAGCAATTGCATTCCATAATCCGAATTATGTAGCACATTTAAATTGTCCTATAACATTACCGTCAATAGTAGCAGAAATGATAGCCACCACTATTAATACTGCTGTAGAAACATGGGATCAAAGTACATCAGCAACTTTTATAGAGCAAGAAGTTATTCGTTGGATTTGTAACGAGTTTAATTTTTCTGAAAATTCTGATGGTGTATTTACAAGTGGAGGAACTCAATCGAACTTTATGGCTTTATTAATGGCTAGAGATCATTATGCTTTTGAGAATTATGGTATTAATATCAAGCAAAATGGTTGGTCGGATGAAATAAGTAAATTTCGTTTCTTCTGTTCAGAAAAAGCACACTTCAGTATTCAAAAAAATGCAGCTTTGTTAGGAATGGGGTATGACGCCGTTATTCCTGTTAAGGCTGATTCTAAAATGAGAATGGATGCCAATGAATTAGTGTTAGCAATTGAAAAAGTTAAGCAGGAAGGAAATATTCCAGTAGCAGTTGTTGCCACTTTAGGAACTACAGATTATGGTAGCTTTGATCCATTGCAAACCATAGGAAAGGTTGCCAAAGAACACAATATGTGGTTACATATTGATGGGGCTTATGGAGGATGTTATGTACTTACAGATACGCATAAACATCATTTTAAAGGATCAGAAATAGCAGATTCTATAACCATAGATTTCCACAAAACATTATTCCAACCTGTTAGTTGTAGTGCGTTTTTAGCCAATAATAAAAAGCACTTTCAGTATATTTCGTATTACGCCGATTATTTAAACCCACTAGAAAACAAGGATCAAGAACGTCCAAATTTAATAGAGAAATCAATACAAACCACCCGCCGATTTGATGCTTTAAAAGTTTGGTTAACCCTTAAAACTTTAGGAACTAAAACAATTGCATCTTATTTAGAAGAAGTACATAACTTAACAAAGCGTGTACATGAAAAAATGAATGCTAATCCAAACTTCGAATTAGCACATGTACCAGAGTTAAGTACGCTTGTTTTTAGATATAAAAACTCAGAAGCCGCACATGAACCAACACATGATATGGTAAACTTACATATCAAAAATACATTGTATGCAGCAGGTAAAGCTTCTATAGCGAGTACAAAATTGAATGGTAGTATTTATTTAAAATTCACATTGCTAAATCCAAAGAATACGCTAAACAATCTTCTAAATATTATTGAAATGATAGAAGACACAGGAAAGAAGTTTCAACCAAAAACAGAATTATTATAATGCAAAGTACAATAGCAGATTTTATAGCAATAGGAGTAGGACCTTTTAATTTAGGTTTGGCATGTTTAACAGAACCAATAGATGGGTTAAATGGTATTTTTTTAGATAGAAAAGATAAGTTCGATTGGCACCCAGGAATGTTATTAGAAGATACAACATTACAGGTTCCATTTATGGCGGATTTAGTTACACTTGCCGATCCAACAAACCCGTTTAGTTTTTTAAATTACATAAAAGAACAGGGAAGAATTTACTCATTTTATATACGTGAAAACTTTTTGTTATTACGAAATGAGTACAATCAATACTGCCAATGGGCAATTAGTAAATTATCTAATGTTTATTTTAATACCAATGTTACAAATATTAATTACGATGAAATTCAAGGAATTTATATTGTAACAAGCATTTGTACTAAAACAGATGAGATTAAAATATATAAAGCTAAAAAGTTAGTTCTTGGTACAGGAACTCAACCATATATACCTGAGTGTAGTAAAAAATTAAAAGGAAAAGCATTGCACTCATCTAAGTATTTAGAGTATAAGGATAGTTTACAAGAAAAAGAGAAGATTACCATTTTAGGAAGTGGACAAAGTGCTGCCGAAATATTTTATGATTTATTACAAGAAATAGATACTCGAGGATATGAATTAAATTGGATAACACGCTCTCCACGTTTCTTCCCATTAGAATATTCTAAGTTAACATTAGAAATGACATCTCCTGAGTATGTAGATTACTTCTATAATTTACCTCCTCAGAGGAGAGATCATCTAATTAAGAATCAAAAGCATTTATACAAAGGTGTAAACCAAGATTTAATAGGAGCTATTCACGATACATTATATGCTAAGAGAGTTGTAGCTAAGGCACCGCTAAAAGTTTCTTTAAGAACAAATACTGAGCTAAAGGAAACTGAATTAAATGACAATTCTATTAGCTTAGAATTACATCAAGTTGAGCAAGATAAATACTTCAAACACGAAACAGAAGGTTTGGTTTTAGCAACAGGATATAGCTATTATTTACCAGAATTCTTAAGTGAAATTTCAGATAGAATTCAATGGGATGAACAAAGTCGTTTTGACGTAAATAGAAACTATAGTATTGATAAAAATAGTAGTGAAATTTTTGTGCAAAATGCAGAATTACATACACATGGATTTGTAACTCCAGATTTAGGAATGGTAGCTTATAGAAACTCTTACATAATTAAAGAAATGACAGGAGTTGAGCACTACCCTATTGAACAAAAAATAGCCTTTCAACAATTTGATGTTACTAAGGAAGAAGAAATTCAATTAAATGTTTTAGCATAGAAATATGAAGCTAAAAACATTTTTAATAGTAATGACATTGGTTGCAGTAGTAAGTGATTATCTACTGCATCCATTTTATCCGCAGTTTTTTGAGCTTAGATTTGGTATGACCAATCCCAAAAACGTAGGGTATTATTTCGCTGCTATTTGTTTTATGGTTATGATAGCATTTCCATTTTGGGCATATGTTTCTAAAAAGGTTTCTGAACTTAATATTTTAGTATATACCCAAGCAGTGGCAGGTATCTTAGCCTTGTATTGCTATTATACAACATCATATTTAAATTTCTGGATAGTATCATTAATTATGGTACTGTTTAAAGGAAGTTATTTATTGGTGTACCCTTATATTCTAAAAATTATTACCAAAGAAGAACACCCAAGTACTATTGGGTTGCTTTCGGTAGTTGTGCACTTAGGAGGAATATTAGGAGCAGTATTGGGAGGAATAACCGTAGACTATATAGCACCAAGTAGTATCTTTTTAATTATGGCTGGAGGTGATTTTATACAAATGGCAATGAGTGCCTATTTACTAAAAAGTAAAAAGTATGCTACAGATTTAATCATTTCAGAAAAGCCAGAGAATACAGAGAAGAAGTTTATACCTAAAGGCTTTATTTTAAAATTAGGACTAATTACGTTGATTTTATATTTCAGTGACTTTTTAATTAGACCTTTCTTTTCATCGTATTGGGAAAGTTTTTCAGATTATAAAAGCAAATTAGTTTCAGGAACCGTTTATGCAATACCTGGTTTTGTTGCTTTAGTAGCCTTATGGATTAATAACAGAAGAAAATCAGAAGGACATCAAGGAATTATAAATGCATTGTTTATAGGGTTAATTGGTCTTTTATTACAAGGAATACCTTATGACGGAATTGTAATTTTAGGAAGAATTGTCTATGGATGGGCAATTTTTCAAGGGGTAGTAAAATTCGATATTTTATTATTTGAATTAAGTACTCCAGAATCATATTCTGTAGACTATAGTAAAATACATTTCTTTCAAAATTTAGGAGTTTTATTAGCTTCTTTAAATGTAGGAATTATAGTAGATGAATTTGGTTTACAGATGCCTTTTGCCATTGCTTTAGGAGGGTTTTTACTAACTCTTATATTATACTTTTTTGTGTTTAAGTCGGTAAGAAAAGTTCATAAACAACTAGCAAAAGCTTAAGAAATGTCAACAACACAAACCACCTCAGTTTTTTCAAAAGAATACAACGATTTTGGAACGATTACTATTCGTCCTTTTCGAGTAAAAGAAGATAGTGTTTTTTTACAAAAATGGGTAACTAAAGAGTATGCTGTTTTTTGGGGAATGCCAAATGCTACATTAGAAGATGTAGAAAAAGAGTATACAGAATTAACAGCTCCAGAACATTATGATGTTTTTGTTGGAATGTTTAATAACGAACCAGCATTTGTTTTAGAGCGTTACAACCCTCAGTTAGACATTATTAATAATTTTTATAAAACCAAAGAATCAGATTGTGGAGTACACATTATTGTAGCTCCGCCAAAAGAGCCAAAAACTCCAAATTTTACTTGGTTTATGTTTCGATCAATTATGGATTTTGTTTTTACAAATTCAGCAATTAATAGAATAGTTGTTGAGCCAGATATTCGAAACAAAAAAATGTTTGCATTATGCCAAAGAATAGGATTTGAATTGGCTAATGTAATTGAGTTACCTAATAAAACAGCTCAGTTAGCATTTTTAACCAAAATCAACTATAAAAACCAAATTCAATCTTTTTCACCATCAAAAAGAAGTGCCATGAACACCTTAGATAATGTGGTATCGCCACAACAATCAACTCAACATATACAACCAAATGTTTGGAAACAAGCGAACTTATTGTTAGTAAAAAAAGCATTGTGTGAATTTTCACACGAACTATTAATAAAACCCGAAATAATAGAAGAATTAAGTAATGGATATAAACACTACAAAGTTTATACAGATTCTTTAGATATACGATACGAGTTTAATGCAAAGCCAATGGCATTAAATCATTTTATGATAGACGAAAAGTCAATTAAAAAGTATGTAAAAGATGCTATTACTGAAGTAGATGCTATTTATTTTATAAAAGAGTTTAGAAAAATATTAGGTATTGCAGATGAGAAAATGCCAGTATACTTAGAAGAAATTATTAGTACATTATACGGAAGTGCTTTTAAAATAACGAAAGGAAATCCAACAGCTCAAGAATTAGCTACGGCCGATTTTCAAACTATAGAGCAGTCTATGACTGAAGGACATCCAGGGTTTGTTGCTAATAATGGAAGAATAGGTTTTGATAGTAGCGATTACCGTTCGTATGCACCTGAGGCAGGAAATTCATTTTCTTTATTATGGTTAGCAGGACATAAATCGAAAGCAGTTTTCTCTGCTATAGAGTCGCTTCCATATGAAACATTAATACAACAAGAATTAGATGCAGAGACCATTGCACAATTCAATAAAACCATAGAAGAAAAAGGATACAAAGCAGAAGATTATTTATTCTTACCAATTCATCCATGGCAATGGTTTAACAAGCTAGCAAACATCTTTTCTCCAGAAGTAGCAAAAGGAGATTTAATTTGCTTAGGATATGGACCAGATCAGTATTTAGCACAGCAATCTATTAGAACATTATTCAATGTGACTAATCCACAAAAATTCTATACAAAATCGGCATTGTCTATTTTAAATATGGGATTCATGAGAGGATTGCCTTTATATTACTTAGGTACAGCACCTAAAATGGCAGTTTGGTTAGAAAATTTATTATACAACGATAGCTATATCCAAGAAAATGGATTTAGAATGCTTAGCGAAATAGGTTCAGTAAGTTATGTGAATCCTTATTTTGACGAGTTCGGGCCTCATAATGATTATAACAAAATGTTAGCTTCTTTATGGAGAGAAAGTCCTTATTCAGTAGTTAAAGAAAATCAGAAGCCTTTAACTATGGCAGCTTTACTTCATATTGATCATCATGGAAATGCATTATTACCAGAAATCATAAAAGATTCAGGAATTTCAATTGATAATTGGTTGCGTAAGTATTTACAAGCATATTTAAGTCCAATGTTACATTGTTTCTATTACTACGATTTAGTGTTTATGCCACATGGAGAAAACTTAATTATGGTATTAGAAGATAATATTCCTGTGTATGCATTATTGAAAGATATTACTGAAGAAGCTTGTATTTTAAATCCAGAAGTTGAATTGCCAGAGCATTTAAAGAGAATGTATGCTCCAGTGCCGGAAGACGTAAAATTACTATCAATTTTTACTGATATGTTTGATGGATTCTTCCGTTTCTTAGCACCTATTTTAGAAGAGCACGCAGATTATAGTGAAAATCGTTTTTGGGAATTAGTGGCAGAAAACATTCAAGAATATCAAGCAAAATTCCCACAACTAGTAGCAAAGTTTGAACAATACGATTTGTTTGCGGAAGATTTCAAATTATCATGTTTAAATAGGTTACAGTTAAATAATCATAAGCAAATGATTGATTTAGATGACCCAGTAGCCTTATTACAATTTGCTGGGAAACTGCAAAACCCATTAGCAGTATTTAAAACGCAAGAAGTTTAATCATGGTACAAACGAATCAAGAAGTATTTAGCAAAGAAATTGCTGGATTGGGAGTTATAAGTATTCGCCCATTTCATGTAGATACAGATTCACCAATGTTGCATACTTGGGTTACACAACCCTATGCTAAATATTGGGGAATGTTAGATAAATCTTTAGAAGAAGTACGTGCCGAGTATCAGGAGATAGAAGAAAATCCAAATCATCATACTTACATAGGAATGTTAAATAATATTCCTGTGTTTTTAATGGAACGTTATAAAGCTTCAACAGATATTATAGCGAAACACTACGAAGCGCAAGAGAATGATTATGGGATGCACATATTAGTTGCTCCAATAGAAAAAAGAATACCTCAATTTACTTGGCATGTGTTTTCAACCATTATCGATTATTTTTTCAGTTTACCACAAGTAGCAAGAGTTGTTGTAGAACCAGATGTAAACAATGAAAAAATTCACAAGTTAAATAAAAAAGCAGGTTTTGTTTATCAAAAGGAAATAGACTTGTCTTATAAGAAAGCAGCTTTGGCTTTTTGTACTCAAGAAATGTACAAGGAAGCTTTAAACCAATTAGAGAACAATGAAAAATAATATAGCACATTTACAACCTCAGGTATGGGAATTTGTAAATCGTCAATTAATAAAAAAAGCGATAAGTGAGTTTTCTCATGAGCTTATTTTAGTTCCAGAGTTTCTTGAAGAGCAAGATGGATGGAATTTGTATAAAATACAATCAGACGCCAAAGAGTTTAACTATCAATTTAAAGCAAAAAAATATTTGTTAGATCATTGGTTGGTAGATGCTGATAGTATTAAAAAAACAAAAGAAGATTCAAAAGATGTATTGTATTTAGATGCATTACATTTCATTGTTGAGTTTAAAACGATATTAGGAATTCCTGATGAATTTTTAGCAACTTATTTAGAAGAAATCACAAGCACACTTTCAGGAGCTGCTTATAAATATCTAAATGAAAAATTTTCAGCAAAAGAATTAGCAGAGAAAAGTTTCCAAGAGATAGAGCATGGTATGACTGAAGGGCATCCTTGTTTTGTAGCTAATAATGGTCGAATAGGTTTCAATATTGACGATTATCATGCATATGCACCAGAAGGTAATCAACCTTTCCAAATTTTATGGATAGCAGGACATAAAAAATACGCAACCTATACAGCAGTTGAAGGATATGAGTATGAAGAGTTGTTGTTAAATGAACTAGGAAAAGATAAAATTACTGGTTTTAATGAGGTGTTACATCAAAATAATTTAGCGCCTGAAGATTATGTTTTTATGCCAGTACACCCATGGCAATGGAAAAATAAAATAGTGGCAGTTTTTGGAGCAGATATAGCACAGAAAAATATTGTTTTAGTTGGAGAAAGTGACGATAAGTTTTCGGCGCAACAATCTATTAGAACATTGTTTAATGCTTCACATCCAGAAAAGTTATATACAAAAACAGCATTATCCATTCTAAATATGGGATTCATGAGAGGTTTGTCACCATATTATATGCAAAGTACTCCGCATATTACTACATGGATAACAAATCTACTAGCAGAAGATACCTACTTGAATGAGAATGGATTTACAATGTTAGGAGAAGTTGCTACCGTAGGATATCATAACCATTATTATGAAGTATTAGGAAAAACAAATCCACACAATAAAATGTTGTCTGCATTATGGAGAGAAAGTCCGTTTATAAAGATTGCCTCTAATCAGCGAGTATTTACAATGGCAGCTTTGCTGCATGTAGATTACCAAGGGAATTCGTTATTAGGTTCGTTGATAGAGGCCTCTCCATATGGAGCAACTACTTGGATACAGCGATATTTAAAAGCATATTTAGCACCATTGTTACATTGCTTTTATAAATACGAGTTTGTATTTATGCCCCATGGAGAAAATCTAATAATGGTATTAGAAGAAAATACTCCTGTACATGTATTAATGAAAGATATTACGGAAGAAGTAATTGTTTTCAACGAAACAATGCATTTACCTGAACATGCAGATAGGCTGTTTACGAAGACTTCTGATAAAATGAAAATACTGTCAATTTTCACAGATGTTTTTGATTGTATTTTCCGTTTTATGGGACAACAATTAGATACTCATGCGAATTTTTCTGAATATAATTTTTGGCAATTAGTAGCAGAATGTGTCTATGAATATCAAGAAGAACATCCAGAGTTTTCAGAAAAATACGAACGATATGATTTATTCGTAAATGAGTTTGACCGTTGTTGTTTAAATAGATTACAACTAGGAAATACAAAGCAAATGTTAACCTTGGCCGATCCAATAGAAAGCTTAAAATTAGAAGGAACTTTAATAAATCCACTTGCTCAATTTAAAAAAGAGGTAGCAGAAACTTTTTAAGATGAATTTCGAAGAGCTTACAAAAGTTATACATACGCGTAAAAGTACTTACGCGTATGATTATGCAAACAAAAAAATTGAAAAAGAAACGATAGAAGCTATAGTTACAAATGCATTATGGGCACCAACTCATTTAGTAACACAACCATGGCGTTTTGTGGTTTTAGAAGGTAAGCATCAATTGGATTTAAGTGAGTTTATGGCATCTTATTATAGAGAGTTATACACCGAAAAACAATTTTCTAACGAGCGTTATGAAGCTACTAAAACCTATGCTCAAAATGCAACTTTAATAGGAATTGTGTTTACACCAAATAAAAAAGCAAAACTATCTGAATGGGAAGAGTTGGCAGCTGTTTCTTGTGCTGTACAAAACATGTGGCTGAGTTGTACTTCTTTAGGTTTGGGTAGTTATTGGGATTCTTCTCCAGCAACTTTAGAGTATGGAAAAGAATACGTAAACCTAGAAAAGGACGAGCAGTTTTTAGGAATCTTTTTTATGGGATATAAAAAAGAAAATATTCCAGAGCCTAGAAGAAAAAGAAAACCATTATCGAAGAAATTAAGTTGGAATAAAAAATAGTAAAAGATAAAAAATGAAAACAAAAAATAGAGTAAGAGCAGTAGACTTTGTAAGAGGCTTTAGTGTTCTTATGATGATTCCTGTACACGTTTTAATGATTTTTTCAAGCATGGAAACTTGGGAAAATACAGTTACAGGAAATATAGGGCAGTTATTAGAAAGAGGATCTCCTGTATTTCTTATTGTAATGGGAATCTCATTTGCATTCTCAAGAAATGCAAACAAAAATGGAATCTTAAAAAAAGCATTAATGATTATTGCTTTAGGATATATTTTAAATTTTTTAAGATTTATCATACCAGTTTTATTTTTTGGAGGATTTCCAGAGAGTTTTGTAAAAGCTAGTGGACTCGAATTAAGTAACCTTAGTAGTTTATTAAACTATTTCTTAAAAGGTGATATGTTTCAGTTAGTAGGAATATCATTGTTCTTAATAGGGCTATCTTTTAAGTTTTTAATAAAAAATAAGGGAGTGCTAATTTTTATAGCATTAGTTATAATGTGGCTTTCAAAAATTGTGAGTGGTATACAATTAGGTGTTCCTGGTGTAGATTATATTTTGAATTTAGTTTGGGGTAATAACTTCGATGTGTACTTTCCATTATTTCCTTGGCTTTCCTTTATTTTAATGGGATTATACTTAGGATTACGTTATCAAGAAAATCCTGAAAATGCAGATAAATCTTTATTTAGACCTATGCTCTATTTAGGTTTAATTTTTCTAGTGATTGGAAAACTGCTATGCGATTATAATTACGAGTACCATTTTGGAGATTATTATCATTTAGGCCCTGGAGGAAGTATGGGATTAATGGGAATTATTTTAGTGCTTTTTTGGGTGTATTATTTAATAGAAAAAGCATTGCCTGAAAATAATTACATAAGCAGATTATTCTTTTACTGTAGTAAAAATGTAACTACTTTTTATATGATACAATGGATTTTAATTTATTGGTTGTTAGTATTTCTAGATTTCTCTGCATACAATGAGCCAGTTGTTTTATTAATAATGCTAGGGATTAATGTAGGAACATTTACACTATTGTATCTATTTAACAATTATGTAATTTCTAAAAGAAGTAAAAAAAGAAAAGTACTACAACAAGCAGCATAGTATGAGAAAGTTATTAGTTATTATAATTGTTTTATTACAATTTACATCCATAGCTCAAACAAAACTAGCTGGAAGTTATGGTTTAGATTCTAAAGTTCAGAAATTTCTGGAAGCAGTACATTCCTATGATGGACCACCATTACAAGAATTACCATTGGATGTTGGTAGAAATGCTATGGAGTATATGCAGCAAGATTCAACATTAACTTATACAAAAGTAACTTTTACTAAGGCGATTTTTAAAGAAGGAAATAAAGCGGTTAAAGTGATTATTGTAAAGCCTAAAAAAAGAAGGAAGTTATTGCCTACTTTAATTTATTTCCATGGAGGAGGATGGGTATTCAATAGTTTTGAAACTCACAAAAGATTAATGAGAGATATTGCTTTAAAAGCAAATGTAGGAGTTGTTTTTGTTGATTATTCAAGAGCACCAGAAGTACAATATCCAGTAGCCAACGAAGAAGGTTATTTAGCAACATTATTTGTTTCAAAATATGGAAAAAAATATGGTTTAGACCCTACTAAAATTATAGTAGGAGGAGATAGTGCTGGAGGAAATATGGCAACAGCTGTTGCTATGATGGCAAAAGAAAAAGGTGTTCCTAAGCTTAAAGGTCAAATATTATTATACCCAGTAACGGATACGAATCTGAACACAAGGTCTTACGAACAATTTTCTAAAGGACACTATTTAACAAGAGATACAATGAAATGGTTTTGGAAAGTGTATGCACCTAAAAAGGAAACACATTTACTTCCAACAGTAGCACCTTTAAGAGCAAGTTTAGAAGAGCTTAAAAATTTACCTAAAACACTTTTAATCACAGCAGAGTATGATGTGTTAAGGGATGAAGGAGAAGCATATGCAAAAAAATTAAGAATGGCTGAAGTACCAGTAATTTCAACAAGATATGGAGGGACTATCCATGATTTTATTGTGTTGAATCCTTTGAGAGAAACAGAAGCTTCTAAAGCGGCAGTAATGCAAATATGTACTTTTTTAAATAATAATTTATAGAAATGGATTTATCATCTATAGAAAAAATAGTAGGGCAGTTAGAGCATATGAGTGTAATAGTACTTGCACTTATGTTGGTAGAATGGGGAATCCTTATTTTAACTAATTATGTTGAAAGAAAAAAAGAAGGAGTGGTTAGTATATTATCATATATAGTACAAAGTATTCCTTACTTTTTATTGTCTAAAGTATTCATTGTTGGTACAATGTTTTTGTTATACGAACATAGGTTGTTTGATCTAGGTTTTCAATGGTATGTATGGATTATAGCTTATTTGTTATATGATTTCACAGTGTTTTTTATTCATTTTTTAGGACACAAAGTTCGTGTTTTATGGTGTATTCACGGAGTGCATCATACAGCGGAAGATATGAATTTAACTGTGGTTGCTAGAGGTTCCATATTCGATGTGTTTTTTACACCATTTAACTTTATATGGTTACCTATTTTAGGATTTCACCCATTAATGATATTCATCATTGAGCCTATTGCACGTTTGTATGCAACTTTAACGCATGTAAATGAAAAAGTAATAGGGAAACAAAAATGGTTAGATAAGATATTAATAACACCTTCAGTTCATAGGGTTCACCATGCTAAAAACCATATCTATCTAGATAGAAATTATGGAGAAACTTTCAGTATTTGGGATCGTATTTTCAATACATTTCAGAAAGAGTTAGATAATGAGAAAATTTCTTATGGAATTATGCACGATACTTTGAATAGTGAGAGCTTTTCAGATGTGCAATTTTTAATGTGGAAAGAGTTATGGAATGACGTTAAAAAAGCACCAACTTTTTCAGATAAAGTAAAATACATTTTTATGCCACCAGGTTGGAATCATATTGATGGTGGGAAAAAAGCCAAAGCTTATAGAGATGAGGCTTGGTTAAATAGATGTAAAACAGATGTGTCTTAGAATACATCTAAAAAAGAAATAGGACAATGATAAAACAATATGAAAATTTTAAAGTAAACTATTATCCAGAGCATGAACTTGTGCTTTGGAGTATCAAGTCAGAAGGAGTTCCTAATTTTTCAATCGGTATATTGAGAGAGTTTAATGAGTTGAAGAAAGACTTAAAAATGATGTTTTCAGACAATGGATATCCATTAAAATACATTGTGTCAGCATCAACTCATGATGAGGTATATAATATGGGAGGCGATTTACCTTACTTTTTAAAAAATATAAAATCTCATAATAAAACAGCTTTAGAGGAGTATGCTAATTTGTGTATAGATGCTATTTATAACATTTATAATACGTTTGATTTACCTGTTTTAAGTATTGCTTTGGTTGAAGGAAATGCTTATGGAGGAGGATTTGAATGTGCAATGGCGCATGACATTATATTATCTCATGAGTCAGCAAAGTTTTGCTTGCCAGAAAATAAATTTCACCTTTTTCCAGGGATGGGAGCCTATAGTTTTTTATGTAGAAAATTAAATATAGAAACGGCTCTAGAAGTTTTAAATACAGGAAATGTATACAAAGCAAAAGAAGTTGAAGAAATGGGGCTTGTAGACAATATTTTTAAAAATGAATCAGGAATAGAAGCTGTAGTTAATTATTTAAATAAATCGAGTTTTAGTTTTAAATACAACCACTATAAATGCATTAAAAGAGTTTTTCCTCTACAAAAAAGTGAGCTAGGAGATATTACAAATATGTGGGTAGATGCTTGTATGAGTTTAGAGAGTGAAAGCTTACGTAGAATGGAACTTATGATTAACGCTCAGTTAAGAAAATTAAAGCATGAATGTAAATCCTAGTTTAAGGAATATAAACATGGTTTTTACGAAATTCTTTGGGAGTTATTTTCTCAAACTTTTTAAAAGCAGCAGTAAAATGGGTAGGATTTTTATATCCTACCATGTCTGCTATTTCATAAATAGGTTTTTGAGTATGGATTAGAAAGTTTTTAGCCTTACTCATTCTTAACTTTTTAGTGTAGTTAAAAATAGTTTCTCCAAACAATTTCTTAAATTCATTTTTTAAAACATTTTGATTTAATAACACCATACGAGCTAGTTGCTCAATAGATATTTGTTTGTGTAGATTGGTTTGAAGTATGGTTTCTACTCTATATATTTTCTTTAAAATATTATCTGAATTATAGGTTTTCTTCGCTTGAAAATTTAACTGAAGATGTAATAATTCTAATGTTTTAGATTCTAAAAAAATCCTTTTTAGTAATCCTTTTTGAGAATTTGAAAGTATTTCAGAAACAACTTCTTCCATTTTTGAAGTTAGCTGATGTGTAAAATTTCTGTTAGATTTTTTTAAACTAAGTGTTTTATCGTTTGATAAAAGAACTTGCATTTTGTGCTTTTTAATGAAGTCATCATACATCCTAATTTTTACTTCTTTGAGAGGTTTGTCTTTATAAAAAATAATCTTTTTATTTTCACAATCGTCGTATAAAAGGTAGCTTTCATTTTTTTCAAGAATCAAATCGCTTTTAAAGTTTGAAGAGCGAATAATTTTTTCACCTTCCATTAAAACAGAGAGTTCTAAAGCACTTAAATTGTGTTTAGATATAAATAAAAAGTCTTCTTTAAATTTAGCGCTGATAATATTGATTAATAAGCCGTCAAAAAAGTAGCTTATAATAAAACCTTCGCCATATACAGGATTAATAGTATAGACTGAAGTTTTAATACCACAGTCTATACTTTTAGATTGAAGTTGCAGTATTTTTTTTAACTGCGATGTTTGGTTGTTGGCTATTAGAATTTCCATAAACGGGGGACAAAAGGAAATAGATAATAGGCCTATAAATAATTATAATTAATAAGCCTTTATCTAACTTTTAATCCATTTGTTAATATTAATAACTAAAAGAGTACTTGCTATTGCAACTAGCGTAAGCATAAAGATTTCTGAAACATTACTTGATTCATGCATAATAGCTTCAAAAAAGTGATAAATGTTATAGATAGCAGCAATGCTAGCCCAAACAATAGAGGTTATTTTGAACCATTTTTTAGAAATTTCTATAGACAATAAAGCAAATAATAAACACATACCTTCAAATAAAATTCGGTATATATGATGAATCAGAGGAGCTTCACCAGTAGCATCTTTCATTACTAAAGTTTCATTGTAGTAAATGTTAAATAACCCATACATATGATGAACAATCCAGCC
Organism: Tenacibaculum sp. Cn5-46; assembly: GCF_022347705.1. Classification (NCBI taxonomy): domain Bacteria; kingdom Pseudomonadati; phylum Bacteroidota; class Flavobacteriia; order Flavobacteriales; family Flavobacteriaceae; genus Tenacibaculum; species Tenacibaculum sp. Cn5-46. The sequence goes on from NZ_JAKRGD010000002.1 coordinate 320,017, forward strand.
AATAGCTAAAAAGATCCATAGAATAATAATTTTTGTTCTTAGAGATAAAGAACCTTGTTGTATAGTCGTGTTTTCCATAATTTTTGGTTTTGTTTGTTGTAATTTATTTTTCTCTTCTAATTTTAAAGTCTTAATGTTTTTGTAGTCAATTTTATGTTTGTTAAAAGCACTTTGCTCTTGTACAGATGGCTTTATTTTAAAGTATATAAATAGTGCTGTAGCAGATAGAATTATCCATAATAAATCAATAGTTAAGATGTCAAATTGGTTGTTTTTATAAGTGTTCCAAATCCAATTATTTGATTTAATTCCACTGGCAATAGGAACTAAGAACCCTAAAATAGCACCAGTTAGTAATGTTACTTTATTAGTGAAATAGTTATTGCGTTTAAATCTGAAGAATAGAATAGATATAAGCCAAACAATAAAAAACCAGTTGTTTAAGATTGACATTTTTTGAGTTAAATATTCTTCAGGAAGTATTTTGACTATTAAAAAGAATAAAGCAATTACAGGGAATAAAGAAAGGCAAATAGCCATATAGATATGCCCAACTTTTGCTGTATATAATCGTTGACGTAAAGTCATGCTCTTTTTATTACGAGCTTCTATCCAGATTAATACTCCAGTTATAATTACAAAACAAGTAATTAAAGCTAATATGAAATAGATGATTTTAACAGTAACACCACCAAAATTACCAAAATGCAAACGTCCCATTGACAATTGAATGTCGTCAGTATATTTAGCTTCATTAGGATTTCGATTAACAGTAGTTTTTCCAGTTTCAAAATCATAAATAACATTCCCAGAACTTAGAAGACGTTCTTTAGGATCTAAGGCTCCTAAAAGAACATATTTCATATTTGTGCCTCCATAATTTTTTATAAGCACATATTCAGGATTAAAATTATCCCAGCGATTAGTATTCTTTTCAACGAAATCATTAACACTAGGAAGCTGCTTATTGGTTTTTTGAACCCATTCATATACTTTTCGATCAGGACGTAAATCTTCCATTAATTTATCCTGATCTCCATTGTATAAAAAGTTAGCAGGAATTAAAACCAAAATACTTAAGCAGAAGTAAGCTCCAGTAACGGCATACATAAATTGAAAAGGTAGGCCAATTACACCTAATGCAGTATGTGCATCTGTCCAAACTCGCTTTAAAGCATTTTTTGGGTTGAATTGATAAAAGTTTGAAACAATTTTTTTCCAATGTACTATAACTCCTGTTACAATAGCAAACAAAAAGAATAATGAAATGAAACCGGCCAAATAAACACCTATTACAGGTATTTGTGTTAAGAAGTGCAAGCGATATAAAAACTCACCTAATCCATATTTTTCAGTATAAGTAGCAGTTTCACCAGTATGAATATTTATTGATTCGTAACTTTGATATTTTGCTTCTTCAGGAATGTTTACAGTATCCTTAGCAGGAGTAGTTAATACATAAATATTATCGTCTTTATGACCTAAATAAAAACGAATATCTCTACTAGTTAGATGACGGTTTTCAGAAAGTTTGTTTAATAAAAAATCGTAGTCTATTTTTTCTCTAGCTATATTTTTAGAATGCTTTCCGTTTTCCCATATTTCAATTTCATCTTTAAATAAAGCAAAAGCTCCAGCAAAAAAGATAACGTATAAAGCTACACTAATAACAATACCACTTACTGTATGTGTATTAAAAAATACATTGTAGTTTCTTTTACTCATTATACAAAAGGGTTTTGTTGATTACCATAATAATAAATCACATAAAGAACTATCGATATAAGAAGATATAATCCCCATGCTTTCCATCCATTTTTGAATAGAAAAGGAACAATAAGTAATGCACACCAAATTATAAAATGTGTATAAATAGAGGTTATTAAAACTTCTCTTGAGTTTGGTAGCCATAGCGCTAAACACATATGAAATAAAGCAGTAACAATATACCCTCCAAGAATACCAGAAGATATTTTTGCAAATTGTTGCCAAGGAGAAGATGTTAGATGTTTTGGATTTGCAGGCATATTAAAAAATGAATTCGATTAATAAGAGAACAAAAAGAAGAGCAATTAAAGTTTTATAGTTTACAAGCTTTAGTGGGGCTATAACAATTAATAAACTCATTAGCATTGTTAAGGCTGATAGCCAAAAAAGAATGCCAGAAAATAGTCCAAAATGAACTGCTGCTATTATCAACGTAATTAAGAAAAAACTTCCACCTACAATTTTAGATAATTGCTCGTTGCTACGTATCCTTTCTTCTATATAACTATTTGAAACAATAGTTGTTTTTTGTGAAGTATTGTAAAATAGGTAGCAGCCTAAAAATAGTATGGCTATTAAAATACTTATCATTATTTATTTTTTAATTACAAAACCCTCAGCCATAAAATGACCAAGAGTTTTGAAGCATTTATTTAAATAGATTAATTTATACTACACAAAGTGTTTAGTTTTAAAATTTATAAGTTACAGTACCTAAGAAAGCTCTTGGAGCTTGTGCATTAACAGTACTCCATCCTTTGTAATAAGTTTCGTTTGTTAAGTTATTTACTTTTAACGCAACTCTAAATTTATCAGTATCATAATATGCACCAGCATTAAATACGGTATAGCTTGGTAATGTAAAAGTTCCAGAAATAGCATTGTTAATTGTTAAATGCTCTGAGGCTCCATTAAATCCAGCTCCTAAACCAATGTTTTTTAAGAATTTTCCATGTTGGAATCTATAATCTGCCCAAAAGTTATAAGTAGTTTTTGGACCAGCTTCTTCAGGTCTTCTGTTTAAAAGTTCAGCAACATTTCTGTTAGCAAATACACTATTAGCATCAGTAACTTTGCTATCGTTATAAGCATAAGAAGCTCTTAAGTTTAACCCTGCAAAAGGACTCGAGTTTGCTTCTAATTCGATTCCTTTACTTACAACCTCTTTAAGATCTATTTGATTTGTTGTTAAGAAAGCAGTTGGATCAGTTGTAGTAACATTATTAGCTATAATATGGTAATAAGAAGCACCTAAGTTTAACTTGTTATTGAATAAATTAGTTTTTACTCCTCCTTCAAATTGATTTGCTTTTATAGGTTTAAAGTTTTGTATACCAGTTTGAGTAATAACAGGGTCTTTGTTTACAAAACCAGTTTGGTAGTTACCAAAAATAGATAGCTCATTAGGGATTACTTGATATACTACCCCAGCCTTTGGAGAAAAAGTAGTTTTCGTATAATCATCAGCAGTAGTAGCTGTATTACCATCTTGGTCAAAGTGATCTACACGTAAACCTAAATTTACAGTTAATTCTGGAGTAACATTTAATACGTTTGAAATATAAGCTGCATAGGTTTTAGAATTAGTTTTAAAATCATTAACAGGAACATTGCTAAAAATATTTTCTAAACTTGCTTTTGTAGGTGAGTATACAGCATTAGGTGTAAATGTTGATGTTTTCACATTTCCTTGTGCATCTAAAAATGCATCGAAATATGGAAGTGCATTAAATCCTCCTCCAACTTGTTGCCCTGTTGCTTGTAACGCACCAACCACAGCTGGGTCTAAAGGAAACGGTACAAATGCTTGTGGATTATTAAAGAACCCTAATAATTGTGCAAAACCTGGAGTAGAAGTTAGTGTTGGATTTCCATTCTGATTTCTAGAATGTTGAGATCTACTTACAAAATCTAAACCACCTACAAAACGATTTCTTAAATCACCAATTTTAAAATCACCAATAAAGTTTTGTTGAATGTTGTAATTAGTTGCATTAGCGTTACGCTTATCAAAAATTCTTGTAAAAGAAGGTGAAGCTAATAAAGTACCAGATTCAATAAGCATAGGAGTAATGATTGGCGATATAATTGGGTTCACAGGAGCCAATCTTGGATCTGATAATAGAGGGGCTAATTGTAAAATTGCAGCAGCACCACCATCAATATTGTATTGATAAAATCCTTTAGTTCTTGCATAGCTACTTGCAAAAATTGTTTGAGAACTCCACTCGTTAGAAATTTTATAATCTACAATAGTTCTTGTGTTAAAGTTCAAGCTGTTTAAAGCAACATCATTAGAAGTAAAAGATTTTTTAGGGTTTACATTTAATTCAGCAACATTAGTCGGTACAGTTGGAGTAATTCCAAATGGAGCTAGCATAGCAGTTAATCTTCCTTGACCTAATCTGTTAACAAATAACATAGATGGGTTTGTTTGCGAAGTTTTTGCAAATTCAAAACCAAAAGATATGTTTAAACGATTGTTCACTTTATGAGTAATGGATGGAGCTACGAAGAATGAATCTCTAAATCCAGCATCCTGAAAACTATTTTGAGATAAGTTTGTTGCGTTTAATCTGAAGTATGTTCTTTCATCTGTAGATAAAGGAGTATTGTAGTCTAAAGAAAGTCTATTAAGTCCAAAAGAACCAGCAGTAAAAGATACGCTACCACCTAATCCTTTGTAAGGCTTTTTAGTAACAATATTAATTAATCCACCTAGAGAAGTAGCTGTACTACCAAATAAAGTTGCCGAAGGTCCTTTTACAACCTCAATTCTTTCAATATAGGAAGGGTCAAGTGCACTTAAAGTAAAACCAGGCATACCATCAACTAACTGTGATTGAGTTGCAAAACCACGTACAGCAAAATAACCAGTTCCTTCACCAGGAGCTCTTCCCGTTGCTTCCCATAATTTACTAATACCTGTTGAATTTACTAAGGCATCTTCAACATTAGTTATAATTTGCGATTCTAATAATTCAGAAGTAATAGTAGAATAAACTTGAGAGTTTTCTAAGTCTTTTAAAGGTAATTTAGAAACATAGGCTGTTTTCTTACGAGAAAACTTATTGTTTCTTGAAGTTACCTCTACTTCTTGTAATAATTCATTTCCTTCATATAAAGTTACCGTTAAATTATTTGAAGCAGTTGCATCAATTACTTTAGTCTTAAAACCAATAAAAGAAATTACTAATTTAAAATTGCCAGAAGGAACATTTTTAATTTCAAACTTTCCATCCATGTCAGTTTGTACCCCTTTGTCTGTCCCCTGAATTATGACGTTAACACCTACTATAGATTCGTTGTTATTGTCAACTACAGTACCAGAAATAGAATTCTGAGCTACTGAAACTACCGTAGCTAAAAATAATAGCACGGTTGTCATTATTGTTTTCATAGTTTTTATTTAGATTTAATTAATTTAGAAAAACAGATGCAAAGATATTTCACAAAAAATTAACAGCAAACTTTATTTAGATTAATTTTAAATTAAAAACTCTATTTTTTTGAATTTTAAGAATATATGATTTGTTATCGAATGTTGTTAAAAGCAAAAAACCTGATTTAAAACCAGGTTTTTCATTAATTAAAATTGAATAATCTCTGTGAGATAGATAAACAAACTTAAAATTTATAAGTAAAAGTACCTAAGAAAGCTCTTGGTGCTTGTGGAGTTACAGTACTCCACCCTTTATAATATTCTTTATCTGTTATGTTATTAGCTTTTATACTTGCTCTAAAGGTATCATTCTCATAGTAAATAGATGCATTGAAAATAGTATAAGAAGGAAGTATAAAATCACCAGCAGTCGGGTAACCAACCATTGTGTTATAATTACTAGCTCCATTGAAACCTAGACCTAAACCAAAGTTTTCGGCTACACCATCTAAGAATTTATAATCAGCCCAAAAGTTGTAAGAAGTTTCAGGACCAGCTTCAGCTAAACGTCTTCCAATTAAATCAGGTCTCGATGCAGATTTAGTAACTTTTGCATCGTTATAACTAAATCCTCCTCTTAAGTTTAATCCTTCAATTGGATTTGCATTTAATTCTAACTCAAAACCTTTACTATTGATAGTACCATCTTGCTGCTTGTTTGCTCCAAATCCCATAACCTTATCTTTTACAGTAATGTCATAGTAACTAAGAGTAGCTTCAAGCTTGTTGTTGAATAAGTTTGATTTCACACCAAACTCTAATTGGTTAGCTTGTTCTAAATCGTATGATTGAATTCTAGTCCCTGCAGCTGGATTAGTTAAATCGATAGGAACTCTTTCTGGGTTTACATAACTAAATCCATTTTGATAATTAGCAAAAACAGATAATTTGTTTAAGATAGGTTGGTATACTACTCCAAACTTTGGTGAGAAAGTTGATTTAGTGTATGCTTTGTCATCGTCGCTAGCATCATTGGCATCACCTTTATATTCAAATCTGTCATAACGAACTCCAGCCATTATAGATAATTCTGGTAATATATTTGCAACGTCAGAAATATATCCGCTTAAAACATTTTGGTTAAGATCAGAGTTAGATCTAGGTACATTAGCTAACACGGCATCAATATTACCTTTGTTTATTGGTAAGTTTGCAAAACCAAAAGCAGCTGGAACTGGAGTAACTTGACCTTGTGGAGTAACTACATGTATACCTCTAAAACCAGAACTTTGATCAATAGTTTGTGATTCTAAATAATCAACACCTACTAAAATTCTATTTCTAACACTCCCTATTTTAATATCTCCAGTGAAGTTTTGTTGTAAAGCTAATGTGTTAGTTTCAGCATCAGTTTTTTGAGCATACAATCCAAATAAATTAGCTTGCAGATTGTATAGATACGTGTAATATCCTTGCGACTTTGCATTACCTCCAGCAACTATTGTTTGAGAAGACCAGTTATCAGAAATTTTATAAGCGATTTCACCTCTATAATTTTGAGTTGGATTTTCAATTGAAACATCATCACTAGTTAATGATTTATTTCTATCATAATTTAACTCTGCTAAATTTTTAAATGTTAATGGTGCAGCTCTATTTAAAAATAAAAAAGTTTGATTTGTCTGATCAGTTGAAGATAATTCGTAGTTAAAGTTTAAAGTTAATCTGTTGTTAACTTTATAAGAAATAGCAGGAGCTAAGAATAAAGATTTTCTAAAACCAGCATCTTGAAAACTATCTTCAGTTTGATAACCAGCATTTAATCTTAATGAAATGTCTTCGTTATCTTCTACGTTAGTATTTACATCAAGAGTTAATTTTTTAAAACCAAAAGAACCAGCACCAACAGTAATGTTTCCACCAGTACCTTTATAAGGTTTTTTAGTAACTACATTAATTAATCCACCATAAGAAGTAACAGTACTTCCAAATAAAGTAGCAGAAGGTCCTTTTATAACTTCAATTCTTTCTACATTATCAGGATTAATAAAACCGTTAGTAATTCCAGGAACACCATTTACTAATTTAGGTTGAACAGAAAAACCACGGATTGAGTAATATCCTGCACCGTCCCCACTTCTACCTGTAGATGACCATAATTTCTCAACACCAGTAGTGTTTTTTAATGCATCTTCAAAACTAGTAACAGATTGTGAGATTAATAATTGATTCGTAACAGTACTATAAACTTGAGAGTTTTCAATGTTTTTTAAAGGTAATTTTGCTACATAAGCAGATTTTTTACGAGAAAATTTATTTTTTCTATCAGTATCTATAATTACTTCTTGTAGTATTTCATTTCCTTCAAACAAAGTAATGTCAAGATTATTAGAAGGAACAGAAATAGTAATGTTTTTGGTTTTAAAACCTATAAAAGAAGCAACCAATATCTGTTCTCCTTGCTTAACTCCATTAAGAGTAAAGTTTCCATCTATATCGGTTTGTGTACCGATTGTTGAGTTTTTTATAGTAAGGTTTACACCTACTATTGGCTCATTGTTGTTATCAACGACCCTACCGCTAATAGCACTGTTTTGAGCAAACGAACTTACCACAGCTATTAAAAATAGCATGGTTGTTATAATTGTTTTCATTGTTTTTATTTAGATTTATTTAATATAATTAGAAAAACGGCACAAATATATTTATGAAAAAATTAACAACAAACTTTATTTAGATTAATTTTAAATAAATTTCGATACTTTTTTGAATTCTAAGACGATATAATGTGTTTTTAAATTTGGTATATTTGTAAACACACAACAAAAACTAATGAAAATGCATTGGGAAGGTCTTTTAGCGCATTTAAAATTTATGATAAAACGTAAACCGGAATAATTACTTTATAAATATTGACGATTAGTAAAAAAGAGTAGTGTTTCTTATGAGTGACACTGTATAAAATCATTAAAAATATAAGGTTATGCCATTTTATCATAAATTAGGGAAAATCCCACCAAAACGACACACACAATTTCGTAAAGAAGATGGAAGCTTGTATTACGAACAGCTTTTTGGAACCATTGGTTTCGACGGTATGTCAACCAATAGTTACCATGAGCACAGACCTACGATGGTTAAAGAAATTCGTAAACAATATTCTGTTGCGCCCAAAATAGCGAAAGCGAATAATATACAATCATACCGTTTTAGAGGGTTTCAAGTACCGCCAGAAAACGATTATTTAGAGAGTAGAAAAGTAGTTTTAACAAACTCAGATTGTAATATCATATTATCTGCACCAAAGCATTCAACAAAAGACTATTTTTATAAAAACACCGATGCAGATGAGGTAATTTTCATTCATAAAGGATCTGGAAAATTACGTACAATGTTAGGTAATATCGATTTTAAATATGGAGATTATCTAGTAATTCCTAGGGGAATAATCTATAAATTAGATTTTGATGATGAGAATAATAGACTTTTTATAGTAGAGTCTTACTCTCCAGTATATACACCTAAACGTTATAGAAATTGGTTTGGTCAATTATTAGAGCATTCACCATTTTGTGAACGTGATTTGAGAAGACCTGAAGAATTAGAGACTTATAATGAATTAGGAGACTTCTTAATTAAAGTAAAAAAACAAGGAGAAATTATAGAAATGGTTTACGCTTCGCATCCTTTTGATGTGGTAGGTTATGATGGATATAATTTTCCATATGCGTTTTCAATTCACGATTTTGAACCAATTACTGGTCGTATTCACCAACCGCCACCAGTGCATCAAACATTTGAAACAAACGCATTTGTAATTTGCAGTTTTGTACCAAGATTATACGACTATCATCCGAATGCAATTCCAGCTCCATACAATCATAGTAATATAGACTCCGATGAGGTATTATATTATGTAGATGGTGATTTTATGAGTAGAAACGATATCGATGCAGGGCATATTTCATTGCACCCAGCAGGAATTCCTCATGGACCACACCCAGGAGCTACGGAAAGAAGTATAGGAGAAACAGTAACAGAAGAATTGGCTGTAATGGTAGATACTTTTAAACCATTACAAGTAACAGAAGAGGCGATGAAGATTGCAGACGAAGATTATTATAAGTCTTGGTTGGAATAACAATAACTAACAAAACAACATCATGAGTAAAGAGATAAAATCAGTAAACTACGGTTTAGAAAAAATATTTGAAGGAGCACAAGACTTCTTACCACTTTTAGGAACAGATTATGTAGAGTTTTATGTAGGTAATGCAAAACAATCTGCTCACTTTTATAAAACAGCATTTGGTTTTCAATCATATGCATACAAAGGGTTAGAAACAGGATCAACAGATTCTGTAAGCTATGTGTTAACACAAGACAAAATTAAATTAGTTTTAACAACACCATTAAATAGTAAATCACCAATTAACGATCATATCGTAAAACATGGTGATGGTGTAAAAGTTGTAGCGCTATGGGTAGAGGATGCTCGTAAAGCTTGGGAAGAAACAACTTCAAGAGGAGCAAAATCATACATGGAGCCTACTGTTGAAACTGATGAACAAGGAGAGGTAGTTCGTGCAGGAATTTACACTTATGGAGAAACAGTTCACATGTTTGTAGAACGTAAAAACTACAATGGAGTGTTCTTACCAGGATTCCAAGAGTGGAAAACAGATTACAATCCACCAAGTGCAGGGTTGAAATACATTGACCACATGGTTGGGAATGTAGGATGGAATCAAATGGATAAATGGGTAAAATGGTATGAAGATGTAATGGGGTTTGTAAACTTTTTATCGTTTGATGATAAGCAAATTCATACAGAATATTCAGCTTTAATGAGTAAGGTGATGTCTAACGGAAACGGAAGAATTAAGTTTCCAATCAACGAGCCAGCAAAAGCAGCAAAGCGTTCTCAAATTGAAGAATATTTAGATTTCTATGAAGGTGAAGGAGTTCAGCATATCGCTGTAGCTACTGATGATATAATTAAAACAGTATCTCAGTTAAAAGCTAATGGGGTTGAGTTTTTACCACCGCCGCCACAATCATATTACGATATGATTCCAGAGCGTTTAGGAGAGCATATGGAAATTATGAAAGAAGATATTTCCGAATTACAAAAGCTATCAATATTGGTAGATGCTGATGAAGAAGGATATTTATTACAAATTTTCACAAAACCAGTAGAAGATAGACCAACTTTATTCTTTGAAATAATTCAACGAATGGGAGCTCGTGGTTTTGGAGCAGGAAACTTCAAGGCATTGTTTGAATCTATTGAAAGAGAGCAACAATTAAGAGGTACACTATAAAGACAAAAGTCTAACTAAAAACAAAAACCAAGAATCAAAACTTACATGTTATGTTTCTTGGTTTTTAGTTGAAAAAATGGATCGATATTTAAATATAAAATCTCCCTTCTCGTAAAGTTCACTAACAAAATCGAAAGTGAATTTTATACCTATTTTTAATAAACAAAACAATGAGTAAAGAAGAAATATTAAAGTCAATAGAAAATAAATACGAAGAATTAGGAGTGCCAGTAGAAGCAATGTTAGAAGGCTTACTTTGGAGTAAACCTATAACCTATTGGGATTATATACAAACCGATGCACTTTTAGGATTACAAATTCCTAGAACAACACAACCAGATGAAATGGTGTTTATCATGTATCATCAAGTAAATGAATTGTTGTTCAAAATGATTCTTTGGGAAATAGATCAAGTTGCAAAATCAAATGATATATCTGCAGAAAAATTCACCAAACATCTAATGAGAATTAGTAGATATTTTGATGTTTTAAGTAGCTCTTTTTCAGTAATGGGAGAAGGAATGGATGTAGAGCAATATTTGAAATTTAGAAATACATTAACACCTGCAAGTGGTTTCCAAAGTGCACAGTATAGAAAAATAGAATTTGCATCAACAGAATTAATCAATTTAATTGATGCCCGTTTTAGAGATACGATTGATAGAGACTCTTCATTTAAGAATGCTTACGACCATTTATATTGGCAAGCAGCAGGTAAGAATTATTCAACAGGACAAAAAACTACCTTGTTAAAGTTATTTGAAAAGAAATATATGGGTGAGTTTATTGATTTTATGGAAGATTATAATGATTGTAACCTATCAAAAAAGTTTAAGCAATTACCTGATGAAGTTCAAAAGAATAAAGAGTTAATAGAAGCAATGCGTCATTATGATTATACAGTTAATGTAAAATGGGTAATGGCACATTATAATGCTGCTGGGAAATACTTAGGAGGAGACGATACAGCACTTGAAGCAACAGGTGGAAGTAATTGGAGAAAATATTTACACCCAAAATATCAGCGAAGAGTTTTCTTTCCATATTTATGGAGCGAAGAAGAGCTGAAAAACTGGGGTACATTTTAGTTTTAACATTATGATAAGTTTAAAAAGAGGTTAGTTTTAACCTCTTTTTTTATTTTGGAATGGTAATTGTCTATCATTTTTCATAAGTTTGAAAGTCATGAAGAAAAAGATACTTTTAATTTCCGTACTGTTTTTTGCTATTCAAAGTTTTAGTCAAAAAAAAACAATAGCGTTTAAAGATGGAGAATGGTTAAAATTTAGAATGAGTTATAGCGGTTTTTTAAAAGCCGGTAATGCTACCTTGTCCTTAAAAGAAGAAAATTTAAAAGGTAAAAGGGTATTGCATGCTACAGGAAAAGGATGGACAACAGGGATGATTAAATGGTTTTTTAAAGTAGATGATAATTATCAATCATATTTTGATAAAAATACAGGAAAACCATATTTGTTTAAAAGGAAAATAGATGAAGGTGGTTATAAAAAACATCGTCAAATAACATTTAATCATAAAAATAATACAGCATATGTACAGGATTTTCTAAAACAAAAAGATAGCATTATATCTATAAATGGTCCTCAAGATATGATCTCTACTTTTTACTTTTTAAGAAGTCACGATACCCAAAAGATGAAAAAAGGGGAAGAGATAAAAGTAGATATGTTTATGGACGATAAATCCTATCCTTTTAAATTACGTTTTTTGGGGTTTGAAACTTTAAAAACAAAATTTGGTAAGGTGAAGACTCAAAAATTTAGACCTTTAGTACAAGCAGGAAGAGTTTTTAAAGCTCAAGAAAGTGTAACAGTTTGGATTACTGCTGATGATAATAAGATTCCAATAAAAATGAAAGCCTCATTATCTGTAGGTTCGCTACGTGCTGAATTAGAAGCGTATAAAGGTTTAGCAAATCCATTTGAAATTATAGTTGATTAATAGGGAGTTATAAGATGTTTAGATATTGTTAAAGTGTTAAAAGCAAAAGTTTTTATTTGTACTTTTGCGCACAAACTCAATTTTAAAACAACTTTTTTGAAAAAACTCATCTTCCCTTTTCTTAGTCTCGTATTTTTATTTTTTATCTCGTGTAAAGAGGAAAAGAAAGCTCCTGTAGAACCAGTTGTTAAAATTGAGAAACCTAAACCTGTTTATGTATTTGGGTATAATTTAGATGATTATGATATTGTTAATGATACCATAAAAAACGGAGAAAGTTTTGGTATTATATTAGATAGGCATCATGTGATGTATCCAAAAATCAATCAAATTGCTACAAAAATAAAAGATACTTTTGATGTAAGGAGGATACGATCAGGAAAAGCATACACCATTTTAACATCTAAAGATTCATTAGCAAAAGCACAAGTTTTTATTTATAAACAAGATAAAGTAAATGCAATGATAGTAGATTTTAAAGATTCTATTATATCTGCATATAGATTTAAGAAAAAAGTAAAAACGGTTGAAAAAGAAATAGCTGGAGAAATATATTCAAGTTTATCAGTAACTATGGATAGCTTAGGATTAAGGCCTACTTTAACAAATACTGTTGCCGATATTTATGCTTGGACTCTTGATTTTTATAGATTACAGAAAGGAGACAAGTTTAAATTAATTTACGAGGAACGTTTTATTAATGATACTACCTTTGTTGGGTATGGAGAAATAAAAGCAGCTATTTTCAATCATAAAGGTGAAGATTTACACGCTTATAAATTTGTAGCAGATTCTGTTAAGAATATTGCTGAATATTATGATGAAAAAGGAAATATGCTAAGACGTGCCTTTTTAAAATCGCCAATAAAATTTCAATATAGAATATCTTCTAGATATAACTTAAGAAGACGTATTAAGTTATATGGTAATAGAATTAGAGCTCATAAAGGAACCGATTTTGCAGCTAAATATGGAACACCTATTATGACTACTGCTAGTGGAACCGTTGTAGAATCTGCTAGAAGAGGAGGAAATGGTAACTACGTAAAAGTAAAACATAATAGTACTTACTCAACACAATACTTACATATGAAAAGAAGGAATGTAAGAGTAGGTGATTATGTAAAACAAGGAGATATTATAGGTTGGGTAGGAATGACAGGAAATACAAGTGGACCACATGTATGTTATCGATTTTGGAAAAATGGAAGACAAGTCGATCCTTTTAGACAAAAACTACCTTCTGCAGAACCATTAGACCCTAAAATAAAACCAACTTTTTTTAAATTTATAGAACCATTAAAAAAGCAGTTGGATACTATACCTTTTCCAGAAAAGAAACCTAGAATAGCTGAAGAAAAAAAAGATACACTTTTAGCTAAGAAATTAGAAGTAATAGAAAAACACTAAATCAATTATGCCTTTACCAAACATAAATCCAACTCAAACAGAGTCATGGAAAAAGTTGACAGAACATTTTAACGAAGCAAAAAACAATAGTTTAAAAGAGTTATTTCTAAAGGATAAGAATAGGAAGAAAAATTTTTCTATTTGTTATAATGATTTTGAAGTAGATTATTCAAAAAACCATATAACAGAAGAAACAATTAGTTTATTGGTTTCTCTAGCAAAAGAAGTAGGCTTAGAAGCTGCAATAGAAAAATGTTTTTCAGGAGAAAAAATAAATGAAACAGAAAATAGAGCAGTATTACATACAGCTTTAAGAAGTAATTCTGAAGAACCTGTCCTTGTAGACGGTAAGGATATAAAACCTAAAGTACAAACAGCTTTAAGAAAAATAAAAAGCTTTAGTAATAAAGTTATCTCAGGTAAGTGGAAAGGATATACAGGAAAGTCTATTACCGATGTAGTTAATATTGGTATTGGAGGTTCAGATCTTGGTCCTGATATGGTAGTGGAAGCATTGCAATATTATAAGAACAAACTAAATACACATTTTGTTTCTAATATAGATGGTGATCATGTTTCAGAAGTATTAAAAAAATTAGACCCTGAGACTACATTATTTGTAATAGTATCAAAAACGTTTACAACTCAAGAAACATTAACCAATGCAAATATGATTAGAGATTGGTTTTTAAAATCAGCTACAGTTTTTGATATAACAAAACATTTTGTTGCAGTATCTACGAATTTAGAAGCTGTAAATAGTTTTGGTATAGACAAGAAAAATGTTTTTCCAATGTGGGATTGGGTTGGCGGAAGATTTTCTTTATGGTCAGCAGTTGGTTTGTCAATAAGTTTATCAGTAGGTTATGATAACTTTAAAGAGTTATTGAATGGAGCAGAAGAAATGGATGTTCATTTTAAAACAGCTGATTTCGATAAAAACATTCCTGTAATTTTAGCATTATTAAGTGTTTGGTATAATAATTTTTATGGAAGTGAAACAGAAGCAGTACTTCCATATAGTCAATACTTATCTAAACTTCCAGCATATTTACAACAAGCTATTATGGAAAGTAATGGTAAGGGTGTAGATAGAAATGGAGAAGAAATAAATTACCAAACAGGAACAATCGTTTGGGGAAGTACAGGAACGAATATGCAACATGCATTTATGCAATTAGTTCATCAAGGAACAAAATTAATTCCTACTGACTTTATTGGGTATGAAGAATCATTATATGGTTTAACAGATCACCATAAAAAGTTAATGGCTAATTATTATGCACAAATGGATGCTTTAGCTTATGGAAAGACAAAAGAAGAAGTTCATTTAGAGTTAAAGACAGAAAATAAACTAGACCATATAAATAAATTACTACCTTATAAAGTATTTAAAGGAAATAGACCAAGTAACTCACTTTTGTTTAAAAAATTGACTCCAAAGACATTAGGAATGTTAATTTCAACTTATGAACATAAAATATTTACACAAGGAATAGTGTGGAATATTTACTCTTTTGATCAGTTTGGTGTTGAATTAGGTAAAGAACTTGCTAAAAAAATGCTAAAAAACTAAAAAAAAACATTAAAATTTAACTTCTTGTTTATCAGGCACTGTTAAGTCAATGTTAAAAAACTTAACATTAAGTTAATATTAACAAGGTATAAAAGCAAGACCTTTGCCTCCGCATTTAATAACAATTAGATTAAACAATGAGAAAATTTAAAAATGTTTTACTTGTAGCTTTATTCTTTGCAACGGCTACAATTTTAGGACAAACTAAACTTACTGGTACAGTGGTTGACGAAATGGGTGAACCATTACCAGGAGCTAGCGTTGTAGTTAAAGGGACTACAAATGGAACAGCGACAGATTTTGATGGAAAGTTTATGATAAACGCAAATTCAAATTCTGGAGCAGTAGTTGTATCTTTCGTAGGGTACAATAGTAAAGAAGTAGCTTACTCTTCAGCAAGTACTAATTTAGGAACTATTGAATTAGAACCAGCTAACATTTTAGATGAGATAGTTGTAGTTGGAACAGGAATTGTAGATTTAGTAAAAGATAGACAAACTCCAATCGCAGTTTCAACTATTAAAGCAGCAGAGATTCAAGAAAAAGCAGGTAACCAAGAATTTCCTGAAATTATGAAATCTACTCCTTCTGTTTATGTAACAAAGCAAGGTGGAGGTTTTGGAGATTCAAGAATTAACTTACGTGGTTTTGATCAATCTAATACAGCATTCTTATTAAACGGACAACCAATTAATGGTATGGAAGATGGTAAGATGTACTGGTCTAACTGGTCTGGAGTAACAGATGTTGCAAACGCTGTTCAGATTCAGAGAGGTTTAGGATCTTCTAAATTAGCAATTTCTTCTGTAGGAGGTACTGTAAATATTGTAACAAAATCTACTGATAAAAAAGAAGGTGGTTTTGTAAAAGGATTAGTTGGTAACGACGCTTACTACAAAGGTACAGTAGGATACTCTACAGGTAAAAATGAAGATTCTCCTTGGGGAGTTACAGCTTTATTTACTCACTGGCAAGGTGATGGATATAACGATGGAACTAGAGGTCAAGGACAAAACTACTTTATCTCATTAGGATATGAAATTAACGAGAAGCATAACTTAAACTTCTTAATTACTGGTGCTCCACAATGGCACGATAACAACTTCTCTAAATCAATTCAGACTTTCTTAGATAAAGGTCATAGATTTAACGATAACTGGGGTTACGAAAATGGTCAATATAAGACTGAAAGAAGAAACTTCTACCACAAACCAGTAGCTAACTTAAACTGGGATTATAAAATTAATGATGTATCTTCTTTATCTACTGTATTATATGCTTCTTGGGGACGAGGAGGAGGAACTGGTAGAGTTGGTGGTGGATTATCATCAAGCGACAGATACGATGCTAACGGACAAGTAGATTTTGACGCATTAAGAGCTCACAATGCTACTATAGCAGGTGGAATTGGACAAGAAACTTTCCCAGCAAACGGATATGCTTTAAGAGCATCTGTTAACAACCACGAGTGGTATGGTTTAGTATCTAACTATAACTTAGATATAAATGAAAACTGGACTTGGAATATTGGAGTTGATGGAAGACACTATGAAGGAACTCACTTTAGAAATATCGTTGATTTCTTAGGATTACAAGGAATGACAACTACAAACCCAGGAAAAGGAACATATACTTTAACTGAAGCGTTTGAAGCTAACCCTTGGAGTGCTTTATTTAGCCCAAATAACGATCGTAACCAAAGATATGCTTGGGATTACGAAGAGACTATCCAATACATTGGAGGTTTTACTCAGTTTGAGTTTAAGAATGATAATATGTCCGCTTATGTGCAAGGTGCTTTATCTACTCAAGGTCACCAAAGATATGACTATCATAACTATGCTAACCCAGCTGATATCAAATCAGAAAAAGTTAATAACGTAGGATATAATGTTAAAGGAGGAATTAACTTTAAGTTTGATGAAAAGAATAACTTCTTCATGAACATGGGACACTATTCTCGTCAACCTTTCCACGATAATATTTTCTTAAACTTTAGAAACGAAGTAGATCCAGCAATGGTTAACGAATTAGTTTCTGGATTAGAAATGGGTTACGGTCATAGAGGAGAGAAATTTGCTGCTAACGTAAACTTATACTATACAGTATGGGAAAACAGAGCAAACAGAAATACGACTTTTAGATTTTTCAACGGAGCTCGTCAAGTAGTTACTTTCTTATACAAAGGTATTACACAGGCTCACAAAGGATTAGAGGTTGACTTTACTTATAGACCAATCAATGGTTTAGAATTAAAAGGATACGGTTCTTTTGGAGATTGGGAATATGTTGGAAATACACAAGTAACTGCATTCGACGAACAATTAAACGTTGTTAATGGAAGTCTTAATATTGGTAGCTCAATTGATGTTGATGGATTTAAAGTAGGAGATGCTGCTCAAACAACTATTGGATTAGGAGCTTCTTATAGATTCTTAGACGGATTCAAAGTTGATGCTGATTGGAATTACTTCTCAAACTTATATTCTGATTTCGTACCAACTCAAAGTAATGGTGCTATCGAATTACCAAACTATGATTTATTCGATTTAGGTTTATCATACAAGTTTGATTTAACTGAAGAGTCTTCATTACAGTTTAGAGCTAACGCGAACAACTTATTTAATGAAGTTTATATCTCTGATTCTGATACAAACATCGCTGCTGATTCTGATCCAAACAACAACTGGAATGGAGTTAACAAAAACAACAGAGTTTATTTCGGATTCGGAAGAACTTGGAACTTTGGAGTTACTTATAAGTTCTAATTCTTAACAAAGAATAAAATTTAAAACCACCTCAATTGAGGTGGTTTTTTTATGCATAAAAAACAGTAACTTTGCAAGTAACAAAAACTAACAAATTTTGATGTAATTATTAGTTACATCACTCTATAAAATTAAGTGAAGATATGATGAAAACAATACATTCTTATTGGGCATATATAGTATTAGCCGTATTAGTTTATACAGTTATAAATGCAATAATTGGTTTAGTACAAAAAAAAGAATTTACTCATAAAGAATTCCGTTTAGGTTTATTTACTTTAATAACGGCTCACATTCAATTATTAATAGGTTTAGGGTGGTATTTTATGTCTCCTTGGTATAAAGCCTTAAAAAGTAACGGAGGAGAGGTTATGAAAGATTCTGGAGCACGTTTGTTAGCCTTAGAGCATCCAATAATGATGCTTATTGCAATTGTATTGATAACAATTGGTTGGTCAAAGCATAAAAAGCAAGTTAAGAGTGAAGCAAAATTTAAAACTTTTGCAATTTTTTATGGATTAGCATTGGTAATAGTACTATCAAGAATTCCATGGAATAATTGGTTTTAACACAGATATATAGTCCCGCTTTCGCGGGATTTTTTATTTTTGCAGATTATTAAAAATAAAATAATGAAATTCTTAAGCTATATATTGTCATCAATTTTTGCATTGGTGTTCTTTTCTCTACTATTAATATTTCATCCTTTACAATGGATTGGCCTAAAATTGTTTGGTCAAAATGGACATCAAAATGTGGTAGATATAATGAATTGGTTTTTAATTAAATCACTTCTAATCTTAGGAATTAGAGTAAAAGTTGAAAATAAACATGATTTGCCAGAAAACACAACACTAATTTTTGTTGCAAATCATCAAAGTACATTTGATATTCCGCCAATTATTTGGTATTTTAGGAAACACTACCCAAAATTTGTATCCAAAAAAGAACTAGGAAAAGGAATTCCAAGTATCTCTTTTAATCTAAAGCATGGAGGAGCGGCTTTAATTGATAGAAAAGATTCTAGACAAGCTTTAACAGAGTTAGCAGGGTTTTCTAAAAGAATTAATAAAAATAAATGGTCTGCGGCTATATTTCCAGAAGGAACAAGAAGTAGAACAGGAAAACCTAAATCATTTTCAGTTAATGGTCTTAAAATGATTACAAAGTATAATCCTGAAGCGTATATTGTGCCACTAACAATTAACAATTCATGGAAAGTGTTTAAGTATGGTAAATTTCCATTAGGTTTAGGAAGTCCCATCAAAATTAAAACACACCAACCAATAAAAATTGATAGTTTACCGTTTGATGAGTTGATAGCAAATGTAGAGTCGACCATCAAAGAGTCAATTGAATAACCCCCTTATAAAAATTAAAATTAAATATAATTATGTCATTACAAAACATTAGAAAGGAAGTAATGCAAACGCTGGAAAAAAATATTGACAGTTTTGTAGACAAATTCTTAATCCCAATTGAAAAAATCTGGCAACCAACAGATTTTTTACCAAATTCTCAAAAAGATTCTTTTATAGAAGAAGTAAAAGAAATTCAAGAACTTTCTAAAGAGCTTGATGATGATTTTTGGGTAGTTTTGGTTGGAGACACAATCACAGAAGAAGCTTTACCAACATACGAATCTTGGTTATTAGATTTGGATGGAGTAACACAGCAACCAGATAATGGTTGGGCAAAATGGGTTCGCGCTTGGACAGCAGAAGAAAATCGTCATGGAGATGTATTAAACAAGTATTTATATCTTTCAGGAAGAGTAAATATGCGTGAAGTAGAAATTTCTACTCAGCATTTAATTGCTGATGGATTTGATATTGGAACAGCTACTGATCCTTACAAAAACTTTGTATATACAAGTTTCCAAGAATTAGCAACGTATATTTCACATAATAATGTAGCTAAGATAGCTAAGAAAAAAGGACATAAGGCTTTAGCGAAAATGTCTAAAATTATAGCTGGAGATGAAATGCGTCATCACATTGCTTATACAGATTTTGTGAAGGAAATATTTAAAATAGATCCAAGTGAAATGATGTTAGCTTTTCAACACATGATGAAGCATAAAATAGTAATGCCTGCAATGCACTTAAGAGAGTCTTTTGGAGAAAAAGGAAGTTTATTTGATGATTTCTCTACAGTAGCTCAAAGAATAGGTGTATATACAGGTTTTGACTATGTTGATATTTTAAGGAAGTTAAACAAAGCTTGGGAGATTGATAAAATCACTGGTTTAACTCCAGAGGCAGAAAAAGCAAGAGATTTCTTAATGAAATTACCAGATAGAATGTATCGAATTACAGAACGTATTGTAGTTCCAGACACCAAATTTAATTTTAAGTGGATGATACCAGCTTAAAACAAAAAAGCAACCTTTTAAAGGTTGCTTTTTTATTGAAATATAAAATTGTCTTGATCTTCTAAAAAGCGAAATCTATTTCTAACTTTAAGTTGAGATTCTTTATCTAGTTCAATTATTATAGAAACTTCTTCGTTATCATTCTTTTTATCTACACAGTTTCCTAGCATATCATAAGCAACAGAGTTACCATTATATTCATAGTTGTTAGCATCAACCCCTACTCTATTTACACCAATAGTATAACTCATATTTTCAATAGCACGAGCTTTTAATAAAGTGTCCCAAGCTTCAATACGAGGTTTAGGCCAGCTGGCTACATATAATAATAAATCATAGTTTTCAGTATTCCTAGCCCATACAGGAAAGCGTAAATCATAACAAATTAAAGGACATATTTTCCATCCTTTATAATCAATAATCTTTTTAGTTTTTCCAGCAGTATATACTTCATGTTCACCAGCTAATGTAAACGTATGTTTTTTATCGTAAGAATCTATTTTTCCCGAAGGATGAACAAAAAGTAATCTATTATAATAATTGCTGTTTTCAGTAATAATAATACTTCCAGTAATAGCACAGTTTTTCTCTTTGGCTAATTTAAGCATCCAATTCACCGTATTTCCTTCCATAGTTTCGGCAATATTTTCTGGGGTCATAGAAAAACCAGTAGTAAACATTTCAGGAAGAATGATTAAATCGATAGTATCAGAAATAGCCATAATTTTCTCTTGAAAGCGATTTCTGTTTTTAGTTGGATTTTCCCATACAAGATCAGCTTGTATAAGAGCAATTTTTAATGTTTTTGAGTTCATCTTTTTGTGTTTTTAAGAGAAGTCAATGTCTTCTACTTTTATTCTTAGTGATTTAAGAATACTAAAA
Organism: Tenacibaculum sp. Cn5-46; assembly: GCF_022347705.1. Lineage (NCBI taxonomy): Bacteria > Pseudomonadati > Bacteroidota > Flavobacteriia > Flavobacteriales > Flavobacteriaceae > Tenacibaculum > Tenacibaculum sp. Cn5-46. The sequence goes on from NZ_JAKRGD010000002.1 coordinate 341,462, forward strand.
AAGATAAAGTTAGTTTTTATTTCTTTTTCTTTTATAGAAGAACTGTTATTTATTATTGAAAAAATTTCTGGTAGAAGTTGATGATTTTCAAGGCTCTGCATATCTTCTTGCTTTAGTTTTAAATTAAAGCTTTCTAACCAAGATCTAAATTCCTTTATAGGTATAGTTTTCGACTCTTTTATAATATCAACAATAACTTTAATTAAAGTTATTGTTTTTAAAGAGTTTTCAATAGTTGTTTTGTCAACTGATTCTGTAAACTGATATAAGATTTTTTCCATTACCTCTTTTCTATCGTTCAATGAAGAAAAAATATATTTTGTAGATAAATAATTAAGGAATTGATAAAAAGAATTTAATTCACTTTCAACTAACAAAGGAATAATATTAGTTAGTTTTATAGGAGTTAACTTTGTTTGTAGTTTAGAGATATCTTCTTTTGTTAGAAAGATGATTTCTTTTTCAAATAGTAAATTATCATATCCAAAGAAAAATGAGCTAACACTTTTATTAAATGTTAATTCTTTTTTTAATTCATCTGAATAAAGAAAAGCTTGAAATTTAGTTTTAGAAACAGGAGCAAATTTAGAAACAGAAGACTCAATAAAATCAAAGTAATTGTTTGAGTTTTTATAAGGCGTCAATTCGTTGTTGAATTCATTAGGAAAATTTTGATTAAAGACTTTACCTCTATAGGATCCAGATGTTTTAAAGGGGTATATAAGTGTAGAGATGTAATCAAATATCTGAGTTGATGTACGATGCAAAGAGAAAAAGTTGGCTACTAAATCTTGTTTATATATATCATTTAAATTGGAATTTATATTATGTAGAAAAAGACTATTTGTATAGTAATTAGGTAAGTAAGACTCTTTTAACAAGGAGTAAACTTTTTGTACTGTATACATAAAGTCTTTTCCAATTCCATTTTCATCATAAACGATAGAATATAATATAGAGGATGAAAATATTTTCCCTGCTTGTTTAGAACCATTAAATGCTTCTAAAATTAATGAAAGAATATTATTTGGATTGGTTAGAATAATATCTAGATTGATACCTTCATAGTCATAATTGAATTGTTTAAGATTACTTGTTTTTTCTGACAATATGATAATGTCAACATCAGAATTTTTATTGTTTATATTCTTTAGATTTTTAATTTGATGGTTACTACCTACAATTATTATAGCATTGATTTTTACATTTTGATAATGAATATTAATTACAGAAGCAATATTTGAAGCTATGTTTTTATTGTCTGTAATGTCATTAATTAAGGATTTTAGCATAAGTTTCTTTTTAAAGCATTTTTAAAATAATAAAACCTCATTTAAAATAAAAATGAGGCTTTACCGATAATTTAATAAGTATATCTTTTAATTAACTGTCATGGTCACATTCATAACCATTTCCAACATAGGTGCAGATTGCTGATTCACCATGTATACCACCTGTTGGATGATACCACCAATCGGCTCCCCAACATTCAGCTTTACATTCTTCTAATGTGGCAAACCAATCACCAATATTACCACCACCTTTAATTTCTTTTAATTCTTGATTACTAAGTTCTTTAGAATTTGCAATTTTTGTTAAGGATTCCCTTAAAGATTTTAAATTTTTCATAAAAATAATTTTTAATTAAGCAAACCAAATATAAATTTTTAATTTATAAAAAGCTATTAATGGATGTGAAAAATATAAATATTGTACTTTCGGCTTTGAAATAATAATAAAAACCTTTTTCAATTTTTAAATAATAAAAACCCGATGAATTCCTTTATTTCAGAGACTTTGGATGCTATTTCGCAAACAACAAAAACGTTTGAAAATGTTGTGTTTATATTACCATCTCAAAGGGCAGGTGTATTTGTTAAACAAGATTTTAAGAATAAAATTTTAGCAGGTTTTTTACCTCATATAGTTAACATTGGCGATTTTGTTGAAGAAATTTCTGAAATAAAAAAAGCAGATAGTGTTCAGTTATTATTTCATTTTTATACAATTTATAAAGAAATAGTAGAGGATCCAGATCCATTTGACAAATTCTCTTCTTGGGCATTTACAGTATTACAAGATTTTAATGAGATAGATCAACATTTAATTAATCCTCGTGATATTTTTGTGTATTTGAGAGATATACACCGTTTAAAAAAGTGGTCGGTAAAAGGAGAGTTTAAAGAAACTGAACTAATCAAAGATCACTTTTCTTTTATGGAAGAGTTGGAAAAACTATACGAATCTTTATATCAGTTTTTAACAGACAATAAAATAGGTTATCAAGGAGTACTGTACAGGGAAGCAACTAAAAAAGTAGTGGATTATGTGCAAAGAAATAAAGATAAGAAGTATGTTTTTATAGGGTTTAATGCATTGAATAGTGCTGAAGAATATATATTTCAAGAGTTTTTAACTAGTGAAACTACAGAAGTTTACTGGGATATTGAAAAAACGTTTTATGAAGGAACTCATCAAGCAGGAAGCTTTCTAAGAAAATATAAAACTACTTGGAAACATTATCAAAATAATCCAATTCAAACGATTAAAGATTATTTTTCTGAACCAAAAAACATCCAAGTAATTGGAGCGTCAAAAAATATTACTCAAATAAAATATACAGGTGAGATTTTATCAAAATTACCGAGTTATAATAATACAGCATTAGTACTGGCTGATGAGACTTTATTACCAATTACTCTAAATTCCTTGCCAAAAAATGTAGATGCAATAAATATAACAATGGGATATCCACTAAAAGATATTCCTACAACAAGTTTAATTTTTGCTGTTTTTCAATTGTTTATCAATCAAGAAAAATTACAAAAACAAGAAGAAGGGTTATTTTATCATAAAGATGTTGTTCGATTGGTAAAAGACGCAACCATATATAGACTTTTACAAATAGAAGAACAAAAAAATATTGCAGATGTAATTTCTGAAGCTATCGTAAAAGAGAACAATACGTTTGTAGATAAAGAGAAAATTAATGAGTTTCTTCTTCCTTTAGAAGATAAAATAAAGGAGGTAATCAATAATGTTTTTAAACCATTTACATCAATAAGCGATTTTTTATCAAGAATATTAGAGCTCATCAATGTTTTAAAAGATACAGCAAACGATTTAGAGAAAGAATACTTGTTTAGGTTTTATACAGCATTTACACAATTACAAAACTTACATAACGAGTTTAATTATGTACAAGATTTAAAAACATTACATCAGTTTTTTAAACAGTTAATTCAATCAGAAAGTTTGTCTTTTCAGGGAGAACCTTTACAAGGTTTGCAACTTATGGGAGTGCTAGAAACACGTATGTTAGATTTTGAAAACGTAATTATAACTTCAGTAAATGAGGGAGTGTTGCCAGCAAGTAGTCAGCAAAATACATTCATTCCTTTTGATGTAAAAATAGCATTTGGACTTCCAACATATAAGGAAAAAGATGCTCTTTTTTCTTATCACTTTTTTAGATTATTACAAAGAGCAAAGAACATTTATATACTGTATAATACTGAACATGATGTATTTGGAAGTGGAGAAAAAAGCCGTTTTGTAACACAGTTAGAAATGATGAGAGATGATATTACTGAGGAAACAATAAGTCCAAAAGTAGTAACATCACCAGTAAAACTCAAAGAAATACAAAAAGATGAAAAAGCTTTAGAACGATTGCAAGAACTGGCAAGAAAAGGGATATCACCGTCTGCATTAACAAACTATTTATACAATCCGATAGCTTTTTATAAACAAAAAGTTTTAAAAATAAATGAGTTTGAAAATGTAGAAGAAACTGTGGCAGCGAATACAATGGGAACAGTAGTTCATGATACTCTGGAAGAATTATATAAGCCGTATTTAAATAAGTTTTTACAATTAGAGGATGTACAGCAAATGCATAAGAAAAGAGAAGAACTTGTTGTCTTTTTCTTTTCAAAGCATTTTAGAAACGGAGATATAAAAACGGGTAAAAACAGGTTGGTTTTTGAAGTTGCAAATCGTTTTGTGAAAAATTTTTTAACAAAAGAGGAGCAATTATTAAAAGATAAAAATAACCAATTAAAAATTATAGCAACAGAGCAAAACTTGGCTGCTGAAATAGCTGTTGAAGGAATAGAGTTTCCGATAAAAATACATGGACAGGTTGATAGAATTGATGAACTAAACGGAGTAACCCGAATTATTGATTATAAAACAGGTATGGTTAGTTCAACCAATTTGAAAGTTATCGATTTTGATAGTATTCGTGAGTTAAAATATCATAAAGCAATACAAGTAATGTTATATGCTTTTTTATATACTCAAAATACTAAGTTTGATTTTTCTAAAGAAATAGAAGCGGGAATAATTTCTTTCAAGAATTTAAAAAGTGGGTTTTTAAAAATGAATTTCTCATCAAATTATAGAAAGCCAGATAATTTAGTAACAGAAGAGAAATTGAGTGAGTTTATGGTAGAGATAAAAGAGGTTTTAAAAGAAATGTACAATCCAGAAGTTAGTTTTATGGAACCAGCAGATTTACCGTATTAAATATCCATATAAACAATAATCCAATTTTGGTTATTAGATTTATAAATAGTTAACTCTTTAAATCCAATAGCCTTGTGCGCGTTTAAAGACCGAATATTCTTAGCATCAATTTCAGTAATAATAGCATCATAGGTATTAGAAAATGCATTTTTCATTTCTTCGTATAAGTTTCTGAAAATACCCTTGCCTCTGTAATTTTTATCAATACAAACTTGTCCCATCAAAATATAGTTATCCTCTTTTTTAGAAGATTTATCAATTTCATTAAACATAGGAACTAAAACAGGAATTTCTTTCCTAAATATTTTAGACATGGATAAAGCATATCCAATAACTTGTTCCCCATGTTTAGCAATAATATGAGGATGGATATCATGCATTTGTGTTAAAAGCTCAATAGAATGTTGTACAGTTACAAAACCTTGCTCCTTCTTCTCAATATCAGTTAAGTTTTGAGGTAAATTACTAAATTGTAAAGCTATAATTTGCTTTAGTTCTTCAACGCTTGATGTTGTTTTGTACTGTATCATAAAAAAGAGTTATGGATGAGCATTTACCCAAACTTCACCATCTTCAAAGTATTCTTTTTTCCAAATAGGTACAGTTTCTTTTAAAGTGTCGATAGCAAATTGACAAGCATCGAAAGCAGCTTTTCTATGAGGAGAAGAAACTGTAATAATAACAGGGATATCTTCTATTTGTAATAAACCTTCGGCATGATGGATAGCAATTTTCTTAATAGGGAATTTATCCAAAGCTATATCGGCAATTTTTCGCATTTCCTTAATAGCCATGGGTTTATATGTTGAAAAATCTAGCTGAGTAACACTTTTGTTTTGAGTAGCATTTCGTACAGTTCCAACAAAAACAGCGATACCACCACAAGAAGGATCAGTAACAAAATTGTAACATTCTTGTAGATTTAATTTTTCTGATTTTATTAGAACAGAAGTGTTTTCCATATTGATTAAAATAAGGTTAAATGTATTGCTAAAATATAGTATTTTCGACAACTAAATTTATCAAAACATAATTGCAATGAAAAAAACACTTTTTTTAGTATTTTTTATTCTTATTTCATTAAAAATAAAGGCACAAGAAAGTCCAATAGATGTTACTTTATTTAAAAGTGACGTTCAAAAAGAAAAACAATCAAATATTTTAAGAACTATTTTCAAAGACGAGTCTAATAAGTTATATGTACTTAAAACTTCAGAAAATGAAAAGTACTTTTATATAGATGTTTTTGATAATGATTTTAAAAAGATAAAATCATTTGAACATAAAATAGAAAAAAGACGAGGAGTATCTGCAAGTTTTTTAAATGGAGATATTCTAGGCTTTATTGAGTATTATAGAAATAAGAAAGAAAAAAAGATAGAAGCTTTTTTATATACCTCAGTAAAAGAAGAACTTAATTTTACCAAAAGAAAAATTTTCGAAGTTACTACAGATAGGTATCCATCATTTTTTGCATCTATTTTTTCAGGATCTAAAATAGATAGGGATTTTGAAGGTAATTTATCTTTTTCAAAATCAGGTAAATATAATGTGTTTAATATAGATTCTTCTGATAAAAAAAATGAACATCATAGTATCTTAGTTTTTGATGAAGATTTTAATCAACTTTGGGAGAAGGAGTTTGAGTTACCATACAAAGACAAGCAATTTAAACTTCAAGATGTAAAAGTGTCGGATGAAGGAGAAGTATCTGTTTTAGGGAAAGTATATCCTAAAAAGAAGAAAAAGAAAAAAGGAGGGAATTATCATTATGAGTTATTTAAAATCACAGAAAACAATGTAATTTCAACAAAATTGTCTGTAGAAGATCATTTTGTAGCAACATTGGAATTAGATTTTACACCAGAAAATAAACTAAGTTGTATAGGTTTTTATTCAGATAGAAATGAGTTTAGGTTTAAAGGAGTATGTTCTTTTATTATTGATCCAGAAAACCTGAATATAGAAAACTCTAAATTTTCTCCATTTACCGAGCAATTTTTAATGGATAAATATGGGAAATCGAAAGATAAAGAGTTGAGTAATATTAGGTTTAAAAGCGTTTCTTATCCAGATGGAGGAGGAATGATTATTACTGCAGAAGAATTTTTTATAACAACAACATATGTTTACAATCGGTTTGGTGGATATACAAGAATATCATACAATTTTGACGATATAATTACATTGAAATTAAGTGATGAAGGGGATTTATTATGGGCTAGAAATATCAATAAAGCACAAACATCAGGATATTTTTCAAATCCATTAATGTCTTTCGGTACAGCACAATATAATAATAATGAGTATCTTATTTTAAACGCTCATAAGAAAATGGGAGAGTTATCAGGAGGTAGAATAAAATTTAGAGAAAGCTTTTTATGGAAGGCAACAAGGAATAATACCAATTTATATATTGTTAAATTTGATGCCGATGGAAACTTTATTTACAAAACCTTATTAGCAAATAAAGAAGAAGTAGCTCCTTTTAATTGCCGATATATAGAACAAGTTTCAGATAATGAGTTAATTTTATACGGTGAAAGAAGAAAGAAAAGACAATTTTTAAAAATAACAATCAACTAAATTTAAGTAATGAAAACACTTAACGATTTTAATTTCGAAAATAAAAAAGCATTAATACGAGTAGATTTTAATGTTCCTTTAAATGATAGTTTTGAGGTAACTGATGATACCAGAATACAAGCAGCTAAGAAAACGATTATAAAGATTTTAGAAGATGGAGGAAGCTGTGTGTTAATGTCACATTTAGGAAGACCAAAAGGAAAGGAAGATAAATTTTCATTACGTCATATTGTAGACAAAGTAACCGAAGTAATAGGAGTACAAGTTAAGTTTGTTGATGATTGTGTTGGTGATAAAGTATCAGCTGCGGTTGCTGATTTAAAAAATGGGGAGATTTTATTACTAGAAAATTTACGTTTTTATTCAGAAGAAAAAGCAGGAGATGTTGCTTTTGCTGAGCAATTATCTAAATTAGGGGATGTATATGTAAACGATGCTTTTGGAACTGCTCACAGAGCACATGCATCTACCGCAGTAATAGCACAGTTTTTTCCAGAGAATAAATGTTTTGGAAATTTATTAGCTACCGAAATTGAAAGTATTGATAAGGTTTTAAACAATTCAGAAAAACCAGTAACAGCAATTTTAGGGGGAGCTAAAGTATCGTCTAAAATAGGTGTGATTGAAAATATTATTGAAAAAGTAGATCACATTATTGTGGGAGGAGGAATGACATTCACTTTTATTAAAGCTTTAGGAGGAACTATCGGAAACTCGTTAGTAGAAGATGATAAGTTAGATTTAGCTTTAGAAATATTAGAAAAAGCGAAAGCCAATAATACAGAAATACATTTACCAGTAGATGCAGTAATTGCGGATGCTTTTTCAAATGATGCCAATACTCAAGAAGTAGATACAACTAAAATTCCTGAAGGATGGATGGGATTAGATTGTGGGCCAAAAACATCAGAAAAGTTTGCAGAAGTAATAGCAAAATCAAAAACTATTTTATGGAATGGACCATTAGGAGTTTTTGAAATGGAAAAATTTGCAACAGGTACAGTAGCACTTGGAAATGCAATTGCAGAAGCAACAGCGAATGGTGCATTCTCTTTAGTAGGAGGAGGAGACTCGGTAGCAGCAGTTAAGCAGTTTGGTTTTGGAGATAAAGTAAGTTATGTGTCTACAGGAGGAGGAGCTATGTTAGAAATGTTAGAAGGACAAACTTTACCAGGAATTGAAGCTATTTTGAAATAGAATAAATAGAGAAACAGAATTTTTAGTTAGATAATTAAATAAGAATCCCGCAATTAGCGGGATTTTTTTGTGTTAATTTTAAGAAGAAAAGATTATAAAAACCTTGTATTTTTACAAGGATAATATTTGAGAATTAACTTATGAAGTATACAACATTACCAAATACAGATATAAAAGTTTCTAAAATATGTTTAGGAACAATGACTTGGGGAAATCAGAATACAGAGGCTGATGGACACGAACAAATGGATTATGCCTTAGAACAAGGAGTGAATTTTTTTGATACTGCTGAATTATATTCAGTTCCAGCAACTCCTGAAACCTATGGAGCTACAGAAAAAATTATTGGGTCTTGGTTTAAAAAAACAGGAAACAGAGACAAAGTAGTATTGGCTTCAAAAATAGCAGGAGGCGGTGCTTATACGGCTCATATTCGTGAAGGAAGATTTGGAAGAGAAAATATAAAAGAAGCTGTAGAAGGGAGCTTAAAAAGGCTGCAAACAGATTATATAGACTTATATCAATTACATTGGCCAGATAGAGGTGTAAATTGTTTTGGTGTTCGCGATTATCCTTATGAAACTTCAACAAAAGAAGCAGAAAACCATTTAGAGATTTTAGAAACTTTAAATGACCTAGTAAAAGAAGGTAAAATTAAGCAAGTAGGGTTGTCAAATGAGACGCCTTGGGGAACCATGAAGTATTTGCAAACAGCAGAAGAAAAAGAACTACCGAGAATGGTTACAATTCAAAATTCATATTCATTAATCCATAGAGGTTACGAGTATGGAATGTCTGAAGTATCTATGAGAGAAAATATAGGATTGTTAGCGTATTCACCATTAGCACAAGGAGTATTATCTGGTAAATATTTAAATGGACAAACACCAGAAGGAGCAAGAGGAACTTTGTTTCCAAGATTTATAGCAAGATATATGTCTGAAGGTTCTTTAAAAGCAGTGGAAGAATATCAGAAAATAGCTGTAAAACATGGATTAACACTTTCTGAATTATCATTGGCATATATCAATCAGTTACCATTTGTAACGAGTAATATTATTGGTGCAACAAAAATGAGCCAATTAAAAGAAAACATTAATTCTATTAATATTGATTTAAGCAAAGAGATTTTAGGAGAAATTGAAGCGGTACACGCCGTTATTCCGAACCCAGCACCTTAATCAGATGAAATATAAAAACAAAAAACCGAAGTAAATCACTTCGGTTTTTGTTTTTATGATATTATATAAAGTTATTCTACTATTTTAAAAGAACTAACTTTAAATTTTTCGTTTTCTAATTTACCAGTAACTTCTACCTTTCTAATTGCATTACAAAAACCAATATTTTCATCGTGTGCATCACCATAATCGTCAATATGAGCACCTTCAACAAAATAAGCTTTGCCATCCATTTTTATGGCTAAATCACATCCACGTTGGGTTTTTAGCTCAAACTGACATTGTCCACAAGAAGCTTCTGCAACAAAAGTTTTTTCCTTTGGTTGCGTACATGAAAGTAATAAAAGTATACTACTAAAAGTAAAAAGAGATTTCATAATTAATTTTTTAGTAACCTACTTTATCACGTACTCTCTTTAAAACATCTTTTGCAATTGCACGAGCTTTTTCAGCACCAATAGCTAAAGCTTCATCAATTTCGTTACGATTTTCCATATAGTGGTAATATTTCGCACGAACATCTGAGAATTTTTCAAGAATTAACTCATACAAAGCCTGTTTTGCATGACCATATCCGTAGTTTCCTCCTTCGTAGTTAGCACGCATTTCAGCAATTTGCTCATCAGAAGCTAATAATTTATATAAGGCAAAAACATTATCAGTATCAGGATCTTTAGGGTCTTCAAGAGCTAAACTATCTGTTTTAATACCCATAATTTGTTTACGTAACTTCTTTTCAGGTAAAAAGATATCGATAAAGTTATCTCTAGATTTACTCATTTTTTCACCATCGGTACCAGGAACTAGTTTAGTGTTCTCATTAATTTTAGCTTGAGGTAAAACCAAAGTATCACCAATAATATTATTTAGTCTACTAGCTACATCACGTGTCATTTCTAAATGCTGTAATTGATCTTTACCAACAGGAACAACTTCAGCATCGTATAATAAAATGTCGGCAGCCATTAACATTGGGTAAGTAAATAATCCAGCGTTTACATCCGATAATCTGTCAGCTTTATCTTTAAAACTGTGTGCTAAGGTTAAACGTTGGTATGGGAAATAACAACTTAAATACCAAGTTAACTCGGTAACCTCAGGAATATCACTTTGACGATAAAAAACTGTTTTAGAAATATCAATTCCACAAGCAAGCCAAGTAGCAGCAGTACTGTAGGTGTTTTCACGTAATTGCTCACCATCTTTAATTTGTGTTAAAGAATGCATATCGGCAATAAATAAAAACGATTCATTTTTAGGATCGTTAGCCATTTCAATGGCAGGTAAAATAGCTCCTAATAAATTCCCTAAATGTGGGGTTCCTGTACTTTGTACTCCAGTTAAAACTCTTGACATATTTCTTCTTGAAATGTTTTGTGTAATTATTAAATAATGCTAGCAAAAATAAGGTTAAAAATCATCAAACAAAAGAAATTACTACATTCGCAGTTATGATTAAATATTTACTATTTCCTTTTCGATTGATTTGGCGCTTATGGTTTTATGTGTTGATTTTAGTTTCAGTAGTAGTAATGTCGCCTTTTTTACTCATATTAACTTCTAGTGAAAAATATTACCCAGTATTTTGGAAACTAATTAGAGCTTGGTCTTTTCTTCTGATTTATGGAATGGGTTTCCGATTAAAAATTGATAAAAAAGAAGAAATAAAAAGAGACCAAAGCTATATGTTTTGCGCAAATCATGCGTCGTTATTAGATGGATGGGTAATGTGTGCAATGAGTAAAAATCCAATTGTATTTGTAGGAAAGAAAGAATTAGTAAAAATTCCAATCTTTGGGTTTTTCTACAAAAAAGTGGTAATTATGGTTGATAGAAGTGATGCAGAGAGTAGAAAGCGAGTATATGAACAAGCAAAAAGAAGACTTAAAAACGGAACAAGTATTGCAATTTTTCCAGAAGGAATGGTGCCTACTGAGAATATAACTTTAGCGCCATTTAAAAATGGAGCATTTAGTTTAGCTATAGAGCATCAGATACCTATAGTACCTCAATTATATTTAGATTGTAAGCGATTGTTTTCATGGGACTTTTTCAAAGGAGCTCCTGGAACTTTTAGAATTAAACAATGTGAGTTTATAAAAACAAAAGGACTTACAATGGATGATAAGGATACTCTTAAAAAGAGTACTTTTGATATTATGTACAATGAATTGACTAATGATGAGTTGTATATGAAAGACACAAATAGACCAAATAATGAGCGAGAATTTAAATCACCGTTATAGCGAAAAAGAAGAGAAACTAAATGTTTTAACTCACGGGTTTGGATTACTATTAAGTTTTCTAGTTTTTCCATTTTTAATATCAAAGTCTATTACATATACTAGTTTTTGGGAAGTGTCAAGCTTTATTATTTATGGTATAAGTTTAATAATTTTATATGCGGCATCTACTTTTTATCATGTTACAAAAGAACCTAGGTTAAGGAGAAGATTAAATATTTTTGACCATGCTGCTATTTATGTTTTAATAGCGGGTAGCTACACTCCTTTTTGTTTAATTGTTTTGCCTGAAGAAACCGGATGGTATTTATTTGTTTTTGTTTGGTTATTTGCTTTAACAGGAGTTGTTTTAAAGTTATTTTTTACAGGTAAGTTTGATAAGCTATCTACAGCATTATATTTAATAATGGGATGGCAAGTCGTTTTCTTAATTAAACCTTTAATGGAAAATTTATCCTCAGAAGGATTGTTTTATTTAATGGCAGGAGGTATCTTTTACACAGTAGGAGCACTATTTTATTCGATAGGGAAAATAAAATATAACCACGCAATTTTTCATGTATTTGTGCTTTTAGGAAGCTTTAGTCATTTTTTGACCATATTTTTTTACATGTAAAAATTAAAGGCTAGAATAATTGATTTATTTCCAGTTGCAAAATGGATTCTTACTGAGATTAGAATTATAGTATTCAACTATTCCAGTAACTTCCTTGCCTAACCATTCAGGTTTGGTAAAGTTTTCGTTTTCATTATTAAGTTCAACTTCAGCAACTAATAAGCCTTCATTAGTTCCTAAAAACTCATCAACTTCAAAAGTATGTTGGTTTACCTTTACTAAGTATCGGTATTTTTCAATGATACCTTCTTCACATAATTCTAATAAATTTTCAGCTTCAGTTCTGGTAATTTCTTTTTCCCATTCAAATCGAGTAGTTCCATTTTTATTAGAAGGCCCTTTAATAGTTAAAAAACCAGAGTCGTTTTTAATTCGAACTCTTACAACACGCTCTTTTTTCGAATTTAAGAATCCTTGTTTTATATAGCTCTTTTTGTATGCTAATTGTTTATAAATGTTAGAGTTTACAAGAAACTTTCTTTCTATTTCAAAAGTCATAAGAAATTGAATCAAATTTATACGAAAGTATCATTTTTGTAATTAATATTAAATACCTTTGATGACGGTTTTAAAAATCAATTATAAAAATTGTTAATTAATGGCAATGATTACTACAAAAGCCATTGTTTTGAGTACTCTTAAATATGGTGATACAAGCTTAATTGTAAAATGCTTTACTTTAGAAGAAGGAGTAAGTTCTTACATTATTAGAGGAGTTTTAAGTTCTAAAAGAGGGAAGTTAAAACCAGCTTATTTTCAACCATTAACACAGTTAGAGCTAACAGCAAACCATAGCAATAAAAATTCATTAAACTCTATAAGAGAAGCTCGAGTTATTTATTCTTATGAAAATATTTATACATCGGTTGTTAAACAAACTATTGTAATGTTTTTATCAGAAGTATTATCTAGTATTATTCAAGAAGAAGAAAAAAATGAGGTTTTATATAAGTATATAGAAACGGGGCTTATTTGGCTAGATACTCATGATAATATTTCAAATTTTCATTTACTTTTTATACTGAATTTATCAAAGTTTCTTGGGTTTTATCCAGATCTAGCTGATAAAGAAAAATTAGGTTTTAGTTTGCTAGAAGGAAGATTTACAGATACAACTTATGAAAAACTAGTAATCACAGGTAAAGAATTAATTCTTTTTAAAAGTCTTTTAGGCATAAATTTTGATGCAATAGATTCAATTTCGTACAATAAAAACGAAAGACAAATAATACTGAGAATAATAATTCAATATTTTGAATTACATTTGGAAGGGTTTAAAAAACCTAAATCTTTAGACGTTTTAGAAACGGTGTTTAGTTGATATATGAAGCAAATTATAACTGTATATTTTTTACTGATAATAGGATCAGTTTTTTCGCAAAACCTTACTGTAATTGATGCCGAAACAGGTAAGCCAATTGAAGGAGTGGCTGTATTTAATAAAAGTAAAACAAAGTCGGGAGTAAGTGATGAAGAAGGAAAAGTAAATATTTCAGAATTTAAGAAAAATGAGATATTAATTTTATCTCATGTGGTTTACGCTAAATTTCAGGAGAAAAAGTCTAATTTAGAAAAAAACAGATATCAAGTTTTCTTATCAAAACAATCAGAACAATTAGATGAAGTAGTTGTTTCTGTATTTAAGAAGCAAGAAAAAGCAAATAGAATAGCGGAACAAATAGCTTTAATATCTTCCAAAGAAATTAAAAAAGTATCTCCCCAAACATCAGCAGATTTATTAGCAAATGTACCTGGAATTAAAGTTCAAAAATCTCAATTTGGAGGAGGTAGTCCGGTTTTAAGAGGTATGGAAAGTAACCGTGTTTTACTTGTGGTAGATGGAGTTCGAATGAATAATGCTATTTATCGTAAAGGACATTTACAAAACTCAATTACAGTTAGCCCTAATTTATTAGATAAAACAGAAGTTGTTTTTGGACCATCATCGGTAATATACGGATCTGATGCACTAGGAGGGGTAATACATTATTATACAAAAACACCGAGAATTTCTGATGAAAATCAAATTAAAGGAGATGCTTTTTTAAGATACAGTTCAGTAAATAATGAGGTAACTAATGCTCTTTCTGTTGAATTACAATTTAAAAAATGGGCTTCTTTAACAAGTGTTACACATAGCACATTTGGCGATTTAAGAATGGGAAAAAATCGTTCTCATGGATTTGACGACTGGGGAAAAGTATTTTTCTATTCGGACAATATGAATGGAAATTATAGTGAGAATCCAACCGTTAACCCAAATCCAAACATTCAAAGAAATACAGGGTTTAGTCAAACAGATGTATTACAAAAGTTTTACGTACCATTATCTAGAAATACTGATTTAAAATTTAACATTCAATATTCAACATCTACAGATGTTCCTCGTTTTGATAGATTAACCGAATTAAAAAATGGAACACTAAAGTTTGCAGAATGGAATTATGGACCACAAAACAGGTTTTTGGCGTCTTCACAATTAGAAATTAACCCGAAGAAAAAGTGGATTGAGAATGGTGTTATTACTCTAGCCTATCAAAATATTCAAGAAAGCCGTATTCAAAGAAAATTTGGAACATTAGAAAGAACATACAGAGAAGAAGATGTGGATGTTTTTAGTTTAAATGGAGACTTTTCTGTTTCGTTAGCTAAAAAAAGAAATTTAGGCTATGGATTTGAAGTAACATACAACGATGTACAATCTAATTCTTATGGAAGAATTTTAAGAGTTGATGGTAATAAAGTTGTAGGTTTTAATGGAAGTTTTCCAGTACAGTCTAGATATCCAGATGGAGGAAGTAGTTATTTTAGCTCTGCTATATATGTAGATTACCGACAAGATATTTCAAGCAATTCTACATTAAATACAGGGGTTAGATTAACAAATACAAACCTGCAAGCTAAATGGGATAGTGAAACGTTTATAGTGTTACCAAATAATGATATTGGTTTAAATAACACAGCCCTAACAGCAACTATTGGTTATGTTTACAAACCAACAAATACTTGGCAATTAAATACTGTACTTTCATCAGGTTTTAGATCGCCAAATATTGATGATGTAGGTAAGGTGGGAGAAAAAAATGGAAATGTAACTGTACCCAATGTAAATTTAAGACCAGAACACGCTTATAATATTGAGGTGGGAGCTCAAAAGTATTTTAATGATAAAAAATTTAGAATTGGTGCGAACGTATATTATACTTTACTGAATAATTACATATATAGAGAAGCTTTCGAATTAATCCCTGGAAATCAAACAATAACTTACGATGGTGACGATGGTAATATTGTTGCCAATGTTAACAAAGGAAGAGCTTATGTCACAGGAGCTACATTAAGTTATCAAGGTAAGTTATTTAAAAATTGGAATACCTCAGGCTCTTTAACTTATACCAAAGGAGAAACATACGATACAAACATGCCTTTATCTTCAATACCGCCGTTATTTGGTAGGTTTGAGATAAACTATTCAAAAGCTAATTTTGAAGGAGGAGCAAATCTTATTTTTAATGCTAAAAAAGGAATAGATACATATAATACTGAAGAAGGGATTGACAATCATGTACAAACACCAGTAGTTGATGAAAATGCTTCTTTAGCTGAAAATAAATATTATGGAACTCCTGCTTGGATGACTGTTGGAGTTTTTGGAAAATATCAATTGAACACGAATATTTCAATTCAAACACAAATCACTAACCTATTTGATGTTCATTATAAAGAGTTTGCTTCTGGAATTTCTGCTCCAGGACGTAATTTTTCTTTATCGTTAACAACAAGTTTTTAAAAAAATAAATATGATTAACA
This sequence comes from Tenacibaculum sp. Cn5-46, assembly GCF_022347705.1. Taxonomy (NCBI): domain Bacteria; kingdom Pseudomonadati; phylum Bacteroidota; class Flavobacteriia; order Flavobacteriales; family Flavobacteriaceae; genus Tenacibaculum; species Tenacibaculum sp. Cn5-46. The sequence goes on from NZ_JAKRGD010000002.1 coordinate 357,625, forward strand.
TATTTAAAATTGTAAGTTTATTAGAAGGGGTATCTTATATTTTATTACTTTTCATTGCAACCCCAATTAAATATTTACAAGATAATCCAGCATATGTAAAAATGTTAGGAATGCCTCATGGATTACTATTTGTAGCCTACATAATCATGGCAATAATGCTAAAATATGAGTTAGACTGGAAAGGTAAAACTTTTGGTACAGTATGCTTATTATCTATTTTACCTTTTGGAACTTTCTTCGTAGGAAAATATCTTAAAAAAGAGTAGTTTTTAAAAGTTATCCTCCACTTACAGGTGGGATAATAGCAACTATATCAGATTCTTTTATAATTGTTTCGTCAGAAGCATAGCTTTCATTAATAGCTACAGCATAGGTGCTCATTTCTTTTAATGATTCATTTTTTCTGACAAGAATCTCTTTAAAAGTGGTTACTGAACAGTTAATAGGAAGTTCTATCTGTAAAGAAGAACTTCCTATTAAGTCAGTTGCAATACCAAAAAGTAGTACATTAATATTCATACTACGAAATTACAATTTAATTCCGAATACTACTCTATTTTCATTGCGTCCATTAAAGTTAGATCTAGCAAAGTCTACACGTAAAAAACGCCATTTTCCAAACCCAATATTATCTAAACCTACTGAATATTCAGAATATGGCTTGTTACCTCCAGTGAACAGTCCTTTGGCTCCAGTAACTAAATGAAAATTAAGTTTGTTAAGAAGAGGAACTTTACTTAATAAAGCACCTTTAAAATTGTATTCTCCATGCAATTCACCATATTTATCATTTGTACTTAATTGATAGTATGGTAACATATAGAAGTTGTTTAAATAATTGCTATTTGGAGCTACTAACAAACGATTTCCGTTAAAGTGAGTATAATCTATGAAAGGAATATCTTTCTTCTCTAAAAAGATGCCTCCTTTAGCTTTATATTTAAATTCTCCCCAGTTTCCAAGAGAAACTCTTTGATTTAATTGTGAATAGATAACATCTGAATTCCATTCAGAGTTATCCGCTCCAAAATTCTTTTTGTAACCAATAAATAGTGAAGGGTATTTTCTACTACTTACATTATACTTTCCATTAGGATATGACAAGTATTTTTGACCAAACTGAATATTTGCACCAAGAGTAAACGACCATATTTTATGTGGTGTAAATGAAGAGGTAAAATTAGTCGGGTCTTGTGGATTGTTAGACGTGTATTCTACATTACTTTTTGGAAACATTACATAATCTGTAGTGTTAAATAATGGCTTTCTGTTTGCATATTCTAATGAAGTAGACATACGTAACCCATTGACAACTTCTTGTGAAAAAGAAACTCTAGCAAAGTCTTTTTCATAAATTTTCATGTAATTTCTTTCAAAAAGCACTGAACTAATAGTGTTCCAAAATCTAGAAATAGGTCTTTTTGCATTAAACTGGGCAATTGTTCTACCTCCAGAAATATTTAATATTGGTCGAGTAGTATTGTTCCATTTGTAATAAAAATAACCAGTAGGTCTTATTTTTTTATCAGAAATACCATAATTAATGTTTGCGCCAGCACCAAAGTTTTTACCTTTTTTGTTCAATGTTTTATAATAACTAATACCCATAGATGAATTCCATCCTTGAACAGTATTAAAACTTATGTTTTCTATAGGAGAAGAAAAATGAAGTCCCCATTTCTTATAGGTATTATTATAAGAATAACCAGAAAGAATGTTAAAGATTTTAAACTTATTTTGTTTAGTGTCTACTGAATCTAAATATTTTTTAGATTTTCGTTTAGTTTTAATACTATCTTTTAATTTGTAGTCAGCTGTTTCTTCACTAGTTAAGGCTACAGGACGTATTTTATTCCAGTAAAGAGTATCTTTTTCTGTAGCATTTTCAGCAAAAGATAATATTTCACTTCCAAAATACTTGTTAGAAAAATTAGGTTCAAAATTATAGTTAGAATATGCAGCAGAAAAACGTCCGTTAAAATTAAAGCCAAACATTCCTGCTTTAAAATCTATAGTTTGAGTTACTGGAACCCAGGCTTTATTTTTATTAGAATAATTATAATTTTGTTTAATTTTTAAAGTGTCAATCATTGGCATACTTACTTGTGCACCAGTAACAACAACATCGGCTCCATAAATAGCCCAATCATCTTCAACGATATAGATGTGACCGCTAAAAACTCGATCGTTTTTTCTTTTAGGTAATAATTGAATTTTACTAATTAAAATACCATTTTTATCATAAAAAGTTCCAGCTAATTTGTAGTTGTAATAACCAAAAGCGCCATTAGCAATTGGGGAAACCATTTGAGCATCGGCTAAGTTAAATGAGTTTTCATAAAAGTTAAAATCAACTTCTTCAGCTTGATTAAAGCTAATTCCATTATCACTACCAGAAACTTTAGAGGCTATAATATGCTCTTTGAAGTTTTTAGGCTTTTTTTGAAACGAAATTTTAGAAATGGTTTCAGATAAATAAACTATACCACTTCGGGTAGAATCTAAACCACCTCCCATATCGCCAATTTCTTGACCTAAGAATTTTTTAGGAAGGTTTTTAACTTTAAATAATCCACGAGAATAAAAATCGGCTTTGTATTGCCCAAATTTATCTGTGTTCTTGCTTTTGCTAGCAATAGCATTTCTAATAATTCTATTAGCAGGGTTTTCTTTAGAAGAAATCAATACTTCATCTAAAGCAACTTCTTCTTCTGAAAGTTTAACATCTAAACTATAGGGAAAAGAGCTAATGTTAACTTTCTTTTTAACTGTTTTGTATCCTAAGATTTGAAAAACAATAGTATGTTCTCCTTTTTTTTTAATGGCTAATTCATAATCACCATTATCATTTGTAGTTGTTCCAGTAATAGAATTTTCTAAATATACACTAACAAAAGATAAAGGTTTGTTAGTATTACTGGTTACTTTTCCTCTAATTTGGGAAAAAGAAATACTAGTAAGTGTTAAAAACAGTAGCGTAATTGTTTTTTTCATAGTTGGGTTTTATTGAAATTCCAAACAAACATATAAGTTGCAAATTTCGATTTATGTTTATAAGCTGTTAAATAATTGACAAAGAATTATTAAAGTTATAGACGTTAATATTTTTAAAACAGTTGCCTGAGTTTTTAATTACCTCCCTTTTTCTTTTTTTTCTTCCCAAATAAACCACCTAAAACATCAGTTACCTTTTTAACAGTTTTATCTGTTTTGTTAGTTGAGTCTTTCTTTTTATTGCCTAATAAATTACCTAAAGTATTTTTAACAAGACTTTCCTTTTGTCTTTGTACTAACTCTTGAGTTAATTTAGTAACAGAAGAAGATAAATCTGTTTTTATCGTAGGGCTAGTCATACTACCTGTTAGGTTTGCTGTAACTGGAACTGTAATATTTTGATCTTTTGCACTAAGTTTTGATAATATTCCTTGAACATCACTTCCTAAATATTTTGCAGGAACATCAAACGTTACATTGTAATTCATTGTTTGATCAAAACCATGAGTACCGCCAACATTAATACCAATATCCTTATATTTTAATTTAAAAGGAGATACTTCTACTTGCCCCTTTTTAAATGATAAATGAGTTTTAATATCAGTTAAGTCTAATTTAGTTAAATCGATAAAAGATAATTTATCGTTTAATAAACTTAAAGCTTTTGTTTTTTCAGGATTAATCTTAGTAGTTAACAATTCAGCTAAGGCTTTACCAGAAATTGAAGTTAAATTCGGAGTGAAATCAGTATTTAAATCTCCAGATAAATTAATGTCTGAATTTAATTTACCATTCATAGCACCCGCAATTGGACTTAGCGATTGTAGTAAATCTAAACTATTAAATGATTGAGCAATATCAAATGATTTGATTCCTAGTTTTACATCAAAAGTTGGTTGTTTTTTCTGTGTGTTCACTTCACCATTTAAGGCTATTTTACCATTAAAAATACCAGCATTTACATTTTGTAAAGTAGCTTTTTCATCTTTCAATAATAAAGTACCTTTTACATTTCGTAGTTTTAAATTATCGTAATATACTGTTTTAGCATCAGCAAATATTTTGCAATCTAAAAAAGCAGGGATTTTTAAAGATTCTGTTGGCTTTTCTTCTTTCGGGGTGTCTTCTTTCTTTTCTGTTGGATTAGTGTTTTCTTGCATGAAGTCACTAACATAAAAAGAGTTTGAATTCACTTTAAAATCACCTTGTAATTTTTTATTTGAAAGTAAAAAACCTAATAGATTTTGAATTTTACCAGTTGCATTAATATCGCTTTTACCTGTATTTGCGTCAAACTTCGTTAAAGAAATTGTCGTTGGAGTAAAATCTACTTTGGTGTTTTTTATATTAATAGGGTTAACAATATCTTTAGAAGAAAACACAAAATCACTTACTTCAATATGTCCATTGTTCTTAATTCTATTCAAGTTACTTTTTTGAATTGCATCTAAATCAAATTTGGTATGTAAGTTAGCTTTTAAAATACCTCTTAACTCATTTTTTAAATCTACAGGGTAAGCCTTGTTTATGTTAGCTAAGTTTAATGTCCCGTTTAAAGTTGCATTTATAAGCGGATTTGTAGTTAAATTATGTATACTACCTTTTCCAGAAAAAGTGTCTTCATCAATTTTAAATGATAAGCCTTCGATGTTTACATACGTATTTTGCGTTTTACCTGTAGTGTTTTTTATTTGTGCGTCAATATTGATGTTTCTTACAGTTTTAGGTAAATCCGGATACTTAAATGATGCATTTTTTGATGAAAGAATAATGTCTAATTTAGGAATATTAGAGTTATCAATAATACCATTAACTTTTCCGTTAACGCTAAAATTACCAGAAGTGGTAACGTTGGCAATATTTTTAGTGTATGCTTCAGGAATTAGACCTAAAAAGTTTTTAAAATCAGATGAAGGAGTTTTAAAGTTAATATCAACTTCTTGATTGTTCTTATTTATTTGAACATAACCATCAAAAATTAAAGGTAAGTTATTCAGTTTTGCTTCATTTTTTAAGAATGAAAATTTCTGATTAACCAAATCCATTCCCAAAATAGCATCTAATTGTATTTTCTGATTTTTAGCATATGAAGTACCATCCATACCAAAAGAAATTAGAGTAGATGTTTTGGTATCTAATTCCATATTAGACTGAGAAAAATCACCACTTCCAGAATGATTAAAATCATTTAAGCTAAGATGCATTTTTCCTTTCTTATCAGTATACTTAATGGTTGCATTTGAAATACTATAAGAATCAATAGAAAGTCCAAAATTAGAAGAACTAGTGTTTTCTGTAGTTGTTTCTTGCGTTACTTCTTTAGGCTTAGAAATGTCATAGTTTGCATTTCCATTTTTATCAACCAAAACATTCACTTTTGCATTATCAATAGAAAAAGATTTTATATTCAGTTGATCTGTACTACTTTTAAAAAGTTCAGTTAATCTTAAGTTTAAACGAATATCGTTTGCATATAATAAAGTATCGCCTTCAAAAGGTTTGTTATTTATAACTGTTGTGTTTGAAAGTTGAACTGAAATATTAGGGAAATTTCTAATTAAACTTAGATTAGCATCACTAAAATCAACTTTAGCATTAACATTATTGTTTACGGTTTGTTTAACCAAACCAATTATCTTGTCTTGGAACAATAAAGGAATGCTTACAAGAATAACAAAGATTGCTATTACAACTCCTAAAACTATTTTATAAATCTTTTTCATGATTAAAAAGGTTGATTTTATATACTAACGAACAAAGGTCTGCATTTATTTGTTAAACAAAAGTGAATAAAATAATAAAATAAAACTTTTGTTAATTTTGCGCCATAAAATAAGTGTTTTGAACCACAAAGAGCAATATTCCAAATTTATAAAAGAACAGGCAAAACGATTGGGTTTTTTGGCTTGTGGTATTGCTAAAGCCGATTTTTTAGAAGAGGAAGCTCCACGCTTAGAAGAGTGGTTAAATAATAATAATCATGGGGAAATGCGTTATATGGAAAACCACTTTGATAAACGTTTAGACCCTAGGTTGTTAGTTGAAGGAGCTAAATCAGTTATATCATTGTCATACAATTATTTCCCAGAAAAGGTTCAGAATGATGATAGTTACAAGATTTCTAAATATGCCTATGGTCAGGATTATCATCATGTAATTAAAGAAAAACTTAGAGAGTTGTTATCTTTAATTAATGATGAAATTGGAGAAGTTTCAGGTCGTTGTTTTGTTGATTCAGCTCCAGTTTTAGAAAGAGCTTGGGCAGAAAAAGCTGGTTTGGGATGGAATGGAAAGCATACATTATTAATTCAAAAACAACAAGGCTCATTTTTCTTCTTGGCAGAATTAATAATTGATTTAGAGCTTGAATACGATCATGCTTTTCAAACAGATCATTGTGGAAAGTGTACTCGTTGTATAGATGCTTGTCCAACTCAAGCAATTTTACCAAATAACACTGTAGATGGAAGTAAATGTATTTCCTATTTTACAATTGAATTAAAAGATGCTATTCCTAATGAGTTTAAAGGAATGAATGAAGATTGGATGTTTGGTTGTGATGTTTGTCAGGATGTGTGTCCGTGGAATCGTTTTTCAAAGCCACATTCAGAACCTTTATTTGCACCACAGGGGGACTTGTTAGAAATGACGCAAAGAGACTGGCAAGAATTAACTCAAGAAACGTTTAGTAAGGTGTTTAAAAAGTCTGCGGTGAAAAGGACTAAATTTTCGGGATTAACAAGGAATATTTCTTTTTTGAGTGAATAAATAAAAGCTACCTGAATATGAAATTCAGATAGCTCTCATTTCTCTTAGAGAAAATCACCAAAGAAAAACCAGTTTAAACTTTTTTTAATTTTACTTGGTTGTTCTTCTGCTTCGTTTTGTGTTTGTGCTTGATTGTTTTTCTTTTCTTTTAAAGACTCTTGCTCAAATAAGTCTACAACAAATTCATCATAGGTTTTACCTTCTTCCTTTAAGTAAGCATCAAAATATAATTCACTTGCCTTTTCACCTTTTATTTTTTCAATATCTAAAAGGGTTTTGTAAAGAGGTTCAATCTTTTTAATAACACTTTCTGGTACGGCTTTTCTACGGCCTGTGTAACCAGTCATTTTACCATTATCATCTTTGTCAATAGTAAAGTCGGTAATTACCCAGTAATACCTCCCGGTTCTAGTTAGGTTTTTTACAATAGCATGAAAGTTTTCACCTTTCTTTAAAGAATCCCATAAAACTTTGAATGCAACTTTAGGCATGTCGGGATGTCTAATAATATTGTGTGGTTCACCTATTAGTTCAATTTTATTGTATTCAGAAACTTCTTCAAAAGTATCGTTCATGTATAAAATTGTTCCGTGAAGGTCGGTTTTACTAATAATAATTTCGTTTTTGTTCCATTTGACTTCTTCATCAATAATGGTTGTTGGCCTGAGGGATATTTTTGTCATTTAACACTAATTTAGTCTAAACAAAAATAATAAAACTAACAGAACAGTAACCTTAAATTTTAGATAAAAAGTTACTGTTTTTTACTATTGTGAAAAGTTTAAAGATTAAAGGAAATCACCGAAGAAAAACCAATTTAATCCTTTTTTTAGTTTGCTTGTTTCTTCTTCCTCTTCTACTTTTTGACTATCTGCGATTGCTTTTTGTTCTTTAGATTTCTCTTGTTCAAATAAATCTACAACAAACTCATCATAGCTTTTACCAACCTCTTCTTTTAGGTAAGCTTCAAAATATAATTCACTTGCTTTTTCACCTTTCATATTTTCTATGTCTAATAGTGTTTTGTATAAAGGTTCAATTTTCTTTACAACACTATCAGGAACAGCTTTTCTCCTTGCGGTATATCCAGTAACTTCTCCATCATCATTTTTGTCAATAACAAAATCAGTTATAACCCAATAATATCTTCCTGTTCTGGTTAGGTTTTTTACAATGGCGTGGTAGTTTTCTTCTCTTTTTAAGGCATCCCACAATGCTTTAAATGCAACTTTAGGCATATCGGGGTGTCTAATAATATTGTGTGGTTCGCCAATTAATTCAATAGGACTGTATTCACATGTGTTAGCAAAAACATCGTTAGCATATAAAATGGTACCATATGTATCGGTTTTACTTACAATGGTTTTGGTTTTGTCCCATTTTACTTCTTCGTCGATTATTTGTCGTGGGGGAGTATTCATAGTTTTGAAAATTTAGATTGAATAATACTGCAAAATTAAATTGAAAATTAAACGACAAACATGATTTTTATCATGTTAGAAATTATTTTTACTAAATAACAAAAACGTATATTTGTAGGTTCAAACAAACAATATCAAACCTATGAGTGATTCTAGAAAAAGGCGCGAAGCTTTACTATATCATGCAAAACCAAAACCGGGGAAAATAGCAGTAGTACCTACTAAAAAGTATGCTACACAGCACGATTTGTCTTTAGCTTATTCGCCAGGAGTAGCAGAACCTTGTTTAGAAATAGCAAAAGATAAAAACAACGTTTACAAATACACAGCAAAAAGTAACCTTGTAGCTGTTATTTCTAACGGAACAGCGGTTTTAGGTTTAGGAGATATAGGGCCAGAGGCGTCTAAACCTGTAATGGAGGGAAAAGGTTTACTATTTAAGATTTTTGCCGACATCGATGTTTTTGATATCGAAGTTGATGCAACAGACGTAGATAAATTTGTAGAAACAGTTAAAGCTATTGCTCCAACTTTTGGAGGAATTAACTTAGAAGATATCAAAGCTCCTGAAGCCTTTGAAATAGAAAGAAGATTAAAAGAGGAATTAGACATTCCTGTAATGCACGATGATCAGCATGGAACTGCGATTATATCTGCAGCAGCATTGAAAAATGCTTTAGAAATTATCAAGAAAGATATTTCAGATATCCAGATAGTTGTAAATGGAGCAGGAGCAGCCGCAATTTCATGTACACGCTTATATTTAGCATTAGGAGCTAAAAGAGAAAACGTTGTAATGTGCGATAGTAAAGGAGTTATTAGAAAAGATAGAGATAATTTAACTCCACAAAAAGAAGAGTTTGCAACTGATAAAGATGTAAATACTTTAGAGGAAGCAATGCATAATGCTGATGTTTTTATAGGGTTGTCAAAAGGAAATGTAGTATCTCCAGAGATGTTATTATCAATGGCAAAAGACCCTATTGTATTTGCAATGGCAAATCCGGAACCAGAAATAGCTTACGACTTAGCAGTTGAAACTAGAGACGATATAATAATGGCTACTGGTAGATCAGACCATCCTAATCAAGTTAATAACGTACTTGGATTTCCATTTATTTTTAGAGGAGCTTTAGATGTTAGGGCAACTAAAATTAATGAAGAAATGAAGATGGCTGCTGTACATGCTTTAGCAGACTTAGCTAAAAAGTCAGTACCAGAACAAGTTAATATTGTATACGATGAAGTAAGTTTGTCGTTTGGTAGAGATTATATTATTCCAAAACCATTTGATCCAAGATTAATCTATGAAATTCCACCAGCAATTGCCAAAGCAGCAATAGAATCTGGAGTAGCTCAAGAACCAATAACAGATTGGGATAAATATCGTGATGAGTTAATGGATCGTTCAGGAACAGGAAGTAAAGAAATCCGTTTATTACATAACAGAGCTAAGAAAGATCCTAAGAAAGTTGTTTTTGCTGAGGCAGATCATTTAGATGTGTTAAAAGCAGCACAAAGAGTTCATGATGAAAAAATAGGTATCCCTATTTTATTAGGAAGAAAGGAAGTTATTTTAGAATTGAAAAAAGAATTAGGATTTGATGCCGATGTTCTTATTATTGATCCTAAAACTGATGTAGAAAAAGAAAGAAGGGATCGTTATGCTGAAGCTTTCTGGAAAACTAGACAACGTAAAGGAGTTACATTATTAGAAGCAAAAAAATGGATGCGTGAGCGTAATTATTTTGCAGCAATGATGGTGAATACTGGAGAAGCAGATGCTTTAATTACTGGATATTCAAGGTCATATTCTTCGGTAGTAAAACCAATGTTAACTTTAATAGAAAAAGACAAAGGTGTTACTCGTGTAGCAGCAACTAATATGATGCTAACAAAGCAAGGACCAATGTTCTTAGCAGATACAACGATAAATATTAATCCGACAGCAAAAGATTTATCAAAAATTAGTCAGTTAACATCAGTGTTAGCAAAAATGTTTGGTATGAAACCACACATAGCAATGCTAGGCTTTTCTAATTTTGGTTCATCAATATCTGAAACTTCTGTAAAAATTAGAGAGGCTGTTTCGTACATTCACCGTCATAATCCAAATGTAATTGTAGATGGAGAATTACAAGCAGATTTTGCTTTAAACCCAGAGTTATTAGCAAAAGAATTTCCGTTTTCTAAACTAAATGGTAAAAGAGCTAATATTTTAATATTTCCTAATTTAGAGTCAGCAAACATTACTTATAAATTAATGAAGCAAGTTGATGGAGTAGAGTCAATAGGACCTATTTTATTAGGGATGAGTAAACCAGTTCATATTTTACAATTAGGAGCTAGTGTAGATGAAATGGTTAATATGGCAGCAGTAGCTGTTGTTGATGCTCAAAATAAGGCAAGAAAGCAGAATAAATAATTAATAAAAGTTTAAAGTCTTGATAAATAAGGTTTTCAAAAAGAAATATTTTTATTTATTTTAGGCAACTAGAAAATCAGCTGAATGATTACACAAATTAAGGGGAAACTTGTTGAGAAAAATCCAACATATGCAGTAGTAGACTGTAATGGAGTTGGGTACCTAATGCATATTTCTTTAAATACATACTCATCTTTACCAGATGATGAAAACGTATTATTGTATACTCATTTATCGGTGAGAGAAGATGCTCATACTTTATATGGGTTCTCTAATAAAATTGAACGTGAAGTCTTTCGATTGTTAACATCTGTATCAGGAGTAGGTCCTAGTACAGCAAGAACAATGTTGTCGTCAATGACATCAGAAGAAATACAGCAAGCTATAGCATCAGAAAACGTAAAACTGATTCAATCAGTAAAAGGTATTGGTGCAAAAACGGCTCAGCGTGTTATTGTAGATTTGAAAGACAAAATATTAAAAACGTTCGATTTAGATGAAGTTTCTGTTGTGCAAAACAATACAAATAAAGAAGAAGCGTTATCTGCATTAGAGGTTCTTGGCTTTGCCCGTAAACAAGCTGATAAAGTAGTTGGAAATATATTAAAAGAAACGCCTGATGCTAGTGTTGAAAAGCTTATAAAGCAGGCGTTGAAAAACTTATAAACAAGGTTGGAAAAAAAGGTTATGAATAGATTACTGGCAACACTTACTCTTTTAGTAAGTGTTGTTTCGTTTTCGCAAAATACTCCGGGGAATAGTACAAATAATGTAAAAAAAGATACAGTAGTACCGTTAAAGTATAATTTTGGATATACTAAAAACGGAGCATTGTATTTAAATAATCCAGTAGAGAAAATTGTAACCTACGATAAAGCAATAAACAAGTTTGTGTTAGTAGAGAAAATTGGAGATTACTATGTTGGAACTCCAATTTTTATGACTCCCGAAGAGTATGATAAGTACCTTTTAAAGAATGATATAAAAGATTATTTTAAAGAAAAAGTAGATGCTACTAATCCAAAGAAAAAAGGAAATAAAAATGCTAGAAAAAACTTATTACCTAAATATTATGTAAATTCTAAATTTTTTGAATCTGTTTTTGGAGGAAATACTGTTGAGGTTATCCCTTCAGGTCAGGTAAATATAAAATTAGGAGGAGTTTATCAGAAAAATGAAAATCCACAAATATCTATAGAAAATCAAAGTAGTTTTACTTTTGATTTTGATCAACAAATTAGCGCAAGCTTACAAGCAAAAGTTGGGAAACGTTTAAAAGTGACTGCCAACTACGATACACAATCTACTTTCGATTTTCAAAATATTATAAAATTAGAATATACTCCTACTGAGGATGATATTATAAGAAATATTGAAGCGGGTAATATTAGTATGCCAATTAAAAACTCATTAATAAATGGAGCACAGTCTTTATTTGGTGTAAAAACAGAGCTGCAATTTGGAAAAACATATATAACAGCAGCATTTTCACAACAAAATTCACAATCAAAAACAGTCGTAGCAGAAGGAGGAGCAACGATTGAACCTTTTGAATTAAGAGCATCAGATTATGATAATGATCGACACTTTTTCTTATCTCAATATTTTAGAGAAAACTACAAGGAGGCATTAAATAATTATCCATTAGTAAGTAGTCCAATAAATATTACAAGAGTTGAGGTTTGGATAACCAATAGAACTCAAAATGTAAATGATTACCGTAGTATAGTTGCTCTTGCCGATTTAGGAGAGTCTAGTGATGCAAATGAGGTAAATCCAACAGAAATTAATGCAATTCCAGGAGCAGTATCAGTTAATTCTAAAATATTACCATATAATGGTGTTAATAATTTAAATCCATTATTAGCAACTACTGTAGGAGGTATTAGAGATGTAGCAACAGTAGATAATGCAATTACAGGTATAGGAATAACTCCACAACAAGGATTTAACTATTCGTACTTACAAAATGCACGTAAATTACAAGCTAACGAGTTTAGATTACATCCTCAATTAGGATTCATTTCTTTAAATAGAAGATTAAATGATGGAGAGGTTTTAGCTGTAGCGTTTGAGTATACTGTTGTTGGAGCATCTAATGGTGAAACTGTTTTTAAAGTAGGAGAATTTTCAAACGATGGAGTTGTAGCACCTTCAAACTTAGTAGTAAAATTATTACGTAGTGAAATCCTAAATACGGTTCGACCTGGTACAGGAGGGACTTCAGGTGTACCAGCAGAAGCATTCCCTACTTGGCGTTTAATGATGAAAAACGTGTATGCTTTAGGAGCATTCCCATTACAAAGAGATGGTTTCCGTTTTGAATTATTATACCGAGACGATGAAACGGGTACTTTACAAAATACACTGCAAAATGCTCAGACACCAGGTATTACAGATAAACCTCTACTGCGAATCTTAAATTTAGATAAACTAGACCAAAGTCAATATGCAGTTCCTAATGGAGATGGTTTCTTCGATTATGTGGAAGGAATTACTGTAAACTCAGAAAGAGGATATGTATTATTCCCAGAACCAGAACCGTTTGGTATTGATTTGAGGGATGAGTTAACGAATACAACAGATCAAGACAAATACTTATTTGAAGAGTTATATTTAACAACAAAGATTCAAGCAAAAAACGAATATCAAAATAAAGATAAATTCTTTTTAAAAGGATATTTTAAATCAGAAACAAGCAGAGGGATATCATTAGGAGCCTTCAATGTTCCTAGAGGTTCGGTACGTGTTACAGCAGGAGGACGACAGTTAGTTGAAGGAATTGATTATGTAGTAGATTATCAGTTAGGGCGTGTTCAGATTTTAGATCCAGGATTAGAAGCTTCAGGAACACCAATTAATGCTACAGTAGAAAATAATACATTCTTTAATCAGCAAAGAAAAACGTTCATAGGAATTGATGTAGAGCACCGTTTTTCAGAAAAATTTATATTAGGAGGTACTTTCTTAAATGTAAGTGAAAGGCCAATTACACCAAAAGTAAATTTTGGAGGAGAGCCTATTGATAATGTAATGTTAGGTTTAAACTTAGATTATTCAGCAGAGGTTCCTTATTTAACAAAATTAGCAAACAAACTACCATTTGTAGAAACTGATGCACCATCTAATGTATCGGTAAGAGCAGATATGGCTTATTTATTGCCTGGGTCTCCTAGTGGAATTAATGTAGATGGAACAGCAACGTCTTATTTAGATGACTTTGAAGCATCACAAATACCAATTAATTTAAGTTCTCCACAACAGTGGTTTTTAGCAAGTACACCAGAATCGCAAGGTTTTGATGGTGGAGTAAATGATATATCTTATAACTATAAAAGAGGTAAGTTAGCATGGTATAATATTGATCAGCTTTTTTACGGAAGTGGTAATAGACCAGGAAATATTGATGAGAATGAATTATCAAGAAATGAGGTACGTCAAATACGTTACAATGAATTATTTCCAAATACAGATTTAGATATTACGCAACAAAACTTAGTTCGTACTTTAGATTTAGCTTATTATCCATCTGAAAGAGGTCCTTATAACTATAATCAAAATGCAAATTCTGTAACTCCAGAAGAGCGTTGGGGTGGAATTATGCGAGCTTTAACCACCAATAATTTTGAACAAGCAAATGTTGAGTATATTCAGTTTTGGGTAATGGATCCATATGAGAATTACTCAATTAATCAAGAAGAAGGATTACCAGCAGGAATAAATCCACAAGACCCAATTAATCAAGTGGGTAAGTTATTTATCAATTTAGGAAGTGTATCTGAAGATATCTTAAAAGATGGTAGAAAGCAATATGAAAATGGTTTACCAGCTGACGGTAATAAAGTCCCTGGAAATAATGTAAATACTACAGTTTGGGGTAATACACCAATAAATCCATCTATATTATATGCTTTTGATTCTAGTAATGAAGCAAGAGTAAATCAAGATATAGGATTAGATGGATTAACAGATGCAGAAGAAAAAGCATTGTATCCAGCATTTGCATCGTTAGATGATCCAGCGGGTGATAACTTCCAATTTTTTAGAGGTGGAGCTATAGAGGCAACAAATCCTTCAGTTTTATCACGTTATAAAAACTATAATGGAACACAAGGAAATTCACCAACAGCAAGCCAATCTACAGAGGCATTTCCTACTTCATCTACAACATATCCAGATGTAGAAGATATTAACAAGGATCAAACGATGAATCCTGTGAATAGTTATTTTGAATATGAAGTATCATTTAATAAAAGTGATTTACAAGTAGGGAAAAATCATATTATCGATTCGAAGAGCGAGCCAGTAACATTAGCAAATGGATCTACAAGAACTACAACTTGGTATCAATTTAGAATTCCAATTAGAAATGTAACAGATGCTCAGAAAATAAACGGTATTACAGATTTTAATAGTATTCGTTTTATTAGAATGTTCCTTACTCAGTTTAAAATGCCAATAGTTTTACGTTTTGGAGAATTAGAATTGGTAAGAGGAGACTGGCGTCGATATACAAAAGTATTACCAAGTACTACAACTCCAGTTGAATTAGATGCTACGGAGTTAAATAAGTTTGAAGTTGGAGTAGTGAGTATAGAGCAAAACCAAGAAAAATATGCACTTCCTCCAGGTATTCTTAGAGAACAACTACAAGGAACAAATAGAATTCAACGTCAAAATGAACAGTCAGTAACTTTAAAAGTTACCGATTTACCAGCTGATCAAATAAGAACTATTTATAAAAATATTAGTATAGATATGCGTAGGTATAAAAAGCTACGTATGTTTTTACATGCTGAAGATCCTGATGGAGTAGCAGTTCAAAATGAACCTACAAATACTGTAGCAGTTATTCGTTTAGGTACAGACTTAAATGATAATTATTACGAAGTTCATAAGCCTTTAGTGTATAGTAAACAAACACCAGGTACAACACCAGTGCCAGAAGAAGTTTGGCCTGAAGTAAATGATTTAGAAATACCATTACAGGAGTTAGCTAATTTAAAAATACAAAGACCTTTAGGGCAAAGTATAACAGATGTGTTTTCTTCAACTAGTTCTAATGGATTGAAAATTTTTGTAAGAGGTAATCCAACATTAGCTCAAATAAGAACAGTAATGTTAGGAGTTAAGAACACTGAAGTTACAGATAATAAATCTATAGAGGTGTGGTTTAACGAATTACGTGCTGTAGGTTTTGATAACAAAGGAGGATGGGCTGCAGTTGTAAATGCAGATGCTAATCTTGCTGATGTAATGAATCTTTCATTAGCAGGAAGAATGTCTACAATTGGCTTTGGTAATGTTGAAGATCGAGTTCAGCAAAGAAGTATAGAAGAAACAAAACAATATAGTGTTGCAACAAATATTCAATTAGGTAAAATGATGCCTAAAAAATGGAATATGCAAATACCTATGAGTTATAGTTATGGAGAAGAGTTTAGAGATCCGAAATATGATCCACAATTTCAAGATGTTGAGTTAAAAGATGCATTAGATAAAAATCCTAATAGTAAGAATGCTCAAGATTATACACGTAGGCAAAGTATTAGTTTTATCAATGTAAAAAAGAATAAGAATCCAGAAAGTAAAAAGAAACCAAAGTTTTACGATGTAGAAAACTTTTCTGTTTCATATTCACATAGTGAAGAGTTTCATAAAGACTATAACATTGAAAAGTATATAAATAGAAATGTTATGGCTGGAGCAAGCTATAACTTTACTTTCAAGCCTTTTGTTATTGAGCCATTTAAAAGTTCTAAAATTTTTAAAAGTAGATATTTACGATTTATTAAGGATTTAAACATCAATCCTGTACCAAAAAATATTGCAGTTAACTCTAGAATTAATAGAAATTATAATTCACAACAATCAAGAAACCTAGTGCAAAATATTGGTTTATCTGCACAGCCAGAATTAATACAACGTAGGTTTTTATTTAATTGGGATTATACTATAGGATTTGATTTGACAAAATCTTTACAATTAAATTTCAATGCTGCCAATAACTATATATATGATAGTTTTGGTGAAGATGAGAACTTAGAAATTTATGATCAGTTTTTTAATGTTGGTAGACCAGATAATTATCACCAAAAATTAAATGCAACTTATAAGTTACCTATTAATAAATTACCTTATTTAAGTTTTGTTACTGCCGATTACGGTTATACTGCCGATTTCGATTGGAAAGCTAGTGCTCAAAGTAATTTAGATTTACCAAATGGTCAAAGTGTAAGTTATGTAGATGTAGTAGGTAATATGATTCAAAATGCGAACACACACAATTTAAATACGAATATAGACTTTGGACGCTTTTATAAAACTTTAAAATTAGATAAGTTATTATTAAAAGGGACAAAGAAAAGACCAACTAAAAAAGGAAGTGTAGCATTGGGAGCAAAAACCACAGCTCCAAAAGCAAAGTTGAAAAAGAATGCTTCTTTTGGTCAGAAAGCAATGAAAGGATTATATGATGTTTTAACTTCAGTAAAAAGAGCTAAAATTAGTTACTCACAAAACAATGGAACCTTATTACAAGGTTATAAACCATCTGTAGGTTTCTTAGGAAGAAATTCTTATGGAGGTGGTTTGGCACCAACTTTAGGGTTTGTGTTTGGAAGTCAAACAGATATTTTAAATACGGCTATAGAAAACGGGTGGTTAGTAACAAGAACAAGTCAAAACGATCCAAATCAACCTTACTATAATAAGAATTATGGGAAGAATAGTTATAAAAAGTTAGATTATAATATTTCGGTAAAGCCAGTTAAAAACCTAACTATAGATTTTACAGGTAGAAGAATTCAAACTACTAGATTAAACCAACAATTAGATATAATTTCTGATGGAAGTGGAGGTTTTCATCAAGATCCTAATATAAAAGCTTTTGAAACAGGAGATTATAGTATTAGTCACTTTATGTTAGGAACTGTATTTACAGATAATGAAACTTTATATCAAAACTTCTTAGATCATAGAAGTATCATAGCAGATAGGTTATCTAACGAAACTGGATTGCCAAATACGCCTGGTGCAGGATATAAAGTTAATGGACAACAAGCAATGTTGCCTGCTTTCCTTGCAGCATACTCAGGTACGAGTCCAAATTCAGTAAGTACAGGAATATTTAAAAACATACCAATACCAAACTGGAGATTGCGTTATAATGGATTTATGAAGTATAAATGGTTTAAGAAAACATTTTCTTCATTTACGTTATCACATGGGTACAAATCATCTTATACTATAGGAAATTATACTAATAACTTGCAATATGATGCTTCTTCGCCAACTAATACAAATACTTCTGGTAATTATCAACCAGAACTATTACTTTCGTCGGCAACTTTAATAGATGAATTCTCTCCACTTGTAAAAGTTGATTTTAGAATGAAGAATTCATTCTCATTTAAAGGAGAAGTAAGAAAAGATAGAAGTTTAACATTAAATTTCAACAATAACACATTAACTGATATAAAAGGAACAGAATATGTTGTTGGATTTGGATATAAGATTAGAGATGTTAAATTTGTAACTCGATTTACAGGAAAAAAAGAAACATTAAAAGGAGATATTAATTTAAGAGCAGACATTTCGTTAAGAGATAATTTAACGTTAATACGAAGTGTAGATGAAGAAAATAGTCAAATAACAGGAGGAGAAAAATTATTTGGTTTAAAGTTTATGGCCGATTATAATTTAAGTAGCAATTTAACAGCTTCATTCTATTATAACCATCAAACATTCCAATATGCTGTTTCAACTACTTTTCCAAGACAATCAATCAATGCTGGAATTAATATAATTTATAATTTAGGAAAGTAAAACAAACACAATAAAAATAAAATAATGAACATTCCAACAGAATTAAAATACACAAAAGACCACGAGTGGGTAAAAATAGAAGACGGTGTAGCTACAATTGGGATTACTGATTTTGCACAAGGTGAATTAGGTGATATTGTATACGTTGACGTTGATACTTTAGACGATACATTAGAAGTAGAAGAAGTTTTCGGATCAGTAGAAGCTGTAAAAACAGTATCTGACCTTTTTATGCCATTATCTGGTGAAGTAATTGAGTTTAACGAAGCATTAGAAGACGAGCCTGAAATGGTAAATTCTGATCCTTACGGTAACGGTTGGATGATAAAAGTTAAATTATCAGACGATTCTCAAATAGCAAGTTTATTAAGTGCTGAAGATTATCAAGAACTTATTAAAGGATAATTTTATAAAAATAGCAATATTTGTAACTGCAAGTATTGCTATTCTTAGTTTAATAAAGATAGGTCCTCAGCCAATCAAAATAAATAATTTAGATAAATACGAGCATCTTATAGCTTATTTTGTTTTAAGTTTTTTTTGGTTATTAGCATTGAAAAAGACAAAAATTAATGATTTAATTATTGTTTTTGCATGTGTTTTTTACGGCATAATTATTGAGGCTCTTCAAGTTACAATGACATCCTACCGTTCAGGGGATGTTTTAGATATTATTGCAAATACGACGGGTATTTTAATAGCTTACATTATTTACTTTCTTTTTTTTAAGAAAAATGAGGCTATTTAAAGATTTAGCTTGTAAAAGTTGAAATAAATTAATTAAATTAGCGAACTGTTAAAAACATTTAGGATGGAAATTAAGAAAAATCCAAAATCAAACTTAGAAAATTATAGCAAGCTGTTTATGCAGTTAGGTTTGGTTTTAGCTTTATTTGTAACATATGTTGCGATTGAAAATAAAACATATGATAAAACATATGGAGATTTAGGTTCAGCAAACATGGCTTCTGATATTGAAGAAGAAACTATAGAACTTCAAATTGAACCACCAAAACCAAAACCAAATACTCCACCACCACCAGCTCCTGAGAAGATTGAGGTTGTAGAAGACGAAAAAGAAGTTGAAGAAACTATTATTGAGTCTACTGAAACTGATGAGTCTGAAGCAGTAGAGGTTGAAGAGATTGTTGAGGTTGAGGAAGAAGAAGAAGTGGTAGAAGATGTACCTTTTTCTATTATTGAAGAAGTACCAGTTTTTCCTGGATGTAAAGGAACCAAAGCTCAAAAGAAAGCTTGTTTAAATAAAAAATTAACTAAGCACGTTCAACGTTATTTCGATGCTGAATTAGCAAACGAATTAGGATTAGCACCTGGTAAGAAGAGAATTTATGTTCAATTTAAAATTGACAAAGATGGTTCTATTACTAGTATTAATGCTAGAGCACCACACCCTAGATTAAAAAAAGAAGCTATTCGTATAGCTAAAAAAATACCAAAAATGAAGCCTGGTAGACAAAGAGGTAGACCAGTAAGAGTTGGTTATACTTTACCTATTACATTTAATGTAGAATAGTTTTAGTATTTACAAAAAATAAAAAGAGCAATCCAATTTTGGATTGCTCTTTTTTTATTGGCATGTTTCTTGTTTCATATATAATAACAATTTAAAAATTTTATTACTATGAAAACACAAAAGAAGAAACCAAGAAAGCAATTAGAGAAATTTTCTGCAATATTTATGCAGTTAGGATTAGTATTAACCTTATTTGTGGTTTTTATCACTCTAGAATATGAAACGGAAAAAGATATGGCTGTAGTAAGCGAACCGTATTATGAGTTTACAGATCCAGTTTTTACTTTTCAAAAAGAAATAATTGTAAAAAAGAAACCAAAGACAATTGTAAAACCTCAAAAGAAACAAATTGTAAAAAGAGTTATCAGCAAGCCAGTAGTTGTAGAGAATGTAACAAACACTCAAGAAACAGTTATTGATTTGCCAGTAGAAAATACTCCAGTAGTAGTTTCTAAGCCTACAAATGTTATTTCAAAAGTAGATGAGCCAATTGAAAAAACAATGTCTATAAATAGTGTCCAAAATAGACCTGTTTTTAAAGGTTGTGAAGGCTTATCAGAAGAAGAGAATAGAATATGTTTTGAAAGAAAAATACAGAGGCATATACAAAGGTATTTTAATGCAGAGATTGCACAAGATGTTGGTTTGAGTTCGGGGAAGTATAAAATATTTACACAATTTGTAATTGATAAAAGTGGTAAAATATCAGATATAAAAATTAGAGCTCCTCATAAAAGGTTAGAAAAAGAAACTAATAAGGTGGTGAATAAAATACCACAATTTACTCCAGGTAAGCAAAATAATAAGCCTGTAAAAGTGAAGTATACTTTACCTATTACATTTAAGGTAGAATAAGAAGAAAAACTCAACCATTTAGGTTGAGTTTTTTATTTTTGTTAATATGGATATAACAAACTCATTTTTTGCACACGAAACAGCAGTAATAGATGCTGGGAGTGCTATTGGTATAGGAACTAAAATTTGGCACTTCAGTCATATAATGCCTGACTGTATCATTGGAAAGAATTGTAATATTGGACAAAATGTTGTGATTTCTCCAAAGGTGAAATTAGGAAGTAACGTTAAAGTTCAAAATAATGTTTCTATTTATACAGGAGTAATTTGTGAAGATGATGTTTTTCTAGGTCCCTCAATGGTCTTTACGAATGTAATAAATCCAAGAAGCGCTATAAAAAGACAAGATCAGTATTTAGAAACAGTTGTTAAGAAAGGAGCAAGTATAGGAGCAAATGCAACAATTGTTTGTGGAAACAATATTGGAGAATATGCTTTTATTGGAGCTGGTGCAGTTGTGACTAAAGAAGTGTTACCTTATGCATTGGTAGTAGGAAATCCATCAAAACAAATAGGTTGGATAAGTGAATATGGCCATCGATTAGAATTTGATGAAAAAGGTGAAGCCATTTGTATAGAAAGCAAAGAAAAATATAAGCTAGAAAACAATAAAGTTTTTAAAATTTGATATAGATCAATTTTTTTTAAAAAGTTTTTGTTGTAAAGAAAATGTTATTTATATTTGAGCAGTGGTTATAAAACCACTTTCTTTTTCTTTTTCATAGCAATTTTTCCCACTCAATTTTATGAGTGGGTTTTTTTATGAATAATTCCCATAACAAATAGCTATATACGATCACATATTCTAAACCAACAAACCATAGGTTTTCTTTCCAAGGTGCGTTTGAGTAAGCTTGGTAACTGAAGATAATTGCTATACTCCAAATGATAGGAAAACGATATTTGGTAAAAATAGACAGGATTATTAAGGTTGCTAAATACCAAGGATGCAAAGTTGTTGTTGTAAAATAATAGAAGGATAAACCAAATAACATTGCAGTTATAAGCTCTAAGATAGATTTATTTTTTCTGAAGAAAGTAACTCCAATTAAAAATATAATAGTTAAAATAGGCATTATTTTACCTATTACGGCTATTTCATTATAACCTCTAAACAAATATCCAATTTCCCTTGCTATGTAATAAAAACTAGCATTAAATTCAAAATTACGAAACCAAAGCCCTACAGAGTTAGAATAATTTGAAATTAACTGTGATGAATAAAAAGGTAAAAAGAGTAATAAAATAGTTATAATAACAATTGTATAAAAAGCAAGTAACCTTAAGAAACCTTTAATTTTTAAATCTTTTGTAACAAATGTTTGATAGAATAAAGGTAAAAAAAGTAATGGAATTAACTTAACTGAAACAGAACAAGCTAATAAAATAGCAGCCCAAATCCATTTTTTTTGATATAACATATATAAACTCCAAACCATAAAAAATAGCATAACAGGTTCAAAGTGTAAATTACCTGTCATCTCAATTATGATAAATGGGTTTAAAGCATATAGAAAGATGTTATGAGTAGAAAGTTTTAGATCTTCTAATAACTTTTTTCCAAAGTAAATTATACCAACATCAGCTAAAATGATAATAACTCTCATTACAGTTGCACTACCAATAATGCTTTTATTAGCTAGGATTGCAGCGATTAAGAAACATAATTGATTTATTGGAGGATAGTTTGTATAATGACTTCCATTCATACTTCCCATTCCTTGATATAAATCTAAAGCTTGATTAATTGGGTATTTATGCTGTTCGATAAAAGTTTCAGGTAATGATAAATATGGGTTTAAACCTTCTAAAATCATTCTTCCATCCCAAATGAAACGATAAAAATCTTGAGATAAATTAGGGATAGCAAAAAGAAAGACCAATCTAAATAGAATGGATATTCCTGCTAAGAAAAGAAAATTGTTTTTACTGTTTTTCCATAAAAAATATGAAGTAGTAAATAATGAAAACCACAAAAAAAGTAGTTTAGAAAATTCAGTTCTTTCTAAAAAGTATGCAAAGAAAAAATAAAGTAAAAGACTAACAAAAGTTAGACTTAGAGTACTATATTTTCTTTCAAGAAGCATTAGGCTTTTGAAAAAATAGATTTAAAAAACACATAACCAAAACCAAAAAATAGCATAAAGTGAAATGGAAATAAACCAAAATCACCTCCTTGATCACCAACAATAAAGGCACTGTACATTCCAAATGCAAAATAAATAGCTAATAATCCTTCTATAACTACATTCATTGAAGGTCTTTTACGAATGTACTTGTTGTTTTTCCAACTATCTTTTAATGATTTTATATTGAATTTAGGAGTTCTAATAAATTCACTTTTTTTACCTATATGCCCTTCTAAAACAGCAATTGTATTGTGCAATGAGAAGCCCATAGCAATAGAGAAAAAAGAAAAGAAAGCTCCAATGTATTTGATAAAATTTAAAAACCCACCTCCATAGGTTCGCTTATACATAAACCAATAGCAAACAAAGAAAATTAAGGTGCTTACAATAAAGAAACTCATTACAATAAAGTAAACCTTTAAATGTGCATATTCATTTTTTATATATAACATAGGAATACTTAAAATAGCTACTAAGAAAATACAAGTAAACATAGAACTATTTAATAAGTGTAGCATTCCGTGAACTTTTGTTTTAAGAGAAATATTTTTATTGGTAATAATTCTCTTTAACATTTTCTGGAAGTTTTCAGCGCCACCTTTATTCCATCTAAATTGTTGAGATCTAGCTGCACTAATTATAACAGGTAATTCTGCAGGAGTTTCAACATTTTCTAGGTATTTAAATTTCCATTTTTTTAATTGAGCTCTATAACTTAAGTCTAAGTCTTCAGTTAAAGTATCACCTTCCCAATTACCAGCATCATAAATACACTCTTTACGCCAAATACCAGCAGTACCATTAAAATTAATAAAATGTCCTTGGCTATTTCTACCTACTTGCTCTAAAGTAAAATGAGCATCTAAAGCAAAAGCTTGAATTTTAGTAAGTGTAGAATAGTTTCTATTAATATGCCCCCACCTAGTTTGTACAACACCAATTTCTGGATTTTTAAAATAAGGTACAGTTTGTAATAACCAATTTTCTTGAGGTAAAAAGTCAGCATCAAAAATAGCGATGAATTCTCCTTTAGCTATTTTTAAACCTTCTTTTAAAGCACCAGCCTTAAAACCTTGACGGTTTTCTCTTCTAATATGCTGAATGTCTAATCCTTTTTTTTGTAATTCTTCAATGTGTTTTCCTGTACTAATAACAGATTCATCAGTAGAATCATCTAAAACTTGAATTTCTAATTTATCACTAGGATATTTTAGTTTAGCTATGTTATCTAACAAGCGCTCCATAACATACAGTTCATTGTATACAGGAAGTTGTATTGTTACGTAAGGGATTTCTTCCTCATTAGAAAAGTCAAATTTAGGAGAAGTATCTTCTTTTCTTTGAGCTTTTAAATAATTAAAAAGTAAATTTAATTGAGCTAAAGCGTATAGTAATATTAGTACTAATGAAATAGTATATATTGCAATTATAACGTATTCTAAAATCATTATTTAAAGCTATATTTAAATATCCAACCTAAAATTTTTATGCCGGCTAAGATACTACCTTTTACGGTTCCTGAAACTTTTGAAACGCCGATTCTATTTCTATATTTCATAGGGACTTCAACATAAGTCATTTTTTGTTTTAATGCTTTTAATTGCATTTCAACAGTCCAACCGTATGTTTTGTCTTCCATATTTAGAGCTAGTAATTTATTATATTTTATGGCTCTAAATGGTCCTAGGTCTGTAAACTTAGCGTTAAAAAATAGTTTCATTAAAAAGGTAGCTAACCAATTGCCAAAAACTTGTTGAGGGGTCATAGAACCTTGTTCTCGTAGTCGTTTTACACGTGCTCCAATTACAAAATCTATGTCATCATTTATTATAGGGCTAATTAGTTCTGTTAATTGTTGAGGGTAATCAGAATAATCACCATCTAAAAAAACAATTATATCTGGTTTTGTATCTTGATTGGCAACATAATCCATACCTTTTAAACAAGCATAGCCATAGCCTCTTCTACTTTCCTTTAATACAGTAGCTCCAGAATTTTTTGCGTTTATTTCAGTGTTATCAGTAGAATTATTACTAACAACTATTATTTCATTTACAAAAGGGGGGATATCGTTAATTACATTTGCAATAGAATCTTGCTCGTTGTAAGCAGGAATAATAACCTTAATATTTTGATTCATTAATTATTTTAAATCATTTAAACTATTTTCTTCTTTAAAGGAAGAAAAGTCAGACCATTCTTTAATTTTTTTGCCGTTTTTAAATTTAACAGCTTTTACTAATTTTTGTTTTTTATAGAGCAAACAATATCCGTTCTTTTGATTGTTTTTTAATTGACATTTATGATTAACCTGCCCATTTTTATCATAAAACAACCACCATTTATTGCGTTTTCCTTTAACAAAATGACCTTCCTTTTCTTTAGAAGAATTTTTTCGGTAAAAGTACCAATATTTTACTTTTATATTATTCTTGAAACGCCCTTCTTTTTTAAGCACGCCATTTTTATAATAAAATTTCCAATACTTTGTTTTCTGATCGTTCTCTATCCAACCTTCTTCTTTCAAAGTACCATTATCGTAATATGCTTTATGATACTTGCTTTGCGAAAACATGGTTGCATAGCAAAGTAAGAAAAATAAAAGTACTTTACTTTTCATTCACTAATTTCATTAAATCAACATCGTTACCTAATAGTACATCAGTAGGGTTTATTCTTCCTTTTTCCGGACCATTTTCTAATTTTAATACTCCACGTGGACAAACAGCTGAACAAACACCACATCCAACACAACTAGACCTAACTATATTTTCTCCTTTTTGTGCGTATGCTCTTACATCAATTCCTTGTTCACAATAAGTAGAACAGTTTCCACAAGAAATACATTGCCCTCCATTGGTAGTAATTCTAAAACGTGATTTAAAACGTTGAACTAAACCTAAATAAGCAGCTAATGGACAACCAAAACGACACCATACTCTGTTTCCGAATATAGGATAGAAACCAGTACCAATTACACCTGCAAACCAAGATCCAATTAAGAAGCTATAAGTGTCTTTTATCCATTCTGATTTGATACCTAAAAAAGATTGTGTTCCAGAAAAATAACAGTATAACGTAACAATAGTCATAACTAAAGAGAAAACTAAAACTGAATGAATTAACCAGCGCTCTAACTTCCATGCGTTTAAACTTTTGTCAGAGTGTTGTCTATAAGGGTCACCTAAAGTTTCAGCTAAACCACCACAACCACAAACCCATGAACAGTACCATCTTTTTCCAAAGAAATATACCATTACAGGCACAATAATTAATGTTAAAACAATTCCCCAAACTAAGATGAATAAACCTATAGCACCACTGTTTTTTAAACTATTTAAATTCCAATCAAAAAAGAAATCATAGTCTAAAGGAAAAGCATTTTTAAAATCATATCCAGGCATGTTTAAGCTCGTCATAATCTCAGGAATTAGGAAGGCAAAAACAATTTGAAAGAATAAAACTGAAGTAGTTCTTATTATTTGATATTTATTATGTCTGTATTTAATATACATTCTAGCAGCCATAACTATCATAATAACACAGTATAGGAAACCATAAACAAACCACTGTGAAGCAGCACCGCCATTTAAAGCTTTACTAATAGGATCTAAAATATATGTCCAATTTACAACATAGTCAGGCATAAAGTATAACAGTAAATAAAAAGCAACTAGATATACTAATACCAACCATGCAATAGCACCTCTGTTAGTACTTGATTCTAAGTAAATACCGTTATTTTTAATTCCAGGTCTTCCTAGTAAAATATAATTTGGTAAAATAAATAATAAAGCACCAATAATTCCTAACCCAAAAGTAAGCCACCAAATTAAGCCAGCATTTTCTTTAATGTAACCTTTTCCTGCAATTTTAGCTAAGTTATAGCTTAAAGTATGTGGTTTTCCAGAGATTCTATATTGATATTGTTCTCCTTTTTTGTCCCAATTTTTTTCAGCATCATATTTAGCAATTAATGCATCATAATGATCGTTAGAAGCTTTATAAGCATTACGAACACGACTAGAAAAATCAAAAACATTTAATTCTTCAGAAGTCACAACTGCTTTGCTAAGTTCTTCTTTAATTACTTCACTTTTATAATTTTGGTTCTTAATAAAACTATCTAATTCGCTAGAAGTTAAATTGAATCCTCCAGTAAAAATAGTTCCCGTGAAAATAGATAACCCAATTAAAAAAAGGACTAATCCAATATATTTTATTGCTTTCATATTTTATTACGCGCTAAAAATTCGTTTCCAGCTTTTCTTTTTTAGTTGGATGTTTGTATTGTTTTCTTTGTTAAATTTTGCTACAATTTCTGGTTCGTGAAGTTTGTAGAATTCTGGATCGAAATTAGCATCTGCTAAATGTTCTAATACGTATTCTATCGAACGTTTTTCTGTTAGAACTTTATCGAAAAACTCATGACGCATTCTAATACCAAAATTGTTTATTCCTATAAATTCATGAGTGTTTTTATCATAGTTGATATGGATACATTTTTTACCATCTTTATGTTCCCAGTAAAAACGAGCTTCATTTTCTTTAGGTTGTGCCCAAACCCATCCATAAGTTTGATATTCAATATCAATAAATTTTGCTGAGTTGAACCAATGTCCAGGTTTATATTGAATTCTGTTATCGCATATCGTTTGTGCTACTGTTTCTCCCATCATTCTTCCAGTATACCAAACAGCTTCAATTGGACGTCTTTGTCCTATGGCTTCGTTTTGTTCTGCACAATCACCAATAGCATAAATATCTTTAATGTTAGTTTCTAAATAGCGGTTTACTTTTACACCTCTACCAGTTTCAATATCAGAATCTTTGATAAAATCGATATTAGGAGAAACTCCGGCTGTTAAACCAACTACATTACAGGTTATTTCTTCTCCTGTTTCAGCTATTATAACCGATTTTACTTTTCCGTTTTCATCAGATTTAATTTCTTTTAGATTTACACCTAAACGAAGGTCAATATGATTATCTAAAATTTCTTGGTTAATCATTGCCGATTCTTGTGCAGGCAAAACTCCATTCCAAAAACTTTCTTCACGGACTAAAAACGTAACAGGAATATTTCTACTATGTAGCATTTCAGCTAATTCAATACCTATTAATCCTCCACCAACAATTACAGCTCTTTTACATGTTTTATTATCAGGTGCGTATTTTTCCAGATTTTCTAAATCTTGTTTATGATACATTCCCATAACACCATCTAAATCCTGTCCTGGCCAACCAAATTTATTTGGTTTAGAGCCAGTAGCTATAATTAGTTTATCGTATGCAAGTGTATCACCTTCAGCAAAAAAAAGTTCTTTTTTATCAGTATTGATTTCTGAGACATAACCTTTTTTTAAGTTAATTCTATTTTTTTTCCAAAACCAAGGCTCATAAGGTTGAGTATGTTCAAACTTCATGTGTCCCATATATATGTACATTAGGGCTGTACGAGAAAAAAAATAATCGGTCTCTGTAGATACAATAGTAATTTTTTTATCAGATAGTTTTCGAATGTGCCTAGCGGCAGTTACACCAGATATTCCATTACCAATAATAACAACGTGTTCCATAAAAAGTTGATTTGCGAGTTATGTCGTTGTTAAAGTTAATAACTTAATGAGCGAAATAAATTTAGAATGAATTTAAATAAAGGAACTTTGTAAGACGTTTTACTTTTTATCGACATAGGTGGTAATTGAAAAATAATCACCATGAAAAATAATTTTAAAAGTATTCTTCTAGTATTTCTATTTATAGGGTTTAGTTCTTATGCCCAAGAAGAAGAAAAAGAAAATGATAAGTCAAATATTCAAACCTACACTCCTTCAAAATTATTGAATAAAGGTCAATGGGATATTAAGTGGTTTAATAATCTTTATACTGAAACTAAGTTTGCTGATGCTAATGGAAACAGTGTAAATAAAGCAAGAGATAATTTTTTCACTTCAACAATCGAAGCTTTTACAGGTATTTCAGATAATAACAGAATTAATATTGGAGCAATCGTAGAGTTTCGTTCTAATACCATTGGAGGAAGGCAAGCTTTATCTGTATTTAGTTTAGAAGATACAAATACTGATAGAAAAGGTATTACTTCGATAGCACCATCTGTTAAATTTCAACCTTTGAAAAATGTTGCAAATTTTTCTATTCAATCGGCTATCCATATTCCATTAGTTAGCAATGAAACTGAAAATGGTATATTTTTAGACCAAACAGCATGGTCTTTTCAAAATAGATTTTTTTATGATTATACTTTTGCTAGTGGAAACTGGCAATTATTTACTGAGTTAAATACTGAGTATAATTTTGGAGATGATCAAAGTTTTGCTAATAATACATTTTTATTAGTTCCTGGAGTGTTTTTAAGTTATTTCCCAAGTGGTAAGTCAACAGTTTTAGGATTTGTTCAGCATGCTGAGCGTTTTGGTGATTTTACTCAAGATTATACAGCTCTAGGTTTTGGAGGAAAATATCAGTTATCTAAAGTGTTAAACTTAGAAGTGTTGTATAGTAACTTCGTTAGAGGAAATAATAATGGTTTAGGGCAAAGTTTTAATTTAGGTTTACGTGCATTATTTTAAAAAAGAGTAATTTAGGAGTTATGAAAATTTATAAGCTCCTTTTAGTATGCCTCATATGTTTGTCTTGTAAGAGCCAAACAAAGAAAATAAATGGAATTAGTTTTGTGGCATCCCCAGAAAAAATTAGTCACGAACATGTATCCCCTTTGATAAAGGCATCAGCGAATTATGTAGCGCTGATGCCTTTTGGTTTTATAAAAGATTTGTCTTCTCCTGAAGTAATTCATAATACTAAAAGACAGTGGTTTGGTGAAACAGAAGAAGGTATAATTCAATATGCAAAAGAATTTCAGAAAAAAGGAATTAGTTTAATGATAAAACCTCAAATTTGGGTTTGGAGAGGTGAGTTTACAGGTTATATAAAAATGAATTCTGAAGAAAATTGGAAGGCTTTGGAAGCTTCATATTTAGAGTTTATTTTAACATATGCAAAAACAGCGCAACGATTAAAAGCTGATGTTTTTTGTATTGGTACTGAGTTGGAAAAATTTGTAATTAATAGACCAGAATTCTGGAATAAGTTAATTAAAGAAGTAAGAAAAGTATATAAAGGAAAGTTAACCTATGCTGCCAATTGGGATGAGTTTAAAAGAGTACCATTTTGGGAAGATATAGATTATATAGGTATTGATGCATATTTTCCTTTAAGCGAAAAGAAATCACCAACTTTGGAAGAATTTGAAAAAGGATGGGAACCACATAAGAAAGAGATTTTGAGAGTTAGGGAGAAGGTAAATAAACCTGTTTTATTTACAGAGTATGGTTATAGAAGTATAAATTATGCAGGAAAGAAGCCATGGGAAGCTCATAGGGTTGAAGGTGAAATAAATTTAGAAAACCAAAAGAATGCAACACAAGCATTGTACAATCAATTTTGGAAAGAAGATTGGTTTGCAGGAGGTTTTATTTGGAAATGGTTTCATAAACATAAAGAAGTTGGAGGTAAAAATAATAACCGATTTACGCCTCAGAATAAACCTACAGAAGAATTAATTAGAAAATTATATGCGCAATAAGTTTTTATTCTTACTATTTTTCTCATTTGTTTTTTTCTCTTGCTCAGAGAATAATGAGGAACTTATGCCTGTAACGCTACAAGATTATCTTAATCTAAACTCTAGTTTATCGGTGGATGAAGTAATTGCTTGTGCAGCTAGTAAAGAATCAGAAAATAATATATCGTATATATTTTATTATCCAGAAGTAGGAGCTACAGAGATTAAATATTTTGAAACAACTAATGTTGAAGACGATAAAAATAATTTTTCACTTTATAAAGAAAAAGAGTTGCCTAAGGAAGATGTTTTTAATGGATATTTAGGTAGATTTTTGAAAACTTCATCAACTGAAAAATGGTGTATAGTAACTTATAAAACTGAAGGAAAATTTCATAAGTCCAACCCAATCCGATTAAAAAACATAACAAAACCTACTGAATGGACAGATATGGTTACTTTAAATACTTCACAAAATTTAATGCCTAAGTTTTCATGGATAGATGGAATGGTAAAAGAAAATGCTATTTACTTTCAAGTAATCACAGATGCCGAAAATAACCTATTATCAGGTACTTATACGTATGAAAAATGTTTTCAATATTATAATCTATCTAATGTAGTTTTAAATGTAACAAGAAATACACCACCTAGTTTAATTAAAGGAAAAGATTATGGATTTACAATGATGGGAGTTAGTGAAGATAATTGGGTGAATTTAGTGATTCAAAAAAAAATTAAAGCAGAATAATGAAAAAGAAACTATTTTTTTTAATTGTAATATTTTATAGTCTTGTCACTTTTTCACAAGAAAAAATTATTGTGGATATAAAAGTTAAAGGAGCTAGAAAAACCAAAATATCAGAGATTAAAAAAATAATAGAAACAAAGGTAAATACTAAGGTCGACTCGGTTTTATTAGTTAATGATATGATTCGACTAAAAAGATTACCTGCAATATCACATGCTTATTTTCAAGTCTTTTATTCTCACGATAATAAATACAATGTTTTTATTAATGTAGAAGAGAATTTTACAATAATACCAGAGTTTAATCTTTGGACAACAACCAATAGAAAAACGGCCTATAAAATAGGATTGTATGAGTATAATTTTTTAGGTAGAAATATAGCTTTTGGAGGTTTTTATCAGAATAATGGATTCAATTCTTATGGAATCAACTTTCGAGCACCCACACTATTTTCTAATAAGTGGGGACTTGCTCTAAATCATCAAAACTGGATAAGTGAAGAGCCTTTATATTTTGATGATAAAACAGCTAATTATAAGTATCAAAACACGTCTTATGAAGTTTTAGGTTTGTACCAGATGGATTTCAAAAATAATTTACAATTTGGTGTAAACTATTTTAAAGAGAAATATGATTATTTATCAGGTGATACAGCGCCAAATGTTCCTTTACAATTGAATGTGAATAAATGGTTGTTTAAAACAATCTATACATATGATGTTTTAGATTATTATTATCAATACATAAGTGGTTTTAAAAATCAATTATACGGTCAGTATGTAATTTCTGAAAATGAGTATCAAGAAGATTTTTTAATTTTTTGGAACGACTTATTCTACTACAAGAGAATTGGAAAAAAAGGAAATTGGGCAAATAGATTACGTATAGGATTATCGTCAAATGTAAAAAGCCCGTTTGCCCCATTTGCCTTAGATAATAATGTGAATTTACGTGGAGTGGGAATTTTAGTTGATAGAGGAACGGGAAGTATTGTATGGAATACAGAATATAGACATACCTTATATGAAAATAATTGGCTTGTGTTACAAGGTAATGTTTTTAATGATTTTGGTACTTGGAGAAACCCTGGAGGTAGTTTAAATGACTTTTTAAAATCGGAAAATGTTAGAGTTTATTCTGGTGTTGGATTGAGATTTATAAATAAAAAAGTATTTAATGCTGTGTTTAGAATAGATTATGGTGTTGGACTTACCAAAAATGCTTCTAAAGGTTTTGTTTTTGGGATAGGACAATATTTCTAACAAACAAAAAAAGTGAAATTCAATTAAGAACTTCACTTTTATATATTTGTTTTTATTAAAAATTACTTCTTAGGGTGAACTAATTTCATTTCGTCAATTAGATGTTTCGCTCCTGCATATTTATCAACTATGAATAATACATAACGAAGGTCAACCATGATATTTCTACAAATTTCAGGGTCGTAATTAATGTCACTCATAGTTCCTTCCCATACACGATCAAAATTTAAACCAACTAGGTTTCCTTCAGCATCAATTGCTGGACTTCCAGAATTTCCTCCAGTTGTGTGGTTTGTTCCTAAGAAACATACAGGAACTTTTCCGTTCTTATCGGCATACTGTCCATAGTCTTTAGCGTCATATAAGTCACGTAGCTTTTTAGGAACATCAAATTCATAATCACCAGGAACATATTTTTCTATTACACCATCTAGATAGCTTACTGGGTTGTAATACACAGCATCTCTTGGCGAATACCCTCTTACTTGTCCATAAGTTACTCTCAAAGTGCTATTAGCATCTGGAAAATAACGTGCATTAGGAAGAGCTTCCATTAAGGCTTTCATATATTGTTTTTGTAAAGCAGTAATTGGTTGGTTTTTATGCTGGTACTCAGGGTTTATTTTAGTGTAAAATTCCTGAACCATTGGTTTAGCATATATATATGCTGCATCTTTATTTAAATTCTCAACTACTTGTTTAGCATCACCTTCCAATAATTTTAAGGCTTTGTCTAAATCCGTAAAACTAGTTTTGTTATATATCGTAGCATCAACGTTTTTAGAATATAATGGCATTACATTTTTAAAAACACCTTTATCTACGTTTACATCGTAATTTTTATGAATTCTTTTCAAACGAGCAATATATCCTTTTTTAGCTTTTTCAAAATTTTCAGGTTTATTTAAAGCAACTTGCTCTAATTGATAAGCTCTAAAAGCCATTTGCATTAGTTCATTGGTAACTAAAAATACTTCAATAAAATTTCTTCTTTTAATATTGATAGCAGCAAAATCCTTATATAATTTTTCAAATTCAGGTAAAATTTTACCATACTTATCTTCTAGTCCTTTTTCTTTTAAAGCTTTTTTAAAGGTTTCTTCAAAAGCTTTACGTTGTGCAATAGCATTACTTTTTTTGATACCTAAGTTTTCACCAATCCATTTTTTCCAAGCATTTGCAATACGTGCTTGTTTAGATGCATATTTAATTCTAACAGCATCACTGGCTTTCATTTGTGCATCTATTTCTTTTAAAGCTGCTTCTCTAATAGCAATGTTACTAGGGTTAAATTCTTGTGTAATATGCTGAATTGCTACAGCTGGTAAATATTCATTAGTACGACCAGGAAAACCAAATACCATTGTAAAATCACCTTCTTCAACACCGTCTAAAGAAACAGGTAAATAGTGTTTTGGTTTGTAAGGAACGTTGTCTTTACTGTATTTAGCAGGACGGTTATTTTTATCAGCATAAATTCTGAATAATGAAAAATCTCCAGTGTGACGTGGGAAAACCCAGTTATCAGTGTCACTTCCAAATTTACCAATACTACTTGGTGGAGCTCCAACTAAACGAACATCTTCAAATTTTTCAGTAACAAATAAGAAGTATTGATTTCCTTTATAAAAAGGACGAACTTTTACATTTTGCCAGTCTTTCTTTTTTGCTGTTTTCTTAAGATTGTTGATGTTTTTATCAATAGTAGATTGTTTTTCACGCTCAGTCATTGCATCTGTAACTCCAGCCAAAGCTTGTTTAGTTACATCATCGATACGTACAATAAATTCAACATATAAACCTTCGTTAGGCAATTCTTCTTTTTCATTCATTGCCCAAAAACCATCTTTCAAATAATCGTTTTCTAATGATGAATGTGATTGGATTTGTCCAAAACCACAGTGATGGTTTGTAAGAATTAATCCTTTAGGAGAAATTACTTCACTAGTACAGCCACCGTTAAAGTGTCCTATAGCATCTTTTAAACTAGATTTGTTTACGTTATAAATATCTTTGGCAGATAATTTACCACCTAAAGATTTCATTTCTTGTTCGTTCATTCCCTTTAAGAGAGAAGGAATCCACATTCCACCTTGTTGAGCAGAAACCTGAACAACAATAAAAAGGAATAGAATTTTTATATATTTCATCGAATGTTAATTTTAATTCGATAAAGATACAAAGACGTAAATTATTTTTTGTTAAGAGGGTATATTTCTTGACCAATAAAGTCTTTAGGGAAGTCTTCTTCACCTTCAAAACCTATTTCAATATCACGTCCATCATGAGGTATATAATTGGTTTTGAAAATATAATCCCAAATACTTAAGGTAATCCCAAAGTTTACTCCTGTTCTTCTGTTTTCTGGTAGTTCTTTGGCGTGGTGCCAAATATGCATTCTTGGGTTATTTAAAATATATTTCAACCAACCATAATCCCAATTAATATTTGCATGATTTAAATGTCCAATCATAATGTTAAAGAAATGAATTATGGCTACATCTTGAGCTGTAAATCCACCCATAATAGCTAGTGGAATATATTTCATAGAATTGTATACAACAGGTTCCATCCAATGATAACGTAAATGAGCCGCAAATCCCATTTGTTTTACAGAATGATGCACTTTATGAAAGTTCCATAAAAACTCATACTTGTGCAAGAGTGTATGTGTAAACCATTGTACAAAATCAATTACTATAAAAAACACAAGTAATCTAGCCCAGTAAGGAAATGTATTGATATCGAATAATTGGAAGTTGTCAATAGAAAGTCCTACCAAGCCAAGAATGTCATTAAATAATTCAGCAGAAGTATTAGACAAGGCAATTAAAACAATAAGATTTAATAAAAAGAAATTAAAGAACATGTAAAATGTATCTAGCCAAAAATCTTTTCTAAAAAGAGGTTGGTTTTTACGCCAAGGAAAGATAATTTCTAAAGCCCAAACAATTAATGAAATTAGAATTAAGCCATAGAAATAATTCTCCCAATTTAGTTCCATTAAAACAGATTGTTTAATATAGTTCCAGTAATTGGAATAAGAGTTTTTTATGATGTCTAAATATTTATCCATATTCTGTTTTAAAAGAAACGTTTATTTCAAAGTTACTGAAATAAACGTTTTTAAATTGTTACAAGAGTTACAAATACTAGAATTGATATTTCAATCCTAATTGAGCTTTCCAACGTGAATTAATAGCATCGGTAACCCAAGGTTTTGCATTTTCGTCAATAGTAAATTGATATACTGGTTGATTGTTTTGCACACCTTTAAACTCTAATAAGTTAAAACTAGAGTTTACTACGTTTGGTACATAAACCAATCGACCCCAATCTTTATTTAGTAAGTTCAATACATTAAAAATATCTAAACTAACTTGTAAGTTGTTGTTGTTTTTAAATGGTATGTTATATAAAAATTTTGCATCTAATTGATGATTCCATGGTGTTCTTGCTCCATTTCGTTCCGCATAAGAACCGCGATTATTTCGTAAATATTCGTTGTTGTTTATAAAGTTATTTAATCGATTCCATTGCTCTTGAGAAGAAACAATTACATTCCCTGTTCCATCAGTAATGTCTTGTAAATTAATTTCACTTTGGTTTGCAGGTATATATACTAAGTCGTTTCGAGACGAACCATCTCTATTTACATCTCCTTGATATACTATTGAATATGGACTACCAGAAGTTCCTGTATATAGTAAAGAAGCTTGTAGTTGATGTTGGTTTTTAAAATTGAAATTATAACCTTGAGAGGATACTAATTTATGACGTAAATCGAAGTTAGAAAATGATAAATTAGGATTATGAGAATTAATAGCTTGATTCCATTCAAAATTTGCTGCTGAAGAATTTCTTACAGTACTTGAAATATCTTTGCTTTTCCCATAAGTATACCCAATAAAACCATTGTAGTTTTTGTCTTCTTTGTGTAATCCAAAAGTTAAATTATATCGATAACCTCTGTTGGTATTACTAAGTAAAAAAACATTAGTGAAGTTATTGTTTACTCTAGTTCCGTTGTAAAATTGACGAGTATCTGCTCCAGAATAATTACTGAAATCTAAACGACGATTGATAGATTGAAAGTAAATACCTTTTAAAACTTCTGTATAAGTTGCTTGAGTTGTAAATCGGAAATTTTTAGGAAGTTTAGCTTCAAAGCTTAAACGTGTTTTCCATTCTCTAGGTAATTCGAAATCATTATCAATTAAATTAATTTCTGTTAATCCAGGTTGTTGAGCAGCTAATGAACCTAAATTTTCTACTAATTGAACTGTGTTTCCACCAGGTCTAATATCTACATTAAAATAATCGGTTCCAGAAATGTATTCAGCATATGCAAACCATAAATATGGAATACGTCCTGTAAATAATCCACTTCCCCCTTCTATAGTATATTTTCTGTCTTCATCTAAAACATATTTAAAATTAAATCTAGGATTTACATGTGGTTTAGCACTAATTTTATTGGTAAACTGACTAAACTCAGGAGTGTTTTTTACTAAAGGGCTTAAGGGAAGTTCGTCTAATAGTAATTGATTGTCTAAACGTAAACCAAAGTTAACAGTTAATTTATCGTTTAAACGAATTTTATCCTGTACGTAAATAGCTGAGGTTAATACATCAATTGTTGCTGAAGGACGATTGTTTACAAAATCGAAAGAATTATTTGTTACATGGTATACACCACGAATTCTTGAAGGTCTATCATTTAAAAAATCATCAACAGATTTATAGGCCCAACGCCCATTCCAAGCGGTTAAGAAACCGTAATCGATATCGTTGTATTGTAATAACAATCCACCAGTAATAGTATGGTTGTTTTTATAATAAGTAAACTTATCTGTTAGCTGAAAGGTGTTCAAGTTTGTATTGTAAATAGATGCTTCTCTATAGGTTCCAGCAAAAATTCTGTTAGAAGTATCCGTAATTTCTATATGAGGAAACACTCTTCCATCATAACTTCTGTCTTCTTTTACTTTGGTATAACCAATGGTTAGTATGTTAGAAGTATTT
The DNA here is from genome assembly GCF_022347705.1 of Tenacibaculum sp. Cn5-46. Classification (NCBI taxonomy): domain Bacteria; kingdom Pseudomonadati; phylum Bacteroidota; class Flavobacteriia; order Flavobacteriales; family Flavobacteriaceae; genus Tenacibaculum; species Tenacibaculum sp. Cn5-46. Next base: position 395,204 of record NZ_JAKRGD010000002.1, read on the forward strand.
TCAGATAAAGTTGAATTTAATTCAAAAGTAGTACTGTTCAAAATACTATTATGTCGATATCCTTGATTACCAAAGTTGAAAACAGCTTGATTCCATTCTAAATTATCAGCAAAACTTTTTACAAAATTGTTTCTAAAAGTAAGTTTATGTTTCTTAGAAATATTATAATCTAAACGAGCAAAAATTTTAGTAGAAGCAGTTTTTATATCGCTGCTTTCAAAAGCACCAGGATTGTAGTTGTAATCATTTTGAAGTTTGTTAGCAATATCAATTACAGTTTGTTTATTAATATTAGAACCATTAGTTCCTGGAGCTCCAATTAAAGGGGTTTTACTTAATGCTTGTTCTACATTTACATAATAAAATAGTTTGTCTTTTTTTAGAGCACCTCCAATACCAGCACCTAATTGAATATCGTAAAAACTATTTACATCTTGTTTAATTCCGTCTGCATAAGACCCTACCAAAAGTTGATTGTTCCCATAACCATAAACTTCTGTTTTAGTAGTGTTTGTACCGTTTTTGGTAACAACATTAATATTGGCTCCTGTAAAATTTCCAACACTAACATCAAAAGGAGAAGTTTTTACAGACAACTCTTTAATAGCCCCAAAGCTAATAGGTTGGCTGCGAGATAAACTTCCAGGAGTTCCATTTGCAGAAGAGCCAGCAGCACCACTAGCAGGTTCTTGAAATCCAACTACATCATTACTTGCAATACCATCAATATTAAAGTTGTTGAAACGATTACTAGCCCCTCCAAAAGAGTTTAAGTTTGCTTCTGGTAAGTTTCTAGTTAAATCTTGTACACTTCTACTAATAGTTGGTGTTTTTAGTAATTTTTGAGCATTTATAACAGTACCATTTTTTCTTGAAGAAGTACCAGTAATTACTACTTCTTCTAATGCAGTGCTTTCTTCTTTTAGTTCGATGTCTAATAGAGTGGTTTTCCCTAAGTTAATAGTTACATTGTTTAATTTGTAAGTGTTAAACCCAACAAAGCTAACTTCCACAATATATTGATTTCCTGGAGGGATATTAGCAATTACATAATGACCTGTTTCTTGAGAGGTGGTTCCGTATATAAAATTGGTTTCAGTATCTTTTATTATTACAGTGGCAAAAGGAATTGCTTCATTGGTATTGTCAACTATTTTTCCTTCTAAATTACCAGTTGTTTCTTGTGCATAAATGCTTACTGTTAAAAGCAACAGTATAATTACATTAATTTTAGTTTTCACGTGAATTAAGTATTGACTTTAATTATTGAATTGATGTAGAGAAGAGTTCCTTTTAAGAAAAACTTCAATGTAAGTATGATAATTAAAGAGTAATTGGTGAACCTTTATTAAAAAAAGAATAAGAATAACTTTTAGATGTATAAAGATTCTCAAGAAATGAGATGACTTTGTTGGTAGTTAACTCAATAAGCTCTCTTAGAACAGAAAAAGAGTTTTTAAATTGATCTATAAAAAAGTAAATGTCTTTTTTTGAGTCAATATCTGCTAAGTAAGCAAGTTGTGTAATATTGATGTTTCGCTTAACAAAATAATTTTTTAACTCAGAAAATACTTTATGGGTATTCCAAGTTATTTTTTTGAATGCTTCTAAAGAAAACTGTTCTTTATTTAAGGCAATTAAATAAGTTCCTCCGTCATAAGAAGGTCCTAAAGTAGCATTTCTGTTTTCTAAATTGTGTAAAGCTTTTAAAAGGTGTGAAGTCTCTAAATTTGGACTATCATTACCTATGGTAATTATTTGTGAGTAACCTTTATTAAAAACAGTTTGAATAGCATTTGCAAATCGTTCACCGAAACTTGAACCTATTTGTTGCTTTTCGGTAATTACTAAAACGTCAGTTCCAGTTTTTTGTGCTTTTTCAAATGTTTTTTGATTTAATTGTTGAAAGAGCTTCTTACTTTTTTCAAAAACCTTATGATTCGCTTCTTTCTCGGGAGAATAAGCAAATAATAAAATTGCAGTTTGTTTTTGATAATGAATCATTTAAAGAAACTCTGTTTTTACAAGACTTTAATAGTCGAGTAAAAGGTAGGTTCTTTACAGTAATTCATAAAAAAAACCATCAAATTTTCTTGATGGTTTTTTTTTATGCTAGTTAAAGTAGTTTTACTTTTTGTTAACTTCTTTAATATATTTATCTAAAGCCATAGTCATAGAAGGAGTTTCTGGAGTTGGTGCAGCAATGTCTACACGCAATCCTCTATCCTTAACAGCTTTAATAGTTGTATTACCAAAAACAGCTATTCTTGTGTCATTCTGTTTGAAGTTAGGGAAGTTTTTAAATAAACTATCAATACCAGAAGGACTAAAGAATACTAAGATGTCATAAAAAACATTTTCTAAGTCAGATAAGTCACTTACAACAGTTTTGTATAAATCAGCACGTTTCCAATCAACACCTAATTTATCTAATTCGGTAGGAATTAACGGCTTTAATTTATCAGAAGAAGGTAATAAGAATTTCTCATCTTTATGTTTCTTAATTAACTTAGTTAATTCAGGAAATGTTCTATTACCTACATAAATTTTACGCTTTCTGTATACTACATATTTTTGTAAATAATATGCAACAGCTTCTGATTGACAGAAATACTTCATATCATCAGGAACAGTAAAACGCATTTCTTCAGCTATTCTAAAGTAATGATCTACAGCATTTCTACTTGTCAAAATAATTGCTGTATAATTGTTTAAATCAATTTTTTGAGCTCTTACTTCTTTTACAGAAATTCCTTCTACATGAATAAACGAGCGGAAATCAATTTTTACTTTTTGTTTTTCAGCTAAGTCAAAATAAGGAGAGGTTTCTGTCTTAGGAGCAGGTTGAGACACTAAAATAGTTTTAACTTTCATATAACTTTCTCTTTACGTAGTTGTTGTTGTTTTATAAAGAATTAATAGCGGTGCTATTTCAAGGACGCAAAAATACAAAATAAAATAGAACAACTTACTTATAACTAATCTTTTGTTATTAAGTAAAATTAAAAAGCCTCTGAAAGCAAATAAAATAAGGAAAAAACTGAGTAAATATAAGTTTTCCTTAAAGGCATATTGATAGAGAATTATAGCAGGAAATAGCCATAAACTTAGTGTGTAAAGGTAACCAGATTTCGTGTATAAGAAATATTTTGTGACTAATGATAAACCTAAAATGTTAGAAAAAGTAAAGTCTAGTAATCTTCTAATAAAGAAATAAAGACTAATAATAGAGAGTAATATTAGGTAATTTAAAAAGCTTTGATCATAAATTTTTGGAGTAAATACAAAAAATAGAAATAATGATATTACAATAGAAGAAAAAGAAAACAATAACAAATGAAAAGGTGAATATATAGAAACATTATTCTGAACTTTTTTTTGAAAAAAACCAGGAGTAAAAAAAGCCAAAGCATATCCTAATAGCTTATTGGGCTTAATTAATTTCATTATAGCTAATAAGATAATAACAAAAAGAATTACTAGAGTAATCCAGTTATCATTGGTTATTGTACGTTCAATAGCTTGCAATATTATTTGTTTTTTATCGTATTTAATTAACACAAAATTAGTGATTATTTAGTGTATATTTGCCCAGATTTAGATGAAAATTACATGAAGTCAGACGCTTTAGTTATAATTCCTACATACAACGAAAAAGAAAATATAGAAGCAATAATTCGAGAAACTTTTAACCAAGAGAAAGAATTCGATATTTTAATTGTTGACGATAATTCACCTGATGGAACATCAAATATAGTTGAGGGTTTGCAAGAAGAGTTTGCAGAGAGGCTTTATATTGAAAAAAGAACAGGGAAAAATGGTTTAGGTACTGCTTATATTCATGGATTTAAATGGGCTATAAAAAAAGGCTACGATTATATTATAGAAATGGACGCCGATTTTTCTCATAATCCAAAAGATTTGAATAGGTTGTATAAAGCTTGTGCTGTTGATGGTGCTGATGTTTCTATTGGTTCACGTTATTCTATTGGGGTAAATGTGGTTAACTGGCCAATGAGTAGAGTATTATTATCGTATTTTGCATCTAAATATGTTCGTTTTATTACTCGAATTCCAGTACATGATACAACTGCAGGTTTTGTATGTTGGAAAAGAAAAGTATTAGAAACAATTCAGTTAGATAAAATTAAGTTTGTTGGATATGCTTTTCAAATAGAAATGAAGTTTAAAGCGTGGAAACATAAATTTAAAATAAAAGAAGTATCAGTTATCTTTACTGATAGAACTTTAGGAGAATCAAAAATGAGTGGAGGGATTATATCAGAAGCTCTATTTGGTGTTATAAAAATGAGGTTAAAAGGATTACCAAAATAATTATGCAATCATATCTAATTAAAAACGCAAACATAGTTAACGAAAACAAGGTTTTCAAAGGAGATGTTTTAATAGAAGGAAATTATATAAAACAAATTTCTGAGGAAATTGTTAATACGTCCGATGCTGAGGTAATCAACGCTGAAGGAAAATATTTAATTCCAGGTATGATAGATGATCAGGTGCATTTCCGTGAGCCTGGTTTAACGCATAAAGCAAATATTGGAACAGAAAGTAAGGCTGCAATTGCTGGAGGAATCACTTCTTTTATAGAAATGCCTAATACAGTGCCACAAGCAACTACTCAAGAATTATTAGAAGAAAAGTTTCAGATAGCATCAAAAACTTCATATGCTAATTACTCTTTTATGTTTGGAGGAACAAACGATAATTTAGAAGAGTTGTTAAAAACGGATTCTCAAAATGTAGCAGGAATTAAATTATTTTTGGGTTCATCTACAGGAAATATGTTAGTAGATAATGAAGAAGTCTTAGAAAAGATTTTTTCTTCAACTGATATGCTAATATCTGTGCATTGTGAAGATGAGGCTACAATAAGAAAAAATACTGCTGAGTATAAAGAAAAATACGGAGAAGATATTCCTATAAAATATCATCCTATAATTAGAAGTGAAGAAGCTTGTTACCTTTCTTCTTCAAAAGCTATAGAACTAGCAAAGAAAACAGGAGCACGTTTACATATTTTTCATTTATCAACTGAAAAGGAAACTCATTTATTTAGAAATGATATTCCTTTAGAAGAAAAACAAATTACAGCAGAAGTTTGTGTGCACCATTTATGGTTTACAGATGCTGATTATGATAAAAAAGGAACGCATATAAAATGGAATCCAGCGGTAAAAACTCAAAAAGATAAAGATGGGTTATGGAAAGCATTATTGGATGATAGAATTGATGTAATAGCTACAGATCATGCTCCTCATACTTTAGAAGAAAAAGATAATGTATATACGAAAGCACCAAGTGGAGGACCTCTAGTTCAGCATGCGGTTTTAGCAATTTTAGAGAAAGTAAAAGAAGGAGTACTACCTATAGAAAAGGCTGTTGAGAAAATGTGTCATAATCCGGCAAAACTTTTTAAAGTTTATAAAAGAGGTTTTATAAAGGAAGGATTCTATGCTGATTTAGTGCTAGTTGATAACGAAAAATGGACGGTTTCTAAAGAGAATATACTATACAAATGTGGATGGTCTCCATTTGAAGGAACCGAGTTTTCAAATAAAATAACTCATACCTTTGTCAATGGAAACTTAATGTACGATAACGGTGTTTTTGATGAGCAGATAAAAGGAGCTCGATTAGAATTCAATAAATAAATGAAAAAAATTTTATACATAACAGTTCTTTTATTTTTAGCTTCTTGTACTAGTAATACTATTTACAAAAAGCCTAAAGATTTAATACCTAAGGATTCTATGATTTCCTTGTTAACCGATATGTATATCGCTTCATCAGCTAAAAACGTTAAGAATAAGTTTTTAAAAAAGGAAAAAAATTATGTTTTTCTGGTGTATGAGAAGTATAAGATAGATAGTACTCGATTTGATAAAAGTAATGATTACTATACTTCTAAAATCGAAGAGTATACAGTTATTCTTGGAAAAGTAAAGTTGAGAATAGATTCTATTCAGAAGTCAATTTTAAAGAAACGACGAATTCAAGATTCATTGAATAATAAAACTAAGCCTCAAAAAAAGATGTCATTAAAATTAGAGGAGAAAAACGAAAAACTATCTAAGAATAAAAAAATAAGTAAAGAAATTAAAGAATAAAGTCTTTACAAATTTTTAAAATAGCTGAATCAATTTTAGCAAATTTAAAATTTAATGCTTCTTCAATTTTTAGAGAAGTATAATAAGATTTATTAAGTGACGATTTAGCTGAATTCTTAGTTAATAAAGGTTTTTTTCCAGTTAATTTGGTTAATAGCCAATCAAGTCTCCAAATAATAGCCATCAATAATTTACTGCTTTTTATAGATGGTCTTTTTTTATTAAATCCATCAGCAATAGAAAATAAAATATCTTTAAACGATTTGTTTTCTGAAACTAAAATAAAACGTTCGTTTTTAATATTAGATTCCATTAATAGTATCATAGTTTTTACAACGTCTTCTACGTGTACGAAACCAGTAACCCCTTCAGTGTAAAATTTAAAGCCATTATAAACTTGTGAGAATAATTTGCTAGAACCTTCACTCCAAAATCCACTTCCTAAAATAACACCTGGGTTTACAATTACCACATCTAATCCTTCTTGACTACCTCTCCAAACCTCCATTTCAGCACCATATTTTGTAATAGAGTAATCATTATTATCACTACTGTCCGACCACTCATTTTCTTCATTAATAGGTTTACCATTTATAGAATCACCTACAGCAGCAATAGAGCTTACAAAACAAAATTTTTCAATATTATTCTCAATAGAAAAATTAATCATATTGGCAGTACCATCAATATTAACTTGACGCATTTTTCTATAATCTTTTGGGTCAAAAGAAACCAATGCAGCACAATGATATACTTCAGTTATACCTTTGAAAACGGATTCAAGTGAAAAAACATCAGTAATATCTGAAATTACCCATTCTATTTTAGAAAAGAATTGATCAACATCATCGGTATAATAAGAGAATATTTTTTTTACATACTCTCTTTTCTCATTAGTTCTGTATATAGCTCTTATAGCTTTTTCTTTTTGAACTAAATTGAATAATAAATGTGAGCCAACAAGCCCAGTTCCCCCAGTAACTAAAATCATAAAGCGAATTTAGCTTTTTTTGGTTGATAAAGTTATCTTTGCTGACTGATAAATTTATGACGATGAAAAATTTTATTGAAGAGTTAAAATGGAGAGGAATGTTACACGATAGCATGCCTGGAACAGAAGAGCATTTACTAGAGGAAATGCGTAGTGCTTATGTTGGTTTTGATCCAACAGCAGATTCACTTCACATAGGTAACTTAGTTCCTATAATGTTATTGGCACATTATCAGAGATGTGGGCATAGACCAATTGCTTTAGTTGGTGGAGCAACAGGTATGATTGGTGATCCTTCAGGAAAATCATCAGAGCGTAATTTATTAGATGAAAAAACATTACGTCATAATCAAGAATGTGTAAAAGCACAACTACAACATTTCTTAGATTTCGAATCTGATGCCGATAATGCTGCTATCTTAGTAAACAATTATGATTGGATGAAAGAGATTTCATTTTTAGAGTTTATTCGTGATGTTGGTAAGCACATTACAGTAAATTATATGATGGCTAAGGATTCTGTAAAAAACCGAATTGGTTCAGAATCTAAAGAAGGAATGTCTTTTACAGAGTTTACTTACCAAATGGTACAAGGATATGATTTCTTACACCTTTACAGAGAAAATTCAGCAACTTTACAAATGGGAGGTTCTGATCAGTGGGGTAATATTACTACGGGAACAGAGTTAATTAGAAGAATTGGTGGAGGAAAAGGATATGCAATTACATGTCCATTAATTACAAAGTCTGATGGTTCTAAATTTGGAAAATCTGAAGGAGGAAATGTATGGTTAGATGCTAAAAGAACTTCAGCTTACAAATTTTACCAATACTGGTTAAATACATCAGATGAAGATGCTGAAAAGTATATTAAGATATTTACATTCTTAGATAAAGAAACAATAGATGCTTTAGTTGAAGAACATAAAGAAGCGCCACACGTACGTATTTTACAAAAACGATTAGGAGAAGAAGTTACTGTATTAGTTCATGGACGAGAAGAATATGATAAGGCAATAGCGGCTTCTAATATTTTATTTGGAAAGTCTACTGCAGAAGATTTAAAATCATTAGATGAGCAAACATTTTTAGATGTTTTTGATGGAGTACCACAAGCAGAAGTATCTAAGTCAGATATTTCAGAAGGATTATCTATGATTGATGCTTTAGCAGGAAAAACAAGCTTTTTAAAATCTAATGGAGATGCACGTAGAGCTTTAAAAGAAAATGCAGTTTCTGTTAATAAAGAAAAAGTAAAAGACGATTACGTAATTACAGCAAATGATTTAATTGCTGATAAGTATGTATTATTACAACGTGGAAAAAAGAGTTATTTCTTATTAAAAGTAGCTTAATTAAGAAGCTATTTTTACATTAAAAGTTAAAGGGCATCGCTTACAGTTGATGCCTTTTTTTTGGTACTTATTGCAACACTTACTTTTAGGTTTTATACAGTTAGACGCACAAGCTGTAGAGCATGCTGTTTCTTTTTGAATAGGAACAATTGGTGTAACCTTTTTATTTTCAGTATAAAAGACAATCATATTTCTAAAATCTGGTGCAAATATAGCAATTTATTTAGAACAAATTAAAATAATATTTATAGCTCTTTTTATTGAGAAAAAAAACAACTTGAAGTATCTTTGCACTTCTAAGATTTCAAAATCATTTTGTTACAAAAACTAAGCATATATTTATTTGTTTTGTTGTACACAATTGCGATGTTACGACCAATAACACCGTTTGTTGAGTACGCAATAAACTACGATTATATATCGAAGGTTTTGTGTATTAATAAAGACAAACCAGACCTAGGATGTAATGGTAAATGTCAATTAATGAAAAAGCTAGAAAAGCAACAAGATGATGATTTTAAATCGTTACGAATAAATATAGAAGAATACCCAATAGGTTTTGTTGAATTACTTTCAGTAAAAGAAGAAAAAGTTCTTTTTAATAATGCAAAACAATTATTTTCTTACAATAATAAGTATTCTTATTTATTTTCAAATACAATCTTCCATCCACCTACGGTATAAATTTTACATAAACGCCTTTAATAAAAAGCTATTTGTCTTATAGATAAATAGCCTAAAATACTATTGTAAAATTTAAAAACATAACTGATGAAATTATCAAAAATCATCTTTACAGGGATTCTTATATCCTTATCACAAATAATAAACGCTCAAGAAGCAACTGAACATAAAAACGAATGGAAATCTAATAGGCCAGATGGTCATGCACCAATAAGTGTAATGGGAGACCATTACCACCATAAAGGAGAGGTAATGTTTTCGTATAGATTTATGTATATGAATATGGAGGGGTTACAAAAAGGAAGTGACGCTATTTCGAATACAGAAGCACATAATGCTGGCTATATGGTTACACCACTTTCAATGCCAATGAAAATGCATATGCTAGGAGCTATGTATGCACCATCTGATAAAGTTACTTTAATGGCAATGGTAAATTATATTGAAAACGATATGGATTTACAAATGCGCAACATGATGACTGGAATGATCATGCCTTTTTCAACTTCTTCGTCTGGTTTAGGAGATATAAAACTAGGGATGTTATATAAGTTTATCAACGAAAATAGAGGTTCGTTACACGCTAATGTTGGTATTTCTATTCCTACAGGAGAATTAAATGCAAAAGATGTAACACCTATGTCAAATCCAAATAAAATTCAATTACCATATCCAATGCAAATAGGAAGTGGAACTTATGATGCAGATTTAGGATTAACATACTTAGGGCAAGCAGAAACTGTTTCTTGGGGAAGTCAGTTAAAAGCAACATATCGTTTTGGGAAAAATGAGTATGATTATTCTTTAGGAAATCGTTACAGCTTAAATTCTTGGTTTGCAGTTAAAACTCATCAATGGTTAAGTTTTTCAGCTCGTTTAGAAGGGTTAATTGTAAGTTCAATTAATGGAAGAAACTCTAATTTAAATCCTATGATGGTTACTACTGCAGATACAATGAATTCTGGAGGGAAATTTATCAATGGAGGTTTAGGTTTTAATGTATATGCTTTTAAAGGTTCATTAAAAAATCTTCGATTCGGATTTGAATTTAGTACTCCATTATATCAAAACTTAAACGGAATTCAGTTAAAAAATAAAGAAACAATTACAGCGGGACTACAGTATTCTTTATAGATTTTAATTAAACATATCAAGTTATTTTTCATTATGAAAAAGCAAGCATTATTTATATGCCTAGGGTTACTATTGCCTATATTTAACGGTTTTTCACAAACAATATTCAAAGGTAAAGTAGTAAACAATCAAAATAATCCAATTGTAGGAGCTACAGTTGCATCATTAACAAATAAAAACAAAGGAACCATAACAGATATTGAAGGAAACTTCTCTATAAAATTAGAAGAAGGAACTGTTCAAATATCAAGTATAGGTTATGAAACAAAAAAAATGCAGTTAAGCAATAATAACCTTATTGTTTTAAAGCAAGTAATAGAAAGTTTAGAAGAGGTTATCGTTTCAGCAAGTAGAGAAACACAAAAGAGGCAAGAAGTTTCGGCATCTATAGGTTTACTAACTGAAAAACAAATTCAAGAAACCAAAGCTTTCGGAATAGAACAATTAGTAAATCAAGTGCCAGGGGTGTTTATGAGTACATCAAAAGCTTCTAGTAACGAACAACATTTTATGGCAACACGTTCGCCAATATCAACAAAATCGTTGTTTTTGTATGTAGAAGATGGTTTGCCAATACGTCCAGTAGCAGTGTTTAATCACAATGCATTATTGGAAATGAACAATACAACTTTTGGTAGAGTTGAGGTGTTAAAAGGACCAGCATCGAGTATTTATGGAAGTGAAGCTATTGGAGGAAGTTTCAATTTTATTACTAAAAATCCTAGAAAAGACTTTGGAGGTTCTGTTGGGTATCAGATAAATGATTTGGGACTAACAAAATACGAACTAGAAGCCTCTACAACAGTAAACGAAAAGTATGGTTTTTATGTGGGGGGACATCATATACGTAGAGATAATGGAGTGGTTGGACATTCAGATTATGAAAAAACAGCAGTCTCATTTAAAAATGTAAATGATTTTTCTGAAAGTTTAAAATGGACTAATAGCTTAACTTATATCGATTATAGATCTGATATGTCTGGTTCTATTTCAGAGAAAAATTATACAGATGGAAATTATGAAAGTAATCAAACATTTACAGAAAGAGAAGCTAAAGCATTTAGGTTTCGTTCTACAATAGATAAGTATTGGAATGAATCTAATAAAACATCGTTCAATTTCATTTACAGAAATAATGAAATGAACCAAATACCATCATACAGAATTAGACAAAATAGAGTTAGTGGTGTGTTAGATGGAACTGGAAGAGGAGAAATCAATTCTAATAAATTTAAAAGTTATGTAGGTTTGATTCAGCATAAAATCGATTTTAATTTTGCTAATTCTAGTTTAATAGTTGGAGCAACTACCGATTTTTCACCTCAAACCTATCAGGCAGAAAATATCGATGTTGTTGTAGATATAGCGACTGCTCAAAATATTGATTATTCGGTTAAAAATGGAGATTATATCTTAAAATATCAAGCAGATATATTTAATTACGCAGGATATGCGCAATTTGAAATTTCACCTATAGAAAAAGTAAAACTAACTGGAGCTTTACGTTACGATGGTTTTACATATGATTATGATAATTTAGATGAAGCTAATTCTGGAGTTCAAGATACTAAAGTAACCTATACAAACTTTTCACCTAAACTAGGAGTAAATCTAAATTTAACAAAGAGGGCGGGGATTTATTCTAATTACTCAAAAGGATTTACTCCGCCACAAGTGGGAACTTTATTCAGAAATGGGAAGAATACTACAGGGAATGCATTTACTTTAAAACCAGCGGAATTTCATAATTACGAACTAGGAGCATATTATTCAATACCGTCGAAATTAAAGGTAGATATAGCAGTATACCAATTAGATGGTATCAATAGATTAGTTTCTATTAGAGATACTTCAGGAAATTTTATTCAAAAAAACGCAGGAAAAACACGTTCTATGGGAGTAGAATTAGGACTACGATATAATGTGATACCTAATTTATTTGTTAATTATAGTGGAAGTTATGCTACACATGAATACTTATCATTTTTTGAAAACAATGTAGATTATTCTAATACAGATATGCAAACAGCTCCTAATTATATAAGTACAGCTTCTTTAAATTATAAGCCAATATCTGATTTGCTTTTAACGTTAGAGCATGAGCAAATTGGAGAATATAACACAAGTTTTGAAGGGCAAGCTGTAATAGGAAAAGATACTTCTGGAGGAGACATTTTAGGAACTTCTACATATGGAGGGCATAACATTTTCAATTTTAGAGCAAATTATACTTACAAGCAGTTTGAAATTTGGGGACAAGCATTGAATATTTTTGATAAGCTTTATGCAGTTAGAGCTTCATACAGTAGATGGAGTAAGCAAAATACGTATAGTATTGGTAATCCAAGAGCATTTCATTTTGGAGTGAAATATAACTTTTAATAGTAAGCGATAGCTAAAAATTAACCTCATAGTAGTAAAGCTATGAGGTTAAAAAATATTCAAGATGAAAAATAGAAAATTAAATCAGTGGTTGTGGAAATGGCATTTTATTGCTGGAATTATATCACTTCCTTTTGTATTGATTTTGTCAATAACAGGAGCGGTTTATTTGTTTAATCCCAAAATAGAAAAAGAGGCCAAAGAGAAGTTTAAAAATGTAGAAATTACATCTCAAAAACCAATTTCTTTTCAACAACAATGGGAAATAGCAAAGAATCAAATGAAGAAGAAGCCCAATGGTATGGTGTTGTCTTTAAATTCAGAAAAAGCTACTGAGTTTGTTTCGGGTAGATTTAGTCATAAAAAATCATTGTTTGTTAATCCTTATGCAGCTGAGGTTTCTGGGAAATTCTCTCCAAAAGATACTTGGATGTATTCAATTAGAAAGTTGCACGGAGAATTATTAGGAGGTAAAATAGGAACAAAACTAGTTGAATTGATTGCTAGTTGGATGATAGTATTAATTATAACAGGATTGTATGTTTGTTGGCCATTTCAAAGAGGTATAAAAGGAATTTTTACAATTCGGTTCAAAGAAGGAAGAAGAATTTTGTTTAGAGATTTACATGCAGTAATTGGATTTTGGATTTCGGGATTATTGCTTATTACTTTGGCTGGAGGCTTACCATGGACAGATGTTTTTGGTGCTAATTTTAAGAAAATACAGAAACTCACAAATACAGGTTATCCGAAAACATGGAGTGGAAGAGGTTTAATATCAGTTGTTTCAGATAAAGCTTTAACTTTAGATGAAATGGTTACAATTGCAAAGCAGCAAAACCTGAAAGGAGTAGTAAGTATAGGGCTTCCTAAAAATGCTCAGAGTACGTTTAGTGTTTCTAACAAAACATTTGATTTAGAAGCTCAAAAAATGTTACATTTTGATCAATATTCAGGTAAGTTAATAAAAAAGCATAATTGGAGCGATGTTGGTTTTTTAATGAGAGGAAGAATGTGGGTAATGGCATTTCACCAAGGTCAGTTTGGAGTTTGGAATTGGTGGTTAATGTTTGGAGTTGCAATCTTATTAACTATTATGAGTGTTGGAGCAATAGTCTCATACATCATAAGAAAACCTGAAGGGAAATTAGGAATTCCTAAAGTTTCTAAAAAGTTTACAATTGGTCCAGTTGTTATAGTTTTGTTACTATTATTAGGATTGTTGTTACCTCTTTTTGGAATTAGTTTAGGACTAATTGTAGCTTTTGAATTCATATCAAAAAAGTCTGGTATACTTTTAGATGAATAAATTTTACATAATTTTAGTGAATTTTTACGTTAGCTTATATAATTTTGATAATTAGAATTCACCTTAAATAAGTACCTCATGAAAAAAACTATTTTAACAGTTTTAGTTTTTGTAATTACTTTAGTTTTCTCAAATGAAGTAAATGCACAAAATTTTCCAAAATTAGACAAGAGTCCAATGGACGCTGCTATGTATCCTAGCAAATCTAGAATATTAGATAAGTTAGTTAAAGTGATTTATAGTCGTCCGCATTTAAAGAAGAGATCTTTGTCAAAATTAGCCCCTAATGGAAAAATATGGAGAACAGGAGCTAATGAAGCAGCCGAAATTACTTTTTATAAAGATGTGAATTTTGGAGGAAAAACAGTTGAAGCAGGAACCTATTCAATGTTTACAATTCCAGGAGATAAAGAATGGACAATAATTTTAAATACTGCTTTAAATGTTTGGGGAGCGTTTTTTTATAATGAAAGTGATGATGTTATAAGAGTAAAAGCTAAAGTTTCTAAAACCAAAAAAGCGATTAAAAATTTCTCAATTGTTTTTGAAGGAAAAGAAAACGATTTGACAATGTATTTAGGTTGGGATAAAACAATTGTATCGCTACCAATAAAAGGTAAAAACGAATAGACAGTTTAAAAGAAAAGCCTCATAAAATTATGAGGCTTTTTTGTGTTTTATTTTTTAGGAGTTTTACTAATTAAGTAAACACCTATTACTACAAGAAAACAGCTTATTATTTTAACAGGGTTAATATCTTGGGCATATTGTGTGTAACCTAATACATAAGCATAAATACTAACCATAATAAAACTAACGGCAGGCTGTAAATATATATAGCTACCATTAACTGAAGGAGAAACATAGTTTAAAGCATAAATGTTAAATAAGTAAGCTAAAAAGGTAGTTCCAATAATAACAAAAGAAATTGCTAAGTATGTTTGAGTAGTAAATGCAGAAAAATCAACAGTAACAATATCAGTTGCTCCAAATGGAAACATAAACATAAATCCAAATAAGAATACCCAACTAATAATGGTAATAGAGTTGTATTTCTGCATCAAAGGTTTAACAAGTACCAAATACAAGCCATAAGAAATAGCATTGATAAAAATAAAAAGATTACCAAGTAAAGAACTAGTTCCTTTCGACTGATTTCCATACCAAATTAATAATACTGCACCAATACCACCTATGGTAATTCCTAAAAGTTTAAAAAGAGTTATTTTTTCTTTTAAAAGAATAGCGCTAAAAACCACAGCAACAATTGGAACCGCTGTAATAATTATGGAAGCATCAATAGGAGATGTTAAATTTAAACCGTGAAAAAACAATAATTGATTTGCGGCAACTCCTAGCAATCCACAAAGTATTAGCTTAGGAAAATCTTTTTTCTCAATTTTTTCTTTTATAAACGATTTAATAATCCAAAAAAGAATTCCAGCACCTAAAATTCTTAAAAAAACAAAAGCAGAAGGTCCTATTTTATTAGGCATTACTCCTTTAGCAATTAAATAATTAGCGCCATAAATAACATTGGCACTGAGTAAAGCAAGATGAGCTTTTAAAATATTGTTTTTCAAAATAATGAATTTAATCTATTGCAAAGAACATTCATTTTTTTAAAATAAACTATTTCCCAACAAAGATTAACAAGTGTGAAGTTTTTGTTCATTTTATATAACATGATAATAATAGTTTAAGCCATTTTTTTACTTTAAACTTCCAAACAATAACCGTAAATTTGCAGCTTCTTAAAAGAGAGACAATGCAATATAATCACCAAGAAATAGAAAAGAGGTGGCAACAGTTTTGGGCAGATAACCAAACATTTAAAGCCAGTAATACGTCAGATAAACCTAAATATTATGTTTTAGACATGTTTCCTTACCCATCAGGAGCAGGACTGCATGTAGGACATCCATTAGGATATATTGCTAGTGATATATATGCACGTTATAAGCGTCATAAAGGATTTAATGTACTGCACCCACAAGGATATGATTCTTTTGGATTACCTGCAGAACAATATGCTATTCAAACAGGACAGCATCCAGCAATAACAACTGAAACGAATATTAAAACGTACCGTCGTCAGTTAGACAATATTGGTTTTTCTTTCGATTGGTCACGTGAGGTTCGTACTTCTAATCCAGAATATTACAAGTGGACACAATGGATTTTTATCCAGTTGTTCAACTCTTGGTATAATAAAGATACAGACAAAGCAGAAGATGTTTCAACTTTAGTTTCAAAATTTGAAACAGAAGGAAATGCAAACATCAATGCAGTTTCAGATGAAGATATTACTGTTTTTTCAGCAGAAGAATGGAAAGATTTTTCAGTAGAAAAACAACAAGAAATATTATTACAATATCGTTTAACATTTTTATCAGATACAGAAGTAAACTGGTGTCCAGCTTTAGGAACAGTACTTGCAAATGATGAAATAGTAAACGGAGTTTCAGAAAGAGGAGGACATCCAGTAGTACGTAAAAAAATGACCCAATGGTCTATGCGTATTTCTGCTTATGCACAACGTTTATTAGATGGTTTACAAAATATAGATTGGCCACAACCATTAAAAGATTCTCAAACAAATTGGATAGGAAGAAGCCAAGGAGCCATGGTTTCTTTTGATGTGGAAAATTATGATGCTAAAATAGATGTGTTTACAACACGTCCTGATACAATTTTTGGAGTAAGTTTTATGACATTAGCTCCAGAGCATGAATTAGTAGCTAAAATAACTACAGACGAACAACGTGAAGCTGTTGAAGCTTATGTCGAAGCAACATCAAAGCGTTCGGAAAGAGATCGTATGGCAGATGTAAAAACTATTTCGGGAGTATTTACAGGAGCCTATGCTTTACATCCATTTACAGGAAAACAAGTGCCAATTTGGATTGGTGATTATGTATTAGCAAGTTACGGTACAGGTGCAGTTATGGCGGTTCCTTGTGGAGATCAACGTGATTATGATTTTGCTAAATACTTTGGGTTAGAGATACCAAATATTTTTGCAGATGTAGATATTTCAGAAAAAGCCAATGATGCTAAAGATGGAATTAAATTAGCAAATTCCGATTTCTTAGATGGTTTAAATTATAAGAAAGGAATGAAAACCATAATCTATGAATTAGAAAAACGCGGTTTTGGTTACGGAAAAATAAACTATCGTTTACGTGATGCGGTATTTAGCCGTCAGCGTTATTGGGGAGAACCATTCCCAGTTTATTATAAGAGTGGAATGCCTCAAATGATTGAAGCAAAACATTTACCAATAGTATTGCCTGAGGTAGAAAAATATTTACCAACAGAAGATGGAAAACCACCATTAGGAAATGCTGAGGTTTGGGCTTGGAATGCAGAAACTGCTGAGGTAGTTAGCAATGATTTAATAGATAATGAAACTATTTTCCCATTAGAACTAAATACAATGCCAGGATGGGCTGGAAGTTCATGGTATTTTAACCGTTACATGGATTCAACAAACGAAGGAGAGTTTGTAAGTAAAGAAGCGGTTGATTATTGGAAAGAAGTAGATTTATACATTGGTGGATCTGAGCATGCAACAGGACACTTATTATATGCACGTTTTTGGCAAAAATTCTTATTCGATAGAGGATTGTTACCAGTTGATGAGTTTGCAAAAAAATTAATCAACCAAGGAATGATTTTAGGAACATCAGCTATTGTCTACAGAATTACTGGAACAGATAAATATGTTTCTAAAAATCTTAAAGGAGAATATGAAACAGATGAAATAAGAGTAGATGTTAAGTTGATTAATACTTCTGATGAATTAAATATTGAAGCCCTTAAAAAATGGCAACCTCAATTTGAAAATGCAGAGTTTGTTTTAGAAGAAGGAAAGTATATTGTAGGTCGTGAGGTAGAAAAAATGTCAAAGCGTTGGTTTAATGTTGTAAATCCTGATGATATTTGTGAAGAATATGGTGCAGATGCATTACGTTTATTTGAAATGTTCTTAGGACCATTAGAACAAACTAAACCTTGGAAAACATCTGGAATTTCAGGAGTGTATTCTTTCTTAAAGAAATTATGGAAATTATACGTGGGAGAGAACGGAATTAATGTTTCTGATACTGAACCAACAAAGGATGAATTAAAAACATTACATAAAACAATTAAGAAGGTAGAGGAAGATATAGAGAACTTCTCTTTCAATACTTCTGTTTCTACTTTTATGATTGCGGTAAATGAATTAACAGCGCAAAAATGTAATAAACGTGCTATTTTAGAACCGTTATTAGTATTAGTTTCTCCATACGCTCCGCATATTTCAGAAGAGTTATGGAATAAGTTAGGACATACAGAATCTATTTCTACAGTAGCATTTCCAAAATTTGAAGCTTCTCATTTAGTAGAGAGTGCTAAGAATTACCCAATTTCATTTAATGGTAAAATGCGTTTTACATTAGAATTACCATTAGATATGAGTAAAGATGAAATAGAAAAAACGGTAATGGCACATGAAAAAACACAAGCACAATTACAAGGAAGAATACCTAAAAAAGTAATTGTAGTACCAGGTAAAATAATCAATATAGTAGGTTAATAAAACCTTTATAACAATAAGAAAACCACAAGCATTTTTTGTTTGTGGTTTTTTATTTTTTAAGTACTTTCACGGAAATATTCAAAAAATTAAAATGAAAAACGTAATTAAACTTGCTGCTATTGTATTAGCTGTTGTTTTTGTAGGATGTTCAGATAGTGATTCTGATAATTTAGGAGGAATTGCAAATACTCCTTTAAAAGGAAAAGTACATGGTATTTCATTTGTAGCTCAAGGAGGAAAAGCATTTGTTAGTGGAAATAACTTAAGTATTAACATAACCAATGTTACAGCAGATTGTAATTCTTCTATTTTAGACTATACTTTGTATGTTTCAACAGATGTAGAAAATAAAGTAGGTAGTACAACTAAAGCGAATGTTGTATTTAATAAAAAAGGAGAAACACCTTTAAATAAATTAAATAGTACAGTTACTGTAGAAAAGTTAACTTCAACAGAAGTTACAGTTAAAATTAAAGCAGATTCTACGGGAGATAATACAGTAGAAGGAACATATACAGTTCCATTTTGTAAATAAAAAACAATCAAATTTAATTAAAGTCATTACTCTTAGTAATGGCTTTTTATTCTTAATAAATAATTATGAAAAAGTTTACTTTCAATAGCTCTTGGCTTTTTGTATTAATCCCAATAGGAATTGTGTTTTTTGTCGTAATGCCTGAAATACAAAAAAAGTATCAAGCATATAATAAACAGCAAACAGAATTACATCAAGAAGTTGTACAATTAGACTCTTTAAGGCAGTTAGAAACCCCAACTAGAAGAGATTTAAATACAATAAGTCGTTTAGAAACCACAGTTCGTATTAAAACGTTAACCTATGGTAAACAACGATACTTATATTATAAGCTTGGCGGAATGCTAGTTGTTTTTGTCTTCATGTTTGGTGGAATGTTTATCTCAAGTTTTTTAGTTAGAAGAAAAAAGAGTTCGCCCAATAACAAAGAAATAATTTTCAATTTTGGCGATTTTACCCAAGATGCAATAGGGCAACAAATATCATGGGAAGCTACAGAAGGTTCTGGTAGTAATTTCTTAAGCGAACACTTAAAGAAAACGAATAAAGGTTATAAAATTAGTTCAAGTTCGTACATGAAGTTTGTGGCTTGGGGATTCTTTTTAGTTGGAGGAAACTTTACTTTATGGTCTTTTGTTGAGTTTTTTGAATTTTCAAAAGAAGCAATGAGTTTTATGCAAGCAGGTAAAATATTTTTTACAACAGGAGGAGTATTTTTATTAGTAGGTGTTTTTCTATTAATCAGTACAGGTGCAAAGGCTTATTTCCATACTCGAAAAAGAAAAATGGTTATTGGAGGCGAAATTATTCCTTTCCAACATGCTTATGCACTTCAAGTACTTGAAAAGTTTATACCAGGAAAATCATCAGGAGGATATTTTTGTTACGAAGCAAACTTGGTAACTAATGATGGTAAACGATTCAATTTATTAAACCATGGAGATAAGCAGTATCTTTTAAGTGATACAGTTAAAATAAGTAAGATTTTCAATGTGCCAGTTTGGAATATGAATGTGCAATAGAATTTATTAAATAAAGTTTTAGTATTTTACACTAAAATTAAAGGGGCATACGTGAATATTTTATCTTGTAGTAAAAATCAAAATTCGAATACTAAATACTTTTCTTCAATTAAAGAAGTACCTAATGAAGTATGGGAAGAATTAGGTTGTACGGATAATATCTATTTTACCCCTAAATACTTAGAGGCATTAGAGCAAAACAATAAAACAATACATTTTGCATACATTATATTGTTTGATACTAATAACAAAGCAATTGCTTTAGCTAATATTCAAATAGTCGACTTTTATTTAGATAGTGTTCAAAACGACATGCAATCTATTGTAGAATGGGTAAAGTGTATGGGGAGAAAGCTCAGAATTATTTCTCCGGAAAAACCATTTAAAGTACTTACTTGTGGTAATACATTTGTAAGTGGAGAGCATGGAGTTTTCATTAAGAATAATCAAAATAAAAAAGAAGTACTTAAGCAAATTGCTAAAGCAGTAGTAAATTATTCAAATGTTAGTGCTAAGAATACAGCTGATGCTTTTATGCTAAAAGATTTTGAAAAAGAATCACTTTATATAACGCATGAGTTGCATGAAGAAGGATATAATTCGTTTAAAGTAGATCCGAACATGGTTCTAGAATTAGATGAGGATTGGAGTTCTATTGAAGATTATTTAGCTGCTTTAAAAACAAAATTTAGAGTAAAAGCAAAAAGAGCATTAAAGTTGAGTAGTCTTTTAAAAGTTGAAGATGTCACAGAAGACAGATTAAAAGACTTGAAGCCAGAAATGAAAGTGTTGTATAAAACAGTATCTACAAAGTCAAGTTTCAATTTAGGAGATTTTAATATAGAAACCTATAGAACTTTAAAAGAAAATTTAGGAGATAACTATTTTTTAAAAGCCTATTGGTTAGAAGATAAACTGGTAGGTTTCTTATCAGGGATTTTTAATAAGAAATCATTGGATGCGCATTTTGTTGGGATTGATTATGGTTATAATAAAGAATATGCTGTATATCAAAGAATGTTGTATGATTATATAAGTTTGGGGATAGATAAAAAAGTAAAGACAATTAATTTTGGAAGAACAGCTAGTGAAATAAAAAGTTCTGTTGGGGCTAAGCCTCAAGATTTAACAATCTATTTACGACATAAGAATACGATACCAAATCGTATTTTGAGTTTGTTTTTAAAAAGAATTCAACCATCAGAGTTTAAACAAAAGTATCCATTCAAAAAGAAAGAATTAAGAGAGCAAGTTAATTTGTAAAAATGAAAAACACACAAGAGTTATTAGATATACTTACTTTAAAAGATATTGGAGACAATAATTTTAATGGAATAAGCAAAGATATTGGAAGTCCAAATGTATTTGGAGGACAAGTATTGGCACAGTCATTAAACGCTGCTTATAGAACCGTTTCAGAAGAACGTGTATTACATTCGTTACATTCATATTTTTTAGAAGCAGGTAATTTAGAAAAGCCTATTACCTATAATGTTCAAGTAATACGAGATGGAGGAAGTTTTTCAACTCGTAGGGTAACAGCACATCAAGAAGATAAAACGATTTTTATATTGGCTTGTTCCTTCCATAAAAAAGAAGAAGGATATGAACATCAAATGCCAATAAAAAAAGATATAAAACAACCAGAAGAATTATATAGCTGGACAGATATGTTAGATCAGTTTGGAGATTTCTTACCTAAAAAGCTAAAAGCATTTTTAAGTATAGAAAGACCCATAGATTTTAAACCTGTACAAATTGCCAATCCTCTCGATATGCAAGATTTACCTCCGGTTGTAGATGTTTGGTTTAAGTTGAAAGGAGATCAAGTAGATTTATCTTTGGCTTTAAAACAACAAATATTAACTTATATATCCGATTATAATATTTTAACAGCTTGTTTAAACCCAAATGCAAGTGTAGCTAATTTTGGAAATACACAAATGGCAAGCTTAGACCATTCCATGTGGTTTTACAGAGATTTTACTTTTGACGATTGGATGCTGTTTTCTATAGAGAGTCCTAATAGCTTTGGAGCTCGTGGTTTTGCTTGTGGCAATATATACACCAGAAAAGGTGAGTTAATTGCTTCAGTGGCTCAAGAAGGCCTAATGAGACCAATGAAGGCGAAATAAAAAGAAGTATAAAAAAATCCCGAGTAAATTTGCTCGGGATTTTTTTGTTTTATAAAGTATCAACTAGATGTTTTTAGTACTTATATGAAACTCTTCGTAAGTTTCTAATAAGCTCATTAAACCAGAAACTAAATCTTGAGTTTCTATCAAAATACTAAAGTATAATGTAGTGTTTTTAGGACTTGTTTCATCAGTTCTAATACGTGCAACTTGCTTTTCAATAGAAGCAGCAACATCTACCAATAACTCTTTCTTTTCGTTAATAATTTGCTCTAAATTATCAAAGCTTCTTTTTTCAAAAGTAGAGCTAATTTCTTCTAATAATTTAGATAGTATATTGTCTATATGTTTAAGGTCTTTTAATTGTCCTTTCTTTAAGTTTTTGTGATTGTTATTAACGTGTTTAAAACTTGCTCTAGAAATATAACTAATAGACTGAGCAACGTCTTGTAAATACCCTAAAACTAAAATGTAAAATCTACTTGCTTGTACAGAAGAATCATCTAACGATTTAATAAAGTAGAATACTCCATCTTTTAAGCCATCAATTTCATCGTTTAATTTTCCTACGTGTTTATCAGTTTTACGTAATTTATTTAAATCGTGATTAGCTAAATCGTTAACTACATTTGTATATAATTTATTAACACGTGTTGCAACTTCAGCAATATGATCAGCGCTTTCTTCAATTACTCCATTAATGGTAATTAATTCAGCTCTTTCAATATGCATTTGCTTTTTTTCTTCTTTAGATTTCTTTCTGTGAATTAAAGTATTTCTTCCTATTAATAGTGCAACGACTAATAATAAAACAGGAATCATTACCATATCCCAGCTAATTAAGTAAGCAACTAAAGCTGCGGCAACAAAGGCAGTTAAAGCGGTTAAGAACCAACCTCCAACAACGTTAATTACACCAGCAACTCTATATACAGCACTTTCACGTCCCCAAGCTCTATCAGCTAAAGAAGTACCCATGGCAACCATAAAAGTTACATAAGTAGTAGATAAAGGTAACTTCATAGAAGTAGCTATAGAAATTAAAATACCAGCTACGATTAAGTTTACAGATGCTCTTACTAAATCAAAAGCAGGCATTTCGTATGTTTTGTCTTTAGGCAATTCTATAACAGGTTTCTGAAATTTAGAATCAACAAAAGCTAATGTTTTTTTAGGTACAACAGAAGTTATAACTGTATTTAATCCCATTGCAATTCTAACAACTATTCTAGATAAAGGATTTGGTTGGAATTTTTCATGTCCATCTCCTTGACGTGATAAGTTAATACCTGTTTCAATTACTTTTTTCGCTTTACTTGAAGTCCATAAAGTAACTACCATAATAGCTCCTGCAAATAATAATAGCCATACATTAGAAGGTACTTTTTTTGCTAAGATTCCCATTTTGAAAGCTTCAGGACCTAAATTAGCAGTATTAATTAATGGGTCATTTAATGCTTGATATGAGTTCCATGCTGCAACTGGCACTCCAACAAAGTTTACCAAGTCATTTCCAGAAAAAGCCATAGCTAATGAAAATGTTCCAACTCCAATAATAAGTTTTAAAACATTAAGCTTAAATACACTAATTAAAGCTTGAGATATTAAACTCCAAACAACAAAACTTCCAATAATTATTTCTAAAGTATTTCCTTCAATTAAGTGTTTTACGTCTTTGTAAAACGGAGTTCCTTTCAACCCTTTTATAATTATAAAATAAGTAATAGCAGTAATAGCAAAACCTCCAAAAATGGCGTTAACATAACTAGGTTTTTTCTCAAAATTGAAAGAGTAAATTAAACGAGAAATAAACTGTACAATGGCACCTACAGAAAAGGCTACCACAACGGAGAGTAGTATTCCGTTTATAATTTCTACTGCTTTTTTATGGTTAATGTAATTCCAAATATCAGTTATAGATTGAGCATCGTTTGTAGAAATTTTGATTAAAGAAATACATACTGCAGCTCCTAATAATTCAAATACAATAGATACGGTAGTCGAAGTAGGCATTCCTAGGGAGTTGAAGATATCTAGTAATAAAATATCAGTAATCATAACAGCCATAAATATGAACATGATATCTTGAAACATGAACATATTTGGGTTGAAAATACCTTTACGTGCAACTTCCATCATTCCACTTGAGGTAACAGCTCCCATGAACACACCGATACTAGCTATTATCATTATATTTCTAACCTTAATGGCTTTAGAACCAATAGCAGAATTTAAGAAATTAACAGCATCGTTACTTACTCCAACAACTAAATCGACAATAGCTAAAGCAGCTAAAGCGATAAGCATTAAAATATATGGATCTCCCATTTTTTTGTTTTTGATTAAGATTTGCAAATCTACAAACACTGAGCAGTGTTTGTGTTAGGTTTACGTTATTTTTTTTTAAAAATGAACATCTATTTGTAATCGGTACATTAGCTGATTTGTACTAGTTGTTATATCTAAGTAACTTACATCAGTTTGTACCTTTAATTTATGGCCTGAAATATATTTTGAAAGCCCGATAGTGTATTGATTTTGAGTGTTTTTACTCGTTATTTCTTTACCGAAAGAAACATTGGTATAACGACCAGATAATTCCCAGTTTTTAGGAAATAGATAACCGGTTTGTAAATTTAAGGAGTTTCCAATCTGTACAATATCACCAGTTAAAGAGCCATCTGAGTTTTTTGCAATAGGATCTTTGGCATTTCTATGAGCAAATTCCCCCATAAAAGAGAAGTTTTTATACTTAAATATTGCATCTAAAAAGTAGGTCGTAATATCTGTTTCGTAAAAGCCAGTATCATTTTTCATATATGCTCCTAAATTACTTCTATTTTTTACAGCGTTGTCATTAAAATCATAGCTCATACCTATAGCAAGTTTAGGTTTATTTTCTCTAAAAAGACTACCACCTATGAAATGACCATTTTTAGTGAATTTTCCAAAAGGAAATAGTTCTAAATGAGCTGTATATTGATAACCACCAATGTTACCAGTTGTAACATTACGTCCTTCTCCTTGTGAAAAAGCAAAGGTCTCTTTAATAATAAAGTTTTCAGAAATATGAAATTGGTGTCTTAATTGAAATCCTAAATCACGGTCAATATTAAATACAGCATTTAACAAAGAACGATCAACAAATTGCATATTTCCAGAGGAAATTATACGTTCCCTATTTCCTGGTAATTTTGCTTGACCAACCCATAATTCGAAATTTTGATAAAAGTTCCATTTAACAACAGCATCTAAAATATATCTTGGAGCGTTGTTTGTAAATTCTGAAGCTCCACCAATATCTGAATTAGAAAAGCCTAATTCTAATTTGTACTTTAACTTTGGAGAAAATGCAAATCCTTTTAAATTTAAACGAGCTCTTCTTATTTTAAATGCAGATGAATTATTAGAAAGACCATCAGAGTTTGAATCCCATTTAGCAGTGGTTAAAAATTGCATTCTTGCTGAAGCATTCATAGACCAAGTACTGTCTTTTCCAATTAGGTTAAATAAACCATTTCCAAATTTTGGAGCATTTGATTTTTGAGAGTGCATACTTAATGTCATAAGCATACCAAAGATGATAAATAGTTTCTCTAATTTCATTAATTTTATATAATTCGACTCCATTGGTCGTAAAAAGCTGGCAATACTAATATAAATATAGGATATATTAAAATTTTAAATATAATGAGACAAGTTTTCAGGACCTTCCAAAATAGTCCTTGAAATTTGCATAGTACCATCTTCATTGGTAACTACATGCCATTTAATAAGAGTAATTTGCTGATTTTCTATTTCAAGTCCAGTAATACATCTTGGGTGTACACAACTTCCATCGTTAAAATGAGGTAATTCATTTGGAGAAGGAAATCTAGGACGATGCGTATGACCAGTTACAATCATTTGATTGTTATTCTTTTGAATCCACTCTTCTAAACGACTTTCAACTTTTATAAGTTCTTTGAAGTTTTTTGCAGGACTTGTCGGATCATCTATTCCTATTAATTGTAATGGACGCCAGAGTATTTTAACTAAGAACCTACTCAGTTTCCAAAAGTTATAATTAAACCAATCGGCTTGATGCCCATGTAATAAGAAAATAGATTTTCCATCTTCTTGTTCTAGCCTTATTGCTTCAGAAAAAGAAGCGTTTTTTAGAAGTTCTTTATTTTTTCCATCAACAGTATCGTAGTAATAGTCTAAATTCTTAGCAACTTTTTTTGGATTTCTATAATCCATATCGTGATTCCCCCAAATAAAATGCAAATGATTTTTTTTATGAAACTCTCTTAAAAGTAAGTACACATCTTTATTAGCATTAAAAATGTTAGCAAATTTATTTTCCCAAAGCTCATCTCCATCACCTAGCTCTATATATGTAAAGTCTTTTTGTAAATATTGTGACAATGCATAATGAAATATTTTTCTATTGTGGGAAAAGTCGTCTGCAAAACTATTATCACCTCTATGACAATCTGAAAATAATACATATTTTGATTGTTCAGTTAATTCTAATTTCTTGGCATTTTTAAAAGCTCTAGTTATTCTGCTATTAGAAGACATTACTTACTTATAAATATTATAGAATATGAATATGCTAAAGTAAATGTTTTATAGAATATTAATTGATTCGATGTTTTTAAATAATTGAATATTAGTATCCTGGAATAATATTTTTCATTTTAAAATGTTTTTTGATGCTGATTTTAAGTAACTTAGATATTGTTATAAGCATAAGCTTATTTCTAAGTATAATTAATTTAACCCCCCGTAAAAATGAAAAAAACATACTTATTAATTCCGTTATTATTGTTATGTATTCAAGTTTCTAACATTTATAGTCAAGAAAAAATGTTTTATGGAACTATTGAAACCCCTAATGCCTTAGAACTAAAAAAAATTGCTCCAAAGGATATTAAAATTATTTCTTCTTTAAATGGATTTAGTGCTGTGAAGTTAGGAAACAAAGCCGCAGAAAAATTGCATCATATGATTTTAACTCATGGTCCAGGATTTATTTATGAATCGTCAGAAGCAGAAGCAATTAAAACTATTAGAAAATTAGCTCAAAGAGGTAAGAGTTTAAAAAAAGCTAGTTATAGTATTTCAGAAAACCAAAAAGTAAACCAAGCAATTGGATTGGTAAATAATACTAATATAGCGAATCAAATTGTTGAGTTAGAAAATTATGGTACCAGGTATCATACGACGCAGAAAGCCAATCAATCTGTTTTAGATTTAAAACAAAAATGGGAAACAATGGCAAATGGAAGAGCTGATGTTTCAGTAAAATTAGTGAACCATAACAGTACTACAATGCCTTCCCTTATTATGACAATTGAAGGAAAAGATATTCCTAATGAGTTTGTTATTTTAGGTGGACATATAGATTCTGTAAGCCCTGAGAGAGAAACGAATGCTCCAGGAGCTGATGATAATGCTTCTGGAATAGCAACAATTACTGAAGTAGCAAGAGTACTTTTAGAAATGAATTTTAAACCTCAAAGGACTATTGAGTTTATGGCATATGCCGCAGAAGAAGTTGGTTTGAGGGGTTCTAAAGAAATTGCACAAGACTATAAAAGTAGAAACGTCAATGTAATTTCATATGTTCAGTTTGATATGACAAACTATAAAGGATCACCCAAAGATGTTTATATCTCAGATGATAGTTATAATAGTAGTGCTTTAAATTCTTTTTTAGCTCAATTAATGGATACATATAACTCATCAGGTAATCATCAATTTACTTATGATTATACACGTTGTAATTATGGTTGCTCAGATCATTACAGTTGGGCACAGCAAGGTTATGATGCGGCATTTCCTTTTGAAGCATCTTTTAGTGGTTCCAACCCATATATTCATACTGTAAATGATACGTTTAATAGATCTGTTACACCAAATGCAACACACGCAGCAAAATTTGCTAAGCTTGGATTGGAATATTTAATTGAAGTTGCTAAAAGTGAAGGGAGTGTAGTTGTACCAACTTATTGTAGTTTAAAAGGAGATAATGTAAATGATGAGTACATACAAAATGTTACTTTAGGAAATATTAATAATAATTCGGATGGTGGAAATGGATATCAGGATTTTACTAGCTTATCTACAGAATTAAATAAAAATAATCAATATACAATTACAGTTACGCCTAAATGGACTGGTACTGTGTATAATGAAGGATATGCTGTTTGGATAGATTATAATCAAGATGCAGATTTTGAAGATCCAGGGGAACAAGTTTGGACTAAAAGTGCATCAAAAGATACTCCAGTTACTGGTTCTTTTACAATTCCAGCTAATGCTAAATTAGGAAAAACTCGAATGAGAGTTGCTATGCGTTATAATGCAATACCTAATCCGTGTGGTTCTTTTAATTATGGAGAAGTAGAAGATTATTCAGTAATTATATCAGAAGCTACACTAGTTAATATTTGTGATGGTATTGCTAATTACGATGCATCGGTAAATTATCAAACAGGGGATAAGGTTGTTTATTCTAATATATTATATGAAAGAACAGCCACTGGATGGAAAAATATAGGAAGTTGTAATAGTAATAAGAGAGAAACAAAAACAAAGAAAAAGGTTTTGGTAAATGATAAAGATGTTATTTTGTTTTCTCCTAATCCTGTAGAAGGTAACTCTTTTAAAATAAAAGTTTTTAATGAACTATGGAAAGATAGAACAGTGAAACTTTATGATTCAAAAGGAAGGTTGCTTAAAGAAGTTTCAATGAGTGTTGAAGAAGAGGTAATTAATATTTCGGATTTATCTACCGGAGTTTATTTTATAACGTTAGATAAAACAGGAAAAAAGTATACACAACAGCTTGTGAAAAAATAGAGATAATCTTATTTAGAAATAAAAAACCCAAGTTTTAAACTTGGGTTTTTAGATTGTATAATAATCAAATATTATCTACTTCCTAATGAAGTAAAGTCATCTTGAGCTTTTACTTCCCATTCTGAGTTAGCAGCATCAGTTCCAGCACTAGCAGACCAGCTAGTGTTACCTTTCACAACTGAAGATTTTCTAACTAACGTGTGGTCTTTAGTAGCGTTTGCAACTCCAGCAACTTCCCATCCAGAACCTGGATCTCCGTTGAAGTCACCTAACCAGTCTAAAACAGTATAACTAGATTCCGATCCGTATACTAATGCATAACCATCATCACCATTACTTAAGTATGTGTGAGTTTGATTTGCTTTAGCTAAGATTGCAGCATCAGCAGAAGGGTGAGCTATAATGTATACACCACCTGGAGCAATTGTAGCACCTGGAGAAAACTCATTCCAAAATTCGTGTTGTCCTACTGTTGAAGGAGCGTTAGAAACACTTGGGAATGCATATTTTGTTAAGTCTACAGTTTCAGTAGAAGGATTGTAGATTTCTAAGTATTTGTTGTTACTAGAACCTTCAGCATATTCAGAGAAGAATAAATCAACAGGTCCAGTTCCACCACCAGTACTTCCACAAGCGTAAGCTTCAGTAAAGTTTACATCAGAAGCATCTCTTATATAAATTTGTGGTCCATTAAAATCAGACATAATACCAGTAATAGAACCTTTTTTATCGCTAACATTAGTTGTAGCAAAAGTAGCATCAGATCTAACATAAGTAGTTAACTCATCAGTACAGTCTGAAGTTAAAAGGTTAGAACCAGAATAAGTTTTAGTAATATCTTTAAATTGAACTCCTTCAATTGTAACTAATTTACTTTCGTAATTTCCAGTTAAAGCTTGTGCAAAAGTAATTACTTCTGGAGCAGGTAAAGTTCCAGCTGTTTTACCAATAATATCTGAGTTTGATAAGTTTAATTGTAATAAACCATTGTACTCACTTAATTTTAATCCACCAACAGCGATTTCTACTTCATCACCAATATTTAAGTTGTAAGCTTCACTAAAACGTAAAGCAATTGCAGCAGATGCATCTTGAGCAAAAGCATTTCTGTTAGAAATATTACTCTTAGCAAGATCAGAAGTAATAACTACTTTGATTTTATAGCTCTCAGTAATTGTAGTTTCACTACCTGTGAATAAAGCTTTAACGTCAGCTAAAGTTTTTAAAGTAGGATTGTTGAAACAACCATATTCTTGAGTAAAATCAACATCTTTAGTATCTCTAATGAATAATTGATAATCACTACTAAATTTATTTAAAATAGCAGTTACACTACCTTTTTTATCAGGAATAGGTAAAGATTTAAAGTCAGAGAAACCACTTGTTCTCATAATGATTGATTCGAAAGTAGCACAGCTTTTGAAAGTTCTGTTTACAGAAAAAGTACTGTTTGGATCAGCATATGTTAATCCTTTTTGCTCAGACTGTAAATCATCAATCTTAACTAAAGTGTTGATGTGATTATCAGTAATTTCTCCAATCTTTAAGTTTGTAGGTACTAAATTAGCTATTTCAGAAGATCTGTCTATGTAATCAATATAGTCAGTATCTTTAATTCTATCAGTACCAGTTCCTGCTGCATTCTTAACACCAATTTGGAAAGTAGTAAAGTACTTGCTTAAAGCTAAACCGTTAAGTTTAATGTATACTTTTCTACCAACGTTGTACATCGCGTTTAAGTTAGTAGCATCGATTCTAACTTCTAAACCAACAGTTGGGTTTTCAATTTTATCTTGAATAATTAAAGTCTTGTAAAAGTTACCAGCTCTATCGTTAGAAATAACATACCCATAAGTATTAATTTCTGTATCTCCAGAAGTTTGGATATACTCGTTAAAATCTAAAACACCTCCAGTATATAAGTCAGTAATTTCTTTTAACGACTTTAAGTTTGTGTATTGTTTATCTTCACCTGCACTAGGGATAACGAAATCACCATCTTTAACACATGATGAAAAAGAAATTGCAACAAATAAAATTGCAAATATTCTATATAAGGTTAAATTTTTCATTTTGTTATGTTGTTTTTATTAAAATCTATAATTTACATTTAAGAAGTAAGTAGTACCTCTACCAAACCAGTACTTGTTTCCAAAAGAAGGAGCACCATTTGCGTTATCGTCTCTTAATTCACGATAATTAGCATTTCTTCCTTGTTCGAAACCACCAGTTTTATATTCTTCACCTAAAATGTTGCTTATGCTAGCAAAAATACTGATGAATTTATTGTTTCCTACTTTCCATGATTTACCTCCAATAGCATTTAAAGTGAAGTAGTCATCAAATTTTTCTTGAGCTAATAATTGTCTTGCTAATACAGGATCGTAATCAGCAAATACTTGTCCGTCAATATCATTTGAGAAGTTATCAGTTCTTCTAATTGGAGATACATCAACGTATGCGTTATCAAAGTAGTTAGCAGTAACACCTACGAACCAATAATCAGGATCTCTATAATCGAATCCAAAAGAGTAAGCTGTTTGTGGACCAGCAGCAACTCTATAATCTTTTAATAAAGCTTTTCTTCTATCAAAAGAGAAACTTGGATCATCAGATTTAGCTACGATATCTGGGTTGTTGTTGTATGTATACTGACCGTAGTTAGCAGCACCTCTTAACTTAATAGTTGGAGTTACTTGAGCTTCAATACCAAATTCAACTCCCATATGACGCTTATCAATTCCTGTTAAAATTTCTTGAATGAAAGCAGAAGAGTTACCATTTAAACCATCAGCAAAGAAGAACGAAATCTCAGTTGCATCTTTAATATCAGTGTAGTAACCTGTTAATTTAGAAGTAATGAATGGAGTTCTTAAAATATAAGAAGCATCGAAAGACATTATTTTCTCACTATCTAAAGAGCTAACATCAGCTACAGTTAAGTTGTTAATTCTTGAATTAGCAAAAGAGTTTCTGATTGTTGGAGCCTTTGTAAGGTATCCTCCGTTGAAGTCTAATAAGTGACGTCCAGAAATTTTATAAGTAGCTCCTGCTTTAGCTCCAAAGTTAAAAAAGTTTAACTTTTCAGATTTACCTAAAGAATTTGTTGGGAAATATCCATTTTGATATAAACCTTCTCTTTGGTGAGATGTGTTATGTGCAGAACCTGCAACATAAAAATCTACTTTGTTATACTTAAATTGTAATTGAGCAAAACCACCATAAACTTGAGACTCTAAGTTGTAGTTGTATTTAAAACGATCTCCTTTAGTAACAAATCTTTCTGGAGTTAAAATATTACTTTGTTGTTGATCAAAGTTAGCTCCAAAGTTATTTACATCTTTATAAAAGTTAGCACCTAACATATCGATGATAGTTGCAAAGTTTTCAGACTTTAATCTACGGTATTCTAAACTAGCGTTTAAAGTAATGTTGTCAGTTAATTCTGAATTAAGAATTGTATTAGCAGTAAATTGCTTATCATCATTTCTGTCTTCATATAAAACAAAACGAGCATCATCTTTATCACCTTCATTACCAAAGTATAAATCATCCCAATTGATTTGTCCATCGTTCTGGAAGTTTGTTAAAGCTTTGTAAGCACCTTCGTAATCTGGTCCATTTGGGTTAGATAAATAATAACTTGGTAATTTTCTATAATATGTAGGGTCTGGATTGTTTCCTCCATTGAAATCTAAACGGCTATTACCTATTTCTCCAAATTGATAAGCAACACCAGTGTTTAATGTAGTAGATTCACCAATGTTCCAGTAGTGGTTTAACATAATAATAGGCTCGTTAACTCTTCTAATACGTGAGTTACGAATTTCACCAGCTTGATA
This sequence comes from Tenacibaculum sp. Cn5-46, assembly GCF_022347705.1. Lineage (NCBI taxonomy): Bacteria > Pseudomonadati > Bacteroidota > Flavobacteriia > Flavobacteriales > Flavobacteriaceae > Tenacibaculum > Tenacibaculum sp. Cn5-46. The sequence continues at coordinate 428,158 of NZ_JAKRGD010000002.1, forward strand.
TCCCCAATATGAGTTATATTTAATACCTCTTATATCGTATACTTCTTGAGTATGAGGAGCTGCCTTACCTCTTCTATTTTCAGCTTGAATAACAGTTAAGTTTAAACTATGATCGTTATTGATTTGTTTTTCAAGAGAAACAAAAATAGAATGTGCATTATATAAACTTCCATCAACAAAACCTTCTTCAGCATACCTTTTACTACCAGAAGCAGCAATTGCCCATCCGTTTTCTAATAAACCAGAAGCATAAGTTGCCATTAAACGGTGTGTATAACTTCTGTTTGAAGAAGCATAAGAAACTCTACCTCCTTTTCTGTATTCAGAAGCTCTTGTATTAATATTAGTAGAACCTAAAACTCCACCAAATGTATAATTAGAAGGTGTTAAACCTGTACTGAATTCTTGATTACGTAAAACATCGTTTAAACCACCCCAGTTACTCCATTGTGGACGACCGTTATACAATTTGTTCATTTCAATACCATTGATAAGAACTTTACCATTTTCAGAATCTAAACCACGAATTCTGTAAAAAGAAGAACTCCATTCAAAAGCAGCAGTACGTAAATACACATCTCTAGAAGATTGTAATAATCCAGAAATGTTGTCGGCAGCACTGGTATCATCGTTTAACTCATCATCAGTAATAGTGATGGTACTTAAATCTTGATCCTCTGATATATCTTCATACATCATTATAGTACCTAAATCGATTGTCTTACCAGCTAATTGAACAGGGAAGTTTTGGGTTTCAAACCCGCTAAGGGATACAACTACAATTTGTCTTCCGTCTGGTAACCCATTTAATGTAAAAGCACCATTGGCATCAGTAGTACTACTGATATTGGCTTCTTTTACACTTACAGAAACACCTTGTAGAGGTTTTTCAGAATCGCTGTTAATTACGATTCCTTTTACAACGTTCTGCGCATTCATGGCAAATAAGCCAGAGAATACCAACAACATTGTTATCGTAAAATTTCTCATAAATGTTTGTTTATAAAATATTTAAATATGTTAATTCCAACTTGCCAAAAATATGACAAAAGGGATGCAAAATTAGTAAAATTATAATTAGGTTAATGTTAAGTTAACATTATGAATAAGCGGTTTTATATGTTAAAAAATTATTTGGCTTAAAATTTGTTTTATTTTTGCCCCGTAAATTTTATAAAATGAAGAAAATATTATCCCTTTTTATTGTTGCATTAGTAGTTTCAACTTCTTTTGCTCAAAAAGCACCTAAGAAGTTTAAGATAAGAACAGTAGGTTTTTATAACTTAGAGAATCTTTTTGATACAGTTAATGATCCTGAAAAGAATGATGAGGCTAGCCCTATGATGGAAATGGAAGGAAATCGAGAAGAAGTTTATAAAGATAAATTAGAAAAACTTTCTGATGTAATTATTCAATTAGGAGCTGAAAAAGCTAAAACCAGCCCTGCAATTCTAGGAGTTGTTGAGGTTGAGAATAAAAAAGTTTTAGAAGATTTAGTTAATACTGAAAAACTAAAGAAAAAACGTTACGGTATTATTCATTTTGATTCTCCTGATAAGAGAGGAATCGATGTAGCTTTATTATATCAAAAGCGTTATTTCAAGCCAATTCACTTTGAAGCTTTTAATCCTAATATTTATTCAAATAATAGAAAAGTATATACTAGAGATATTCTTTTGGTTTCTGGATATTTAGATGATGAGTTAGTGCATGTAATTGTAAATCACTGGCCATCTCGTAGAGGAGGAGAAGCTAAAAGTAGACCTTTACGTGAAAAAGCTGCTTATAAAGTTACTCAAATAATAGAGAATATTAAGAAAACAGATCCAAACCCAAAAGTGATTATTATGGGTGACTTCAACGACGATCCTATTAACTCTAGTTTTAAAACAGTATTAAAAACAAAAGCTAAAAAGAAGAACGTAAATGAAGGAGATATTTATAATCCATATGAAAACATGTTCCGTCGTGGATTTAATACATTAGGATATAGAGATAATATCAATCTTTTTGATCAAGTTCTTATTTCTTCTCCATTATTAGATAAAGGAGAGAAAGACTTCTCTTCTTTTAAAATGTTTAAATCTGGAATTTTTAATAAAAGATTTTTAACTCAAAAGAAAGGACGTTATAAAGGATATCCGTTTAGAAGTTTCTCTTTTGGTAGATATACAGGAGGATATAGCGATCACTATCCAGTATATATGTACTTAATTAAAGAAAAATAAAATTAAAAGAGCTTGCAATTGCAAGCTCTTTTAATTTTTACATATATCAGCTAAATAACTATTTAAACGAAGTTGAAAAAGTGTACCTTTTAATAAGTCATCAATTTGACCAAGTTCAACTTGAGAAACGGCCATGCTTACTTTTTCTGAAGGTGTTTGTAATAAAATAGACTTACAGTTTTCGCCTTTAATGCAAGTAGAACAATTCCTTTGTAGTTTTGAATCTACTACTTTTTCTAAAAACTCTTCTATTTCATTTTCAGTTAAATGAAAACCAGTATCGTTAAATATTATTTGTGTTAGATTAGAATCCATGCCTTTCCAACGAAAAGAGATTCCAATATTATTATCGTATATTTTTATAACATTTTCCATATTCAAAATTATTATGGAAACAAATATACATTTTATTTAGATTTGGTCTAAATAAAATTATCTTAAATCTTTTAAAACTAATTGTAGTGAAGTATAATTGTTCCAAGTGTTTTGATCTAATGTGTAAACAATATCAAAATCATTTTGGATGAAACTAATTTTTTTACCAAGATTAAAACCAATAGCATTATAAGTTTTGTTATCTGAACCGTAAATAATGTTTAGTTTTAAATGGGTTTTGTCTGCTCCAACTTGTTTTCCGTATCCATTATCTCTAACTGATGATGTGGAAAAAACAGGTTTCATATTTAGAGGGCCAAACGGAGCCATTTGTTGGATAATTCGATAAAACTTAGGGGTAATTTCAGATAAATCAATTTCAGCATCAATACTAACTTCAGGTGTCAATAAGTCCTTGTCTATTGTTTTAGAAACTACCTCTTCAAATTTAGCTTTGAAGTTTTCATATTGTTCAGGAAGAAGTGTTAAACCTGCTGCATATTTATGCCCTCCAAATTGTTCTATAAACTCAGAACATTGTTCTAAAGCATTATATACATCAAAACCTTTTACAGAGCGTGCCGAAGCAGCTAGTTTTTCTCCGCTTTTGGTAAATACTAAAGTAGGACGATAGTAGGTTTCAATTAATCGAGAAGCTACAATACCTATTACTCCTTTATGCCAAGATTCATCAAAAACAACAGAAGTGAAATTCTCTTCTTCTTTATTCTCTTCAATTTGTATTAAAGCTTCTTGGGTAATTTTTTTGTCTAAATCTTTTCGGTCTGAATTAAATTTTTCAATTGCGACTGCAAATTCTACTGCCGCATCAAGGTTCATTTCTGTAAGTAATTCGACAGCATAATTACCGTGTTTCATTCTACCAGCAGCATTAATTCTTGGAGCAATAATAAATACAACATCAGTAATGGTAAGTTCTTTCTTTTGAGTTTGTTGTATAATTGCTTTAATACCATTTCTTGGTTGGGAGTTAATAACTTGTAAACCGAAATAAGTTAAAGTTCTGTTTTCTCCAGTCATAGGAACAATATCGGCAGCAATAGCGGTAGCAACTAAATCTAAATAAGGAATTAGATCATTAATAGTTTCTCCTCTTCTAGAAGCTAATGCTTGTATTAGTTTAAAACCAACTCCGCAACCACATAATTCATCATAAGGATAATTACAATCTACTTGTTTAGGGTTTAAAACAGCAACAGCTTTTGGGACTTCGTTCCCAGGCTTGTGATGATCACAAATAATAAAATCAATATTTTTACTACTAGCATATGCTACTTTATCTATTGCTTTGATACCACAGTCTAAAGCTATAATAAGAGAAAAGTCATTGTCGTCAGCAAAATCAATTCCGTCATATGATACACCATATCCTTCTTTATATCTGTCTGGGATATAAGTAGAAATGTTAGGGTGAATAGTTTTTAGATAAGAAGACATTAAAGAAACAGCCGTAGTCCCATCAACATCATAATCGCCGTATACTAAAATGTTTTCACCTTTTTTAATAGCTTCTTCTATTCGTTGGACAGCTATATTCATGTCCTTCATTAAAAAAGGATCGTGTAAATCATTTAAATTAGGACGAAAAAATAATTTAGCTTTATCAAAAGTGTCAATGTTTCTTTGAACCAAAATTTTAGCAAGAACTTTACTAACACCAAGTTCTTTAGCTAATTGATTTACGTTACTAGAGTTTGGCTCTGGTTTTGATTTCCAACGCATAGCAATTTTTTTAATAATTTAATTATTGTGAAAATGAATGGCAGTTTTTACTTCAGCAAATTTTCTAAACATTTCCATTACACCACAATACTTATCTATAGATAATTTAACAGCTTTATTTATTTTATCTTCATCTAAATTATCTCCATAAAAATGATAATCGACGGTAACTTTATCGTAATATTTAGGGTGTTCTTCGGTTAATTCTCCAGTAACTTCCATTTTAAAATCGTTTACAGAAGTTCTCATTTTTTTTAATAAAGATACAACATCTAAACCAGAGCATCCTGCTAGCGATGATAACATCATGGCTTTTGGACCTAAACCAGAATTGTTTCCTCCATTTTCTTCTGAAGTATCAATTAAAACTTTATGCCCGCTTGGATTGTCGGTTTCAAATTGCATGTTTTCTTTCCAAACTGTTGTGACTGTGTGTGATGCCATAATTTGATTATTTTTTTGTTTCTTGCGTAAGTTGTTTTGTGTGTCTGTCGACTTAGAAAGTCGAATTATTACACAAACGTAGTGCAAAAAGTTATTAATAAAAACAAAAATAAAAATATATGCCACTAGTAACACCGTTATCAGCAGATCATGACTTAGAAACAAAAGAATTAGCTGAGTTTTTTAATGAAACATTAGGGTTTTGTCCAAATTCAGTTTTAACAATGCAGCGTAGACCAGCCATTTCTAAAGCTTTTATCAATTTGAATAAAGCTGTTATGGCTAATGAAGGTAGAGTAACATCTGCTTTAAAAAGAATGATTGCTTGGGTTTCAAGTAATGCTACAGGTTGTAGATATTGTCAAGCACATGCTATTAGAGCAGCTGAACGTTATGGAGCTGAACAAGAGCAATTAGATAATATTTGGGAGTATAAAACTCATCCTGCATTTTCTGATGCTGAAAGAGCGGCATTGGATTTTTCTTTAGCTGCATCTATGGTGCCTAACATGGTTGATGAGAAAATTAAGACAGAATTATACAAACATTGGGATGAAGGAGAAATAGTAGAAATGTTAGGTGTAATTTCTTTATTTGGATACCTAAATCGTTGGAATGACTCTATGGGGACTTCTATTGAAGATGGAGCTGTAGAGAGTGGAGAACAGTATTTAGGAAAGCATGGTTGGGAAAAAGGAAAACATATTTAACCGATACTTGACTTAATTTTAAAAATTACGTACTTTAGAGCAAAACAAAAGTCTTCTCTCTGGAAAGAGAAGACTTTCTTTTTACTTAAATAGATGTTCCCCCCTGATCACCTAGCATAAGCTTGTTAAACAAATTAATAAGTTTTTATGTTAAGCGTGGTTGTGAATAATGCAAAAGAAAAAATTTCTTTTTGCGGTTTTTAAGAAAAATCTATTGAGTAAAAAGTATGAGTGTAGAAAAAGATAAGCTTTTCAATCTTATAAAAGAAAAGTTACCAAACAATGTTTTGTTTACTGAAGAGATAGCTGATGTACTTGATATAAGTTATGATGCTGCTTATAGACGAATAAATGGTAAAACATCATTGTCATTTAAAGAAGCGTTAGAGTTAGCAAAATATTATAAAATTTCATTAAATAAACTGTATAATATTAGTAGTACTTTATCTAAAAGTATTATTAAAAATGATTATGTAAACACTTATGAAGGTGTAAATGATTTTTATAAAGATATAGCTTTTTATGTAGCTACTTATGCGTCTGATAAGAATTCAAAAGTGTATTATACAGCTAAAAATATTCCAATTTATCATATTCCTGTAAATACATTGTATAGTAAATTTAGAGTTTATGTATATCTGAATTTCCTGTCTAAAAAAGAAGAAAGTAAAATAGAGCCTTTTAGTAAATTTATTGAAAAGCAATTTTTTACAAATGAATCCAAACGTTTCAGAGAAAAATTTAAAGAAGTTTCTATAACTGATGTTTGGAGTGATACTACAATTAATAGTTGCTTACATACAATATATTACTTTTATAAAACTAAATTGATAACTCGAACTGAGGCTTTACAATTATGTGATGAGATATTATTGCTTATTGAAAGGATTGAAGATAAAGCCAAGAACAAAACCTGGAATTCTAAAAAAGGTTTAAAATATGAGTTGTACTATAATAAATTGGTAAATATTAATCATGTTTTATTTTTAAAGTCTGAGACAAAAAAAGGCTTGTTAGTGCCTTATACGTCTCTTTCTTATATGAGAATTGAGGATAAAATAATTTGTAACGAAGTAGATGAGTATTTTCAAAAACAATTACAATTTTCTCAAAATATATCAGGTAGTGCAGAGGTAGAGAGAAGGATGTTTTTTACATTAATGTATGAGAAGATAGAGCAGTTAAAACATCAAATAAATTCAAAGGCTATTATGTCATTTATATAAAAAAAAGCACTTGTAATTTATTACAAGTGCTTTTTTAGTATTTGTTCACTTTTAGTGGCTTATTTATCTTTTAATAAGTCTCTAATTTGTGCTAATAATTCTTCTTGAGTTGGACCTTTAGGAGGAGCAGGGGCCGGTTCTTCTTTTTTCTTTAACTTATTAACGGCTTTAACAATCATAAACATTACAAAGGCAACAATGATAAAGTCAATTAAGTTAGTTAGAAATTCACCATAAAGTACAGCTACTTCACCTGTTATTTTTCCAGATTCGTCAGCAACACCATCTTTTATAATGTACTTTAAGTCTTTAAAGTCGGCATTAAATAATAGTCCAATAAGAGGAGAAACGATTCCTCCAGTAAAAGAAGCTACTACTTTATTAAAAGCAGCACCCATTACAAAACCTACTGCAATGTCGACTAGGTTCCCTTTCATTGCAAAGTCTTTAAACTCTTTGAGCATTCCCATATTTTTGGTTTTTATAGTTAATTGAGTTGTAAATTAAAAAAAAATTAACTCTTAACCAATCTTTTTACGCGCTGAGAAATAGCAGTTAGAATTTCGTAAGGAATTGTTTCACAGTTGTGTGCAATATATTCGATGTGCTTTTGATGGTTGAAAAGAATAACTTCATCACCTTCTTTACAATCTATGTCAGTAACATCAACCATAATCATATCCATACAAACATTACCTATAATTGGAACAGGTTGACCATTAATAAAAACATAACCTTTTTTATTACCTAACTTCCTAGATATACCATCAGCATGACCAACAGGAATAGTTGCACTTTGAGTAGGTCTACTAGCAACAAAAGCTCTATTATATCCTACAGTTTCTCCTGGTTGGATTAAGTGTATTTGAGAGATAATTGATTTTAAGGTATGTGTGTTTCTTAATTGACTTGTTTCTTGCTCGTTGTTTCCAAAGCCATACAAGCCAATTCCAACACGAACCATATCAAATTGTGCTTGAGGATAATTGATAACACCAGATGTGTTTAGAATATGAATCATAGGTTCGTATCCTAAATGATCATAAAATTGTTTTACGATGTAGGCAAAGTTGTTAATTTGTCCAATAGTGAAATTTTGTTCATTAGGATCTTCACTGGCAGCAAGATGAGAAAAGATAGATTGAACCTTTATATTGTTTGAGCTTTTTATCTGTGTAATGATTGTTGGAACATCTGTATGCCAAAAACCTAACCTGTTTAAACCAGTATTGAATTTAATATGAATAGGATAGTTCATTAAAGGGGTTTCATCAGATAGTTTAAGAAAAGCATCAAGTATTTTGAAATTATATAAATTAGGTTCTAAGCTATGTTTAACAATTTCTTCTAAGTTTTGAATTTGTGGATGTAAAACTAAAATAGGAGTTTTAATACCCGCTTCACGTAAAATGATACCTTCGTTAGAATAAGCAACAGCAAAATAATCTACCTTATCTTGAAGTAATTTAGCTATTTCTGTAGATTCACTTCCGTAACCAAAAGCTTTAACAACAGCTAAAACCTTTGTGTTAGGATTTAGTTTTTGTTTAAAATAAGCGAGGTTATGTTGTAGAGATAGAGCGTCTATTTCTAAAACGGTAACATGATTATTCATCAGATAAATTTTCTTTCTTATTATTTTGCTCTCTTATTGCTTTGTAGTAAGCAGCTCTGCTAAGAGGTTCATATTCTTGAGTTTCTCCTAAGAGAACAAGGTCTTCGCTCATAGCTTTTCTGTAGCTATAATGAGCTAAGTTTCCTGTATGAGTACAAACAGCATGTACTTTGGTTACATATTCTGCAGTAGCCATAAGAGCTGGCATAGGTCCAAAAGGTTGTCCTTTAAAATCCATATCTAATCCAGCTACAATAACTCTAATCCCCCTATTTGCTAAATCGTTACAAACTGTAACAATTTCATCGTCAAAAAACTGAGCTTCATCAATCCCAACAACATCTACGTCATTTGCTAATAAACGAATGTTAGAAGAAGCAGGAACAGGAGTAGAACGTATTCTATTATAGTTATGAGAAACCACTTCTTCGTCGTCATAGCGAGTGTCAACTGCCGGTTTAAATATCTCTACACGTTGTTTTGCAAACTGTGCACGTTTTAAACGACGAATTAATTCTTCGGTTTTGCCTGAAAACATTGAGCCACAAATTACCTCAATCCACCCAAATTGTTCTGTATGATTTACTGTATTTTCAAGAAACATTTTGTAATTTTAAGCTCTAATTATTGATATTTGCATTTCTTTCGAAATAGGGAACAAATTTATTAAAATTTAAGAGTAAATATTAATTTCAAACAACAACTTATGCACAAAAAACTTGCATCCGATTTAACTAGTTTAGCACACAGCATTTTAAAAATGAAAAATAAAGAAGATGTGTTTGCTTTGAAGGAAAAAGCACATGAAGTTTATGAAAAGCTTTCTGTTTTAGCTTATGTAGAAGAGTATATAAATAATACTCCAAATCCTACTAAGACAAAAGAAGAGTTGTTGGATGATGTTGTGCAAGCAGAAATAAGAAAAGTTGAAAAACACAATAAAATAGAAGAGCCTCTGGTTGAAGAGGATAGAATTGTACATCAACTAGAAGAAGATATTGAAGAAGAGGTAGAAAAAGAAGCTGAAGAAATTGCAGATAAAGTAATTGAAGAGATAGCTGATGAGAAAATGAATCTAGAGGTTGTAGAAGAAATTATGGAGCAGCCTTTTGATGAATTGGAAGAATTGCTTTTTAATGGTAATGAAGATACAAAGAACGATGTAAAAGATGTTGGTGAGAAAAAGACAACTACTTTAGAGGAGGAGCTAGAAGATACACTTCCAGTTGACGTAATGGCAAACTTATTTGAAAAAGTAGATGTAAAGAAAACACTTAACGATCGTTTGCAAAGTTCAATTCAAATAGGTCTTAACGATAGAATAGCTTTTGTGAAACACTTGTTTAATGGAGATCAAGCAGATTTTAACAGAGTGGTTTCTCAGTTGAATACAATGAAGACGGAAAAAGAGGCTAAAAAGTTTGTTGTTAAAATGGTAAAACCAGATTATGATTGGTCTGATAAAGAAGAATATGAAACAAGATTGTTAGAAATTATAGAAAGAAGGTTTGCTTAAATGAATTCTGATTTAATAGTTGTACATACGCACTTCCACAAAAGGAGAACTGGTGTTACAAGAAGTATAGAAAATGTAATGCCCAACTTAAAGAGAATGTGTCAAACATATCTTTATGGTTATGGTATTGAAGGAGATAAAATAACTACAAAAGAATTAAAAAACTTATTGTTTTCTAAAAAGAAAATAGTTGTTCATTGCCATAGAAATAATGAAGTGTTAAAAATGCTATGGTATCGATTCTTAGGAGCAAAATTTAAATTAGTTTTAACTCGACATGCAGAAACTGATCCTTCAGGTTTAACAAGGTTTTTACTTAAAAAATCAGATAGTGTTGTTACATTGACAACTTCTATGCATGATAAATTAGGAATAAAAAACACAAAAGTATCTCATGGAGTTGATACAGATAGTTTTATTCCAAATGAAGAAAAAAGATTAAAAGATGTTTCGCAAAAAAATATAATTCTTTGTGCAGGAAGAGTTAGAAAAGCTAAAGGACAAAAAGTTTTATTAGAAGCCATAACCCAAGAGTTGAAAACTCACAAAGATTGGGCAGTAGTTATTGTTGGTAAGGTAGATAAGCCTGAGTTCTTAGAAGAGTTGAAAGAATTAGCTGCTAACGTAGAAGGGCAAGTTTATTTTGTAAACGAAACCAAAGAGATAATAACATATTATCAAGCTTCTAAAATAGCAGTGGTTCCTTCGTTTACTGAAGGTTTTTCATTAGTATGTGCAGAGGCTATGTCTTGTGCTAACACAACAATTGCTACCAAAAATGTTGGTGTACATTCCGAATTAATAGAGCATGGGAAATCAGGATATCTATTTGAGTCTGGAAATGTAGAAGAGTTAAGAGCAGTGCTAAAAGGTTTAATTCAAAATGAATTAGCATACGTGGGTGAGCAGGCAAGGAAGGAAATTGAAAAGAACTGGAGTGCTAAAAAAGAAGCAAACGAATTACTAGCAGTATATAACCAACTGTATAGGTAAAAGCACAATAGGGGATGTGCTTTTAGCTAAACTTTAAAAGTTAGCATTGGTTTAATGGAACTCTTAGATAAATTTTTAGTAATACTACCATTGAAAATATGTGATAAACCACTTCTTCCATGAGTTGCTAGTGCTATGATATCAGCATTTTTTTCGTTTGAGAAATTTAAAATTCCGTTCTCAACAGAAGAGTCGTTGTATATGTTTATAGAGTAATCTGAAAAATTGTGTCTATCGGCAAATTCTTTTATTTTTTGTCTTGAAAGCTGAGAGTTTTCAAACTTATGTGGTGTGTTGATTTTTAATAAATGAATTTTACTCTTAAAATTGCTTGCGAAATCTAAAAACTTCTCAAAAGCATTGTTTTTCTGAGGTTTAAAGCTAGAAGCAAAAACCAAATTTTTAGGTTTAAATTCTTCTTCATTTGCTTTAGTAACTAAAACTGGTATTTCAGAATTTCTTACAACTTTTTCAGTGTTAGATCCAATTAACATCTCTTCTAATTCAGTATGTCCTTTGGTTCCCATGGTAATCAAATCGGCATTTATTTTTTTAGAATAATCGCGTATGCCTTCGTATGGATTTTGAAAACGAATAGCATGTTTAATACTTTCAATTTTTGGGAAAAATTGATTTTTATACTGAATCAGTTTATCGCGTACTTTTCGTATGTATAGCATGCTTTCAGGTATGCTGAAGTTACTACCACTCCCCATGTCTATTATACCAGTAGGTAATTCAACCATGTGAAGTAAATGGACCTCGCTTTTAGACTTTTTTGCCAAACTGGAAGCTAGCTTCAAAGCATGTTCTGAGGGTATGGAAAAATCAGTGGGTACTAATATTTTTTTCATAATAAAAAATTTAAGGTGGATGTTTTCAATTTACGAAAAACATTTTAAATTAGAAAGTGAAAGACACTTGTGTGTTAATGAATAACTTACTATCTTTGCAGCGAATTTATTAATTAGATGGATGAAGGGGACGAAAGTCCCCTCTTTTTATACCTTAGGATGAATCAAGAAAAAGTAAGAGAGTTATTAGATGAAGCTTTACAAGAAAACGAGTCGTTGTACTTGATAGACTTACAGTTTTTAGCTAATAGTAAGATCAAAGTGATAGTAGATGGAGATTCAGGAGTTCAATTAAGTGAATGTGTTCGTATTAGTAGAAAAATAGAACATAATTTAGATAGAGAAGAAGAGGATTTTTCTTTGGAAGTAACTACTCCAGATATTTCTCATCCACTTATGGTAAAACGCCAGTATAGAAAGAATGTTAATAGAATTCTTAAGGTTAAAACAGCAACCGAAGAGTTTGAAGGAACATTAACCGAAGTAACGGATGAAAATATTACGTTACATTGGAAAGCAAGAGAGCCTAAGCCAATAGGTAAAGGAAAGCATACGGTAGAGAAAACAATAACTTTACAGTATGAAGATATTAAAGAAGCAAAAGTGAAGATCATATTTTAATAAGAGGATGAAATGGAAAATATTGCACTAATAGAGTCATTTTCAGAGTTTAAAGACAATAAGAGTATAGACAGGGTAACACTTATGTCTATCTTAGAAGAAGTATTTCGTGCTGCATTAAAACGTAGGTTTGGTTCAGATGAAAACTTTGATATTATTATCAATCCAGATAAAGGAGATTTAGAGATTTGGAGAAACCGTGTGGTTGTAGCAGATGGGTTTTCTGAAGATGATAATGAAGAAATTGAACTTAGTGAAGCAAGAAAAATAGAACCAGATTTTGAAATAGGTGAAGATGTATCTGAGGAAGTGAAGTTAATAGATTTAGGTAGACGAGCAATTTTAGCGTTACGTCAAAACTTAATTTCTAAAATTCACGAACATGATAGTACTAATATTTTCAAACAGTTCAAGGAGTTAGAAGGAGAAATTTATAGTGCAGAAGTACACCATATTCGTCATAACGCAGTAATCTTATTAGATGATGAAGGAAATGAAATCGTTTTACCAAAAAGCGAGCAAATTCGTTCAGATTTCTTTAGAAAAGGAGATGCAGTTCGTGGAGTAATAAAATCGGTTGAATTAAGAGGTAATAAACCAGCAATCATATTATCAAGAACTTCTCCAGCTTTCTTAGTAAAATTATTTGAGCAAGAAATTCCTGAAGTATTTGATGGATTAATCACTATTGAAGGAGTAGCAAGAATCCCTGGAGATAAAGCAAAGATTGCAGTAGATTCTTATGATGATAGAATTGATCCGGTTGGAGCTTGTGTTGGAGTTAAAGGATCTCGTATTCACGGTATTGTTCGTGAATTAGGAAACGAAAATATTGATGTAATAAACTACACAAAAAACGAGCAGTTATTTGTAGCTAGAGCGTTAAGTCCAGCAAAAGTAACCTCTGTTGACATCAAACCTTTTGAAGAGGAAAAGAATGGTAAGAAAGGACGTGTAAATGTTTTATTAAAACCAGAAGAAGTTTCAAAAGCAATTGGACGTTCAGGAGTTAATATTCGTTTAGCAAGTGAATTAACAGGTTATGAAATTGATGTTCAACGTGAAGGAATAGAAGAAGAAGATGTTGAGTTAACAGAATTTTCAGATGAAATAGAAGCTTGGGTAATAGCTGAGTTTAAGAAAATTGGTTTAGAAACAGCAAAGAGTGTACTTGAAAAAGACGTGTCTATGTTAGTACAAAGAACTGATTTAGAAGAAGAAACAATTGTAGAAGTACAACGAATTTTAAAAGAAGAATTCGAAGACTAAATTAATAATGGAAGTCAGTCTCCAACGAAATTGATAGAAATCAATATAAAATCTGACAAACAGAGAAAAAGAGCATAACTATACTATGTATAAAGTGTGTTTTTTGAATATAAAGTATAAAATAATTTATGGCTGAAGGCAACAAATTAAGACTTAATAAAGTATTAAGAGAATTAAATATTTCTTTAGATAGAGCTGTAGAACACTTGGCTAAAAATGGTCATGAAATAGAAGCACGTCCTACTACTAAAATTTCTGATAAGGAGTATCAAATATTATTTGATGGATTCAAAACAGATAAATCAAAGAAAGTAGCCTCTAAAGAAGTGAGTGAAGAAAAGCGTAAAGAAAAAGAAGCTATTCGTCAGCAGTTAGAAGTAGAGCAAGAGAAGAAAAGATTAGAAGACGAAGCTAAAAAACAAGAAGTTTTAAAAGCCAAAGCTGAAAAATTAGAGCTTAAGACTGTAGGTAAGATTGATGTAAAGACTGGTAAAGCGGTTGAAGCTAAAAAAGAAGAACCTAAGAAGGTTGAAGAACCTAAAGAGGTAAAAGAGGTAAAAAAAGAACCTAAAAAGGAAACTCCTATTCAAGAAGCCCCAAAAGTTGAAAAGCCAGCTGTAAAGGTTGAGGAAAAGAAAGAGGAACCAATAAAGGTTGAAAAACCTAAGATAGTGAAACCTGAAGTAGTAAAAACTGAAGCACCTAAAAAAGTCGAAATAAAAGAGACTCCTAAAAAGGTTGTGGAAACAAAAAAAGAGGAAGTAAAAGCAGAAAAACCTGTTGAAATTACTCCTGAAAATGCTGAGAAAATTAAAACTCAGTATAAAAAGCTTGATGGTCCTAAAATTACTGGTCAAAAAATTGATTTAAAACAATTTGAAAGACCTAAGAAAAAGAAGCCAGAAGCGAAAACTGACGGAGATAAAAAGAAACGTAAAAGAATTAGCAAGCCAGGTGCACCAGGAGCTGGAAATTCAGCTAAACCAGGACAAAATAAAGGAGGTCAAAACCGAGGTGGAAATCGAGGTGGAAACCGTCAAGGATTTAGAGGTAGAGGTGGACAAAGACCTGTTGTTAAAAAAGAAGAGCCTACAGAAGCAGAAGTACAAAAACAAGTACGTGAAACTTTAGAAAGACTTCAAGGTAAATCTAAAAAAGGGAAGGCTGCTAAATATCGTAGAAATAAAAGAGATGCTCACCGTGAACAATCGGAAGCTGATTTACAAGCAGCACAAGCAGAAAGCAAAATCTTAAAAGTAACTGAATTTGTTACTGTTAGTGAGGTTGCTACAATGATGGATGTTCCAGTTACTAACATTATTTCTTCATGTATGATGTTAGGAATGATGGTAACAATGAACCAACGTTTAGATGCTGAAACATTATCAATAGTTGCAGAGGAGTTTAATTATACAGTAGAGTTTGTTGGAGCTGAGGTAGAAGAATCTATTGAAGAAGTAGAAGACAAACCAGAAGATTTAGAAACTCGTGCACCTATTATTACGGTAATGGGACACGTAGATCACGGTAAAACTTCGTTATTAGATTACATTCGTAAAGCAAATGTAATTGAAGGAGAATCTGGAGGAATTACACAACATATTGGTGCTTATGCAGTAAATGTAGGAGATCAAAAAATAGCATTTTTAGATACACCAGGTCACGAGGCCTTTACAGCAATGCGTGCTCGTGGAGCTCAAGTAACCGATTTAGTAATTATTGTAGTAGCTGCCGATGATGATGTAATGCCACAAACAAAAGAGGCAATATCTCACGCACAAGCTGCAGGAGTTCCAATCATTTTTGCAATCAATAAGATTGATAAGCCAAATGCAAATCCTGATAATATTAAAACACAACTTTCTTCTATGAACTTATTAGTAGAAGATTGGGGAGGTAACATTCAATCTCAAGAAATATCTGCTAAAACAGGTCAAGGAGTTGATGAATTACTGGAAAAAGTATTATTAGAAGCTGAAGTATTAGAATTAAAAGCTAATCCTAACAAGAATGCATCTGGAGCTGTAGTAGAAGCATTATTAGATAAAGGAAGAGGATATGTATCAACAATATTAGTACAAGCAGGTACTTTAAAAATTGGTGATTATATCTTAGCAGGTAAACATAGTGGTAAGGTAAGAGCTATGTTTGATGATAAAGGAAATAAAGTTAAAGAAGCTGGACCATCTACACCAGTATCAATCTTAGGATTAGATGGAGCACCACAAGCAGGTGATAAGTTCAAGGTATTTGAAGATGAGCGTGAAGCTAAACAAATAGCAGCAAAACGTTCTCAATTACAAAGAGAGCAATCTGTAAGAACTCAGAAAACTTTAACGTTAGCAGAAATTGGTCGTCGTATTGCATTAGGAGACTTTAAAGAATTAAATATTATCTTAAAAGGAGATGTAGATGGATCGGTAGAAGCTTTAACAGATTCATTCCAAAAATTATCTACAGAAGAAATTCAAGTTAATATCTTACATAAAGGAGTTGGAGCAATTACTGAGTCTGACGTATTATTAGCAACAGCATCTGATGCAATTATTGTAGGATTTAACGTTCGTCCACAAGGTAATGCACGTTTAGTAGCAGATAGAGAAGAAGTTGATATTAGAACTTATTCAATTATCTATGATGCAATTAACGATCTGAAAGACGCAATGGAAGGAATGTTGTCGCCAGAAATGAAAGAAGAAGTTCTTGGTAATGTTGAGATTAGAGAAGTTTATAAGATTTCTAAAGTTGGTAACATTGCAGGATGTATGGTAATGAATGGTAAGATAACAAGAGACTCTAAGGTTCGTATTATTAGAGAAGGAATTGTAGTTCATGATGGTGTGTTAACTTCATTAAAACGTTTTAAAGATGACGTAAAAGAAGTTAAGAAAGGATACGATTGTGGTCTTCAAATTAAAGGATACAACGATATTAAAGAAGGCGATACTATAGAAGCTTATACTGAAATTGCAGTAAGAAAAAAGCTTAAATAATATTTACTTATTTAATTGAATATAAAAAAGGCATCTCACATGAGATGCCTTTTTTATATTTATGAAATTTTAAACTATATAAATGAAATATCTGAAAGTAATAACATTATTTTTTGTTGTGGTGGTTACTAATTGTTCTGCTCAAAAACTTAATAAAATAATCTACAAAGCGCATACTAGAGGAACAGCTATTGAAATAAGAGTTGAAGAAAATACAATTAAGTATCAAAAGAATGGAAAAGAACTAGAATTTAAGCTTTCTGAAGAAAAAGTAAGGAGATTTAAGGAGATTATAAGAGTTGATGAAGAAAATTAATTTAAATGATATAGAAGCGCTAAAATCACCAACTAATAGAAGATATAATGATTCAGCATTAATAGCAAGCTTTGCAATAGAAGTTGAAGGAAAAAAGTATACATCTTCAACATTTGATGCAGGGAGTCCGCCAATTGAATTAAAAAAACTAGAAGATTTGTTATATAGTTTTATTAAAATAAATGAATAAAAAAACCGAGCATTAGCTCGGCTTTTTTATTTTAGAGGGTAAAAGAATATGTTATTTTCTTGTCCAGTTAGCTCCCCAAGTAGCATAGTCTGTACCTGCAGAAGCAGCATTTTCAGTTAAGAAATCAGCCATTGTAAAGCTAACTCCTGTATCGTTTTTCATTTTAGTAGTAACGTCATCAAATTTAACATCATTTGCTTTTAAATCACCAGAAGTTACACCAGCACCAGTTGGGTTGTCAGTAGCGTCACCATCTAAGTCAAACCCTTCAGCGAAACCAACTAATAAAACATTAGTAAAAATTCCTTGAGTACCAGCTCTTAAACGAATAGCTTCATTAGCAGTACCTGAACCTAATCCTTCAATAGTTAAATTGTTTACAGTAGGTTTAGAAAAATATTTAGGGCTAGATAAGTTTCCTATATCAGTATTATAACCGTCAGCTTCAATACCTTTATCGTGATCAACACCGTGCTTTACATAAGCATTAGTAATAGTTCCAGTATATCCTTCAGTCCAGTCGATAGAATCATCTTGAGCGTTTACAACAGAAACATAATCTACGTTTACAGTTCCACCAAAGAATTCTACTCCATCATCTTTTCCTTCAAACATTTGGATGTACTCTATTTTTGTTTTGTTACCTACACCATAGAAAGAAAATCCATTGTTTTCAGACTGACCATCAGCTTTACCTCCAGAGTACTCAACTCTTACGTAACTTAAAATACCTGAATCGTCATCAGCAATGTTACCTCCATAAGGTAAACTTGCAATCTCAGAAGTAGAAGTTGCAGTTCCTCCAGCTACTGAATTAATTGGAGCTTTTCCTAATAAAATTAATCCTCCCCAATCACCAGCGTTTGGTGTATTTGCATTAGAAGTAAAAATAATTGGTTGACTAGAAGTTCCTTCAGCCATAATTTTAGCACCTTGAGCAATTGCTAAATAAACATCTGCACCAGTAGCAGCAGCCTTAACAACAGTACCAGCTGGTATTGTTAAAGTAGTACCATCTTCAAAAATAGTTGGTCCAGTGATAAGGTAAGACTTTGAAGAGTCTAATGTTAAATCAGCAGTATAATTTCCTTTTAATTCAACTGTTTCACCAGTTGTAGGAGTTCCACCACCATTGTTGTTAGTTGTGCTATTATCATTAATAACGATATCAGCTGTACCATCATCACCACATGATGTAAATAAAGTAGCAGCTAAAGCTAATCCTAATAAAAAATTATTTTTCATTGTTTTAAAGTTTAAGATATGTTGTGTTTTGTTAAAATTTGTATTTAAGACCTAAACTAATGTTTGTTCCTCTTTTGTATTCTGAAAGAACTACGTTACCTATAGAAGTATTTTCTCTAATTCTTTTAATTGATGGGTCTAGTAAATTCTTTGCACTTAAGTTTACTTCCCATTGTTCACCAATTTTATTTTTCCAAATAAAATCTAATGTTGGTATTCCTTTTTCTATGATGTTTCCTAAAGCACCAGCTCCTAAAGCGTCAATTCTGTCTGAGAAATATGAGAAAACTAAAGAAGTAATAGGTTTATAGTTTTTAAAGTTTACTGGACTATAGTTAATATTAGCATTAATTAATATAGGAGAAGCTCCTTGAAGCTCGTCGCTATCTCTATTAAATGTTGTGCTGTAACGAGAAACTCCTGTAATATTTTGCTTTAAATCCTGCTTAGTATGCATGTAAGTAAAGTTGAATCCAGCAGAGATTAATGTTTCATCATCTTCATTTTTAATTAAATTTTTACGCGCTTCTAACTCTACTCCTAAAACTGTTGCTTTGTCTCCAGTTCTAAAATAACGTTGGTTACCAGCAGCACTATTTGCTATTACTAAGTTTACCGGATCATTAATTTGCTTTCCAAAAGCAGCTACCGATAATAACTCATCTTTAGAAATAAACCACTCATACTTTAAATCAAGATTAAAAATCTTTGAGAAAGAAGGATCGTCTAATAAGTCTGGATTACCTCCAATTCTTTGTCCAATACCTTCATAAATAAATGGAGCTACCTCCTTAAATTCTGGAACAGATACTGTTTGACTAAAGTTAAAACGTAAGTTTTGATCTTCGTTTAATGAATATTTAAGGTTTAAACTTGGTAAGAAGAATGTTTCTGAAGCATTTCTAAAACCAGGATCACTTGGGTTAATGTTTATTACATTATATTTTATATCCTGAGCAAAAGATTCAACTCTAATTCCTGGTACGATTACCCATTTTTCACCTGCTTTTATTTCAGCTGATACATAACCTGCATGTATACTTAATTTACCGTTATATGTGTTTTCATTTACACCTGGTAAACTAGCAATATTACTGTTTTCATAACCAGGTATTTTTCTAAATACATCTAACCTGAAAATTTTACCAGTCTGGCTTTTTAATATTTGAGCATTATTAATATTAAATATTGCATCAAAATTATTAACATCAGTTATTTCGTATTGCTTATTTAAAATATCGTAACCATATCTGATATTTTCAAAGTCTCTTTCTTTAATTCTTCCGTTATAACCGAAGTTTAAACCTACTTTTTCAGATGCTTGATAAGTTAAGTTTACTCTACTGTTTAATTCCTCATCAATAATTTTTTGGAAATAACGCTGATTGTCAAATGAGTTATTTGTAAAGAATACAGGATTTGTACTTGGATCATTATCTAATGAATAATGAAAATTTTCTAAACTGATTCTTTTTCTATCTGGTTCGTGAGCGAAAACATTGTTATAACCAATACCCCATGTTAGTTTTAGTTTATTGTCTTCAAATCTATGATCACCAGTTATTTGATTTACAAAAACTAAATCTTGATTATATTGAACGTTCATTTGATAGAAACCTTTATCAGTATCTCTTAAAGCATCTCTATTTTGTCCTAATCCTTTGAAACCATAATAACCAACTTCATCTCCTGAATTGTTTAAGAATAGTGATGTGTATTTTAATTTATGCTCGCTATTAATTCTGTATAATGCACTTAACATAGCAGTTGTAGAAGTGCTGTATGCATATTCTTTAGCGTTAGGAAAACGCTTTTTAAATACATTGGTATAGTCAACTAAAGGTCCTTCTCTATATTCGAAAGCTCTACTAAAAGAAGCTGTACCAAAAAGACTTAATCTAGAACCGTCTTCAAAATCGAAAGATTTACCAGCATTGATTCCAATAGAACTGTTAATAGGGCTACCTGCACTTACTGGGTCAACACCATGAGAAAGCACTACAGCATATGGGTTGTGCTTAAATCTATTGTAGTAGCCAAAATATCCAGTTCCTTCACTTTTTTGGAAATCTTCTCCCATAGCTCTAGAGTTAACACCAGAACCAAGATTAACTTCTACAAAACCATTTCCTTTATATTCTTTTGAAGAAATATCAATATTACCAGCAGCAAAATCTCCATAAAAATTAGAAGAATATGCTTTACTAATAGATACATTTTGAATAATATCTGACGGAAATAAATTTAAATCAATGTTTTTCTTAGCAATATTATTTGATGGTAATGAAAGACCATTCATAGTAGTGTTTAAATAACGATCACCTAAACCACGAACATATACATTGCTTGAACCTTCTTGTTTTGAAACACCAGATATTTTAGATACAGCCCCCGCAGCATCTGAAATTCCTTTTGAAGATAATTCTTCCGCACCAATACTTTCTTTAATAACTACAGCTTTCTTTTGATCTAGTAATAAAGCGCTAGCCTTATCTTTACTTGTAGTAGCTTTAATTTCTACTTCATCTAAAGTTACTCCTTCGTTAGCTCCTAGTTCTTGATTTATAATTAAAGTCTCTCCAGCTTTAACTACAATAGCTTTTTCAATTGTTTGATAACCAACGAAACTAAATACGATAGTTTGATTTCCTACAGGAACATTTAAGGTATATTTACCATCCATGTCTGTGGTACCACCAATAGTAGTTCCTTTTATAAAAACATTAGCAAAAGGTAATGCTTCTCCATTCATCTCTTTATCTGTAAGGGTACCAGATACAGTTCCTTTGCTTTGTGAAAATGCAAAATTGCAAAGGCTTAAAAGAGTAATAAATATTAATTTTTTCATTATAATTACTTGAGTTCTTTAAATACCCTGCAAATGTGAAACTAGATTGTAAAGCTAATGTTACATGTAAATTATCCTTGTTTTATTAGAATGTTTCTTAAATGTTAACAGAATACCGTAATGTTATGAAGACATTAATTTTATATTACTAAAAAAGGAAAGCTCATTTTTAAGCTTTCCTTTTTTTACAATTTTCGTATTTTATATGTGAATTATGTGTTTTTGAACATCGATTCTATGCTCGGTTAAAGAGTTGTTTTAGGTTTTAAAACTTTCAACATTTTCTTAGAAGATAAATATTCGAAATGACGTTGAGTAACTTTAAATGTTTTGTTTAAAATTATTGTTGCAGGTAATGAAAAAGACCTGTTTTTTCTCGAAGCCAATAATAATGGGATTTGATGTATTGGTTTTCTATTCTTTCCAATTTCATTATTAATATATTCTCTTCCTTCAAATTCTATAGTCTTCTCTGTTTCAGCATCCATTTTAACAGCATAATATTCTGAGTTTAGAACAGAAATTACTTTAGGGTCTTTAAAAGCAACTTTATTCATTTTTTTACAATAAACGCACCAATCAGTATAAAATGAGATAAATACTTTTTTAGGTTTTACTGCTAAAGAATCGTCTAATTGCTCAAAAGAAATCCAATTCACTTTTTGTTTTTGCGCGATTGTACTAACTATAAAACAACCAAAGAAAAAAAGAAATAATATGTTGTTTTTTAATGTTTTCAAAAGTTCTTGCTATATGTTTTTATGTAATACTGATTAATGAAATTTACCAAATTTTATACCAATGAAGAATGTTCTTGGAGCACTTGGTCCATAGATATAGTCAGAATCTCTAGTAGCTCCAGTATCAAAATCATTTTGATAAGCATTAAACATATTTTTTACCCCAGCTGAGATTGTTGTCATAAAATTATCATTGAAATCAATATGAGATTCTAATTTTAAATTCAAATCAAAGAAATCTCCCACTTCGTTTAGTCGTAAAAATCCTGTATCACTAATAACTCTAGGAACAGTCATACCACCTGTATAAGTTCCTGTAAGATCAATATTTATTTTTTTGTTAGGAATCCAAGAAGTATTTATATAACCGTAAAAGTTTGGGTTTCTTACAAATTCATTAACCACAATATTTGATTCTCCTGGAGTAGTTCCGTCTGTTTCAAATAAAATTTGTGGATCATTATATTTCGATGCTTGTATAGTTCCTCCTAATTGAAATTGCCATTTAGGGTTTGGTGATATTCCAAATTCAAAATTAGTTCCGTATACTTTTGCTCCAGAACCATTTCTTACTTCTTCTACTATAGAACCGTTAGATAATGTAGAACCTGTGCTTACTAATGTAAAAGGGTTTTCTAATGTTGTATAAAAACCTTCTAGTAAGAAATCTAATTGTAGTAAATTAATACTTTTTGAATAGTTTAATGACCCTGTAAAAGCGTTTGAAAATTCAGTTTTTAAATTGTCTGAAAGAATCACAAATTGTGGCTCTCCACCAACACTAGAAATATGTACATCTTCATTGAATGCTTGTGGAGCTCTAAAACCTCTTGCATAACCTCCCCTAAACTTCAAGGCATCAGTAAACTGATAAGAAAGGGTTAATCTTGGAGATAAAGTTGTTTGACTTACATTAACATTTCTGGAAATTGTACCGATAGTATAAGTTCCATCAACATTAACATTATCTAAACGAGCACCAATTAAAGCTGTAAACTTATTTGAAGGTTTCCATTCATATTGTCCGTAAACTCCTAACGATTTAACTGATTGATCAACCAAACGATTATAACCTTCTATTTTATCTTCAGTAGATGTAAAGTTATATTCTGTTCCAACGGTTAAAATATCTTTATTTTTAAATGATTTTGTGTATTGTAAACCATTTACCCAAGCTAAATCTTTAGTAGTTCCAAAAGCATTGTTAGCTAAAATACTATCTTGTTTAGTTCTTCCACCACCAAGTCCACCATAATAACTACCTCTATCGGTATAAGAAGCAGAAGTGTAAATTTGAAATTTACCAGAGTCATCCTTACTATAAACTTCATAATCTGCTCCACCAATGAAAGTATCGTGATCTAATTCTTCTGTAATATCAGTAAATTGAGGAGCAAGGTTTAGTTTATCACCACCACGTCTATATTCTTTTATAGAATTTAAATTGACTGATATTCTACTTTTTTCAGTAGGTTTTACAAAAGCTTTAGCACCAACAGTTGTGTTTTTTAATTTAACTAGCTCTGTAAAACCATCACCATTTACATCAAGGCTTTCACGATTTCTATTCATTCCAAACAATGAAACACCACTATTTAAATCATCAGCAACAACAGAGGTGTTAAATGTTAATGTTCTATCAATTGATTTACCATCAATAAAAGCGAAGTTAGAACCAATTTCCCAAGTATTTAAAACTGGGTCTTTAGTAATAACATTAACAGTACCTGCAATAGCGCTTGAACCATATAATGCAGAACCTCCACTTCTAACAACTTCAATTCGCTCAATTATATTTGTTGGAATTTGCTCTAAACCATATACACCAATTAACGATGTGAAAACAGGTCTACTATTTAATAATACTTGGGTATAACCACCATCTAAACCATTTAAACGAACTTGTGTAAATCCACAGTTTTGACAGTTAGTTTCTACACGAACACCTGGTGCGTAATTCAATCCATCGGCCATAGAAGCAGATTGAGTAGCTGTTAACAAACGCGGTTTTATGGTTGAAACAACAACAGGAGTTTCTTTGCGTTCTACTCTGTTTCTAGTAGCACTAATAACCACTTCATCTAAACCTAATACATCTTCGAACAATTCAAAATTTAAATTGATTTTTTCATCTGGCTTAGTTGTAATTTGTTTAGATGTTTTTCTAAAACCTTGAGAGCTCACCTCAATAATAGTTTTACCGATAGGGATATTCAATTCATAGTACCCATCTGCGTTGGCAGTTACTCCAATAGTACCATTTTTTATATAAACAGAGGCAAATGGTACAGGTTCATTTTTTGAGGTTATTTTTCCTGATACATTCTGGCTAAAAGCAGAATAAGTTATTTGCAAAAAGAGTATTGCAAAAAGAGCTAATTGTTTTCTCATTGTAAAGTGATGTTTTTGCAAATATATCATTAACGCAACTAAGTTGCAATTAAAAATTACTTGCACCACATGTAATATATTTTTCTGCAAAGATAAAATAATTTTTAGTCTTGTCTAAAAATTATTTTATCTAAAACAGAATTTGTATTTTTGTTGAACCAAAAAAATAGAATGTTTAGTCAGTCAGAAGAAAATTATATAAAAACAATTTATCATTTAGCAGCAATATCTGATAAAGGGATTAATACAAATGCTATAGCAAAGAAGTTAGCAACAAAAGCTTCTTCGGTAACAGATATGATTAAAAAGTTATCTGATAAGGAAGTGTTGGTTTATAAAAAATATCAAGGAGTAACTTTAACAGACTTTGGGAAGAGAACAGCTGCTAATATTATACGTAAACATAGATTGTGGGAGGTTTTTTTAGTGCAGAAGCTTAATTTTACTTGGGATGAAGTTCACGAGGTAGCTGAACAATTAGAGCATATAAAATCGCCTAAGTTAATAGATGAATTGGATTCGTTTTTAGGCTATCCTAAGAGAGACCCACATGGAGACCCTATTCCTGATAAAGATGGGAATTTACCACAAATACAAAAAAGCTTGTTGTCTACACTAGAGAAAAGTGAGAAAGGAGTTTGTGTAGGGGTAAATGATACTTCTTCTGAGTTTTTACGTTTTTTAGATAAACAAGAAATAGGTTTAGGAAAAAACATAGAAGTGTTAGATAAAGAGCCTTTTGATGATTCGTTCTTAGTGAAAATAAACGGAAAGGAAATGACGATTTCAAACAAGGTGGCAAATAATATTTATATACAAAAAAAATAAAATGAAAAGAATAGTTGGCTTAATTGCAGTTTTAATACTGGTAAGTTGTAATAACAAGGTAAAAAAGAAAAACGATAAATTAAATGTTGTTACCACTACTACTATGATTACCGATTTGGTGAAAAACATAGGAGGAGATAAAGTTGAAGTGAATGGTTTAATGGGAGCAGGTGTTGATCCTCATTTATATAAAGCAAGTGAAGGAGATGTGTCCAAGCTGTTCAATGCAGATGTGGTTATTTATAATGGATTGCATTTAGAAGGAAAGCTAGAGGAGGTTTTCGAAAAGATGAAGCATCAAAATAAAAAAACAATTACTGTTTCTGATATTATAGATAAAAATACTTTGATAGGATCTGAAGCTTTTGCATCAAATTATGATCCACATATATGGTTTGATATTAATAATTGGATAAAGATTACATCATATGTGGTTGATAAACTATCAACTCTAGATTCTAAAAACGCAGCATTTTACAAAAGTAATGGAGAAGAATATTTAAAGAAATTAAAGGAGTTGAATCAAAATATTAGTGCAAAAATAAATGAGTTACCAATAGATAAAAGAATATTAGTTACAGCTCATGATGCATTTAATTATTTTGGAAGGCAGCATAATTTTAATGTGGTAGGATTACAAGGTTTATCAACAGCAACTGAGGCTGGAGTTCAAGATGTGCAAAAATTAGCAAAGTTTATTATAGATAATGATGTTAAAGCCATTTTTGTAGAAAGTTCAGTTCCTAAAAGAACTATAGAAGCTTTACAAGAAGCAGTAAAGTCAAAAGAAAAAGAAGTAGCAATAGGAGGAACATTATATTCTGATGCATTAGGAAATGCAGGAACAAAAGAAGGAACTTACATCGGTATGTATAAAGCCAATGTAAATACCATAATAGATGCATTGAAATAGTATGGAAACAAAATATGCAGTAACAGTAGACGATTTAACAGTAGCTTATAATTATAAACCTGTACTTTGGGATATCGATTTAGCTATTCCTGAAGGAGTTTTAATGGCAATTGTTGGGCCAAATGGAGCAGGAAAATCTACTTTGATAAAATCGATCTTAGGTATTATAAATCCAATTGCTGGAAGTGTTTCTGTATATGGAAAATCATACGAGAAGCAGCGAAAGTTGGTAGCCTATGTTCCACAAAAAGGTAGTGTAGATTGGGATTTTCCGACAACAGCATTAGATGTTGTGATGATGGGAACCTATGGAAGTTTAGGGTGGATTAAAAGACCAGGAGGAGCTCAAAAGAAAGCAGCATTAGAAGCGCTTGAAAAAGTAGGAATGCTGCCATTTAAAAACAGGCAAATATCTCAACTTTCAGGAGGACAACAACAACGTGTTTTTTTAGCAAGAGCTTTAGTTCAAAATGCTTCAATTTATTTTATGGATGAGCCATTTCAGGGTGTAGATGCAACTACAGAAATAGCAATAATTAATATACTAAAAGAGTTGCGTAAAGCTGGAAAAACCGTAGTTGTAGTACATCACGATTTGCAGACAGTTCCTGAATATTTTGATTGGGTAACCTTTTTGAATGTTAAGAAAATTGCTACAGGTCCAGTTAAAGAAATATTTAATGATGATAACTTAACCAAGACTTACGGAATTAATTATAAAGTAAGTGTGCAGCAATAATGGATTTACAAGAATATTTTAAACTCGTTTTTTCCGATTATACACTTCGTACGATAACAATTGGTACTGCAATTTTGGGAGCTATCTGTGGAATGTTAGGAAGTTTTGCTGTATTAAGAAAACAAAGTTTACTAGGTGATGCAATTTCTCACGCATCTTTACCAGGAATTGCAATAGCATTTTTAATCACAGGAACAAAAGATACAAATGTGTTATTGTTAGGGGCATTGATTAGTGGTCTTATTGGTGCTTTTTGGATTCGTGGAATCGTTAAGAATACACATTTAAAAACAGATACAGCTTTAGGGTTAATTCTTTCAGTGTTTTTTGGATTTGGAATGTTGTTATTAACATTCATTCAGAAGCAACCCAATGCAAATCAATCTGGTTTAGATAAGTTTTTGTTTGGACAAGCAGCAACATTATTAGTTAAGGATGTTTGGTTTATGGTAATTGTTACTGGGGTTTGTTTACTAGTGTTATTACTTTTTTGGAAAGAGTTCAAACTGCTATTATTTGATGCAGATTATGCGAAGACCTTAGGTTTTAATATAAAATTTATAGACGCTTTAATTACTGGTTTTATTGTTTTAGCTATTGTTTTAGGATTGCAAACAGTTGGAGTAGTTTTAATGAGCGCTATGTTATTGGCACCAGCTGCAGCTGCAAGGCAATGGACAAATAGTTTAAGTACTATGGTAATACTAGCAGCAGTTTTTGGTTTACTAGCAGGTGTTGTTGGAACAGGGATTAGTTCAAGTCAGTCCAATTTATCAACAGGCCCAGTAATAGTATTAGTAGCAGCAATATTTGTAGTTATTTCATTTATTTTTTCACCAACAAGAGGTTTGTTATTTCGTCAAATACGTTTTTTAAAAAACCGACGAGATTTGAAATTGCACAAAACACTATCTTTTATGTTTGATTTAGTAAAAACTCATGAAGATAAATCTCATCCCCATGCCGTAAAAATTCTAAATAATTTTCAGGGGTATACAAGAGGGACTTTAAAAAAGTTAGAAGAGAAAAAGTATATCAAAGTTGAAGGTAAAATGTGGTCAATGACAGAAGAAGGTTATCAATTTGCTGGAAACTTATATAATCAAAATATAGAAAATGAGTAGTGCTCAGATAGAAATACAATTAATAGCAAGCTTAGTGGCAATTGCCTGTGCAATACCTGGAGTGTTCTTAGTACTAAGAAAAATGGCATTGATTAGTGATGCTATAAGTCATTCTATCTTACCTGGATTGGTAATAGGTTTTTTTATTACACACGATTTAAATTCTCCATTACTTATTTTAATGGGAGCTTTATCAGGAATAATAACGGTTGTCTTAGTAGAGTATATTCAAAAAACAAAACTAGTTAAAGAAGATACGGCAATTGGATTAGTGTTTCCTGCATTATTTAGTATAGGTGTACTTTTAATAGCTAAAAATGCAAACGATGTTCATTTAGATGTTGATGCAGTTTTGTTAGGTGAATTAGCTTTTGCACCTTTTGATAGATTACTGATAAATGAAGTTGATTTAGGTCCGAAATCGTTATGGATAATTGGTACTATTTTATTAATTACATTAGGTCTTTTGTTAGCTTTTTTTAAAGAATTAAAAGTAAGTACTTTCGATAAAGGATTGGCAACAGCATTAGGTTTTTCACCAGCAATACTTCATTATGGATTGATGAGTGTAGCATCTATAACAACAGTTGGGGCATTTGATGCGGTGGGAGCAATTTTGGTAGTTGCTTTAATGATTGCACCGGCTGCTACTGCTTATTTATTAACTAACGATTTAAAAAAAATGTTAGTGTTATCAGTAGTCTTTGGAGTATTATCGGCAATTATTGGTTATTGGGTTGCGCATTGGTTAGATGCTTCCATATCTGGTTCGATGACAACCATCTTAGGAATTGTTTTTCTAATAGTATATTTATTTGCGCCCAATAAAGGGTTAATTTCTGTTTTGTATAGGAATAAGCAACAACAAAAAGAAGTACAGTTGCTTACTTTTTTATTACATTTAAATAATCATAGTGAAGAAAGAGAAAGACATATAAATCATTTAAATGAACATATCAATTGGCATAAAGTTAAAGCTAAATCTATTGTGGAATTAGCAGAGAAAAACAACATGATTTTGATAGAAAATAAAATTATTTCGCTGACTGAAAAGGGAAAGGCCTTTACAGAGAAAGCAATAGATTATATCATAACAAATGATGATTCTGAAATAGAATCAATGAAAAAAGATTTCTTTTTGTTTAGAGGTTAAAAACAAAGGAACTTTATGTAAATTCGTGCAATTAGCATCTAAAAAATAATTGTGCAAGAAGTATCAACATTTCAGGTATATAACGCATCAGCAGGAAGCGGAAAGACTTTTACATTAGTAAAAGAATACTTAAAAGTATTGTTAAATTCTAATGATATTTTTCGTTTTCAAAAAGTACTAGCCATAACTTTTACAAACAAAGCTGCTGGAGAGATGAAAGAACGTGTATTGGAAAATTTACACGATTTTTCAGAAGGAATAGAAAACGATTTGTTCCAACTAATAATTAATGAAATACCAGTTGAGAAATCAATTATTCAAGAAAGGAGTAAAAAGATTATAGAAGCAATTCTACAGAATTATTCAGCTTTTTCAATAACTACAATTGATAGTTTTACTCATAAAATAATAAAAAGCTTTGCATATGACTTAGGGCTGTCTTTAAATTTTGAAGTTGAAATGGATGCAATTTCACTGTTGAATGAAGCAGTTGATATTTTAATTTCTAAAATTGGAACAGATAAAGATTTAACGAAGTTATTAATTGATTTTTCTTTAGATAAAGCGGATGATGACAAGTCATGGGATATTTCAAGAGAGCTAAGCGAGTTTTCTAGGATTTTATTAAACGAAGATGATACAGAGCATTTTAGACAGCTAGCAGATAAAAAATTAGAAGACTTTACAGGACTAAAAAATAAGTTGTCAAAACATGAAAAAGAGATAAAAGAAAATTTGCAAGAAATTGGAAACAAGGGATTGCAAATTATAGAAGAAGCTCAATTAAGTCATAAAGATTTTTATAGGTCAATGTTGCCTAATCATTTTGTAGCATTGTCTGAAAGTCCTGATAAAGCAAAGTTTTTTGAAGATTCGAAACTTAGAGAAAGGATAGAAGAGAATAATTTTTATTCGAAATCTAAATCAGATGATATTAAAACGACTATAGAAGAAATTTTACCAGAATTACTAAATCTGTATATGCAATCAGAGAAGTTGTATCAGCAGCATTTGTTAAATAAGTTGGTGTTAAAAAGTATCATTCCGTTAGCCGTTTTAAATTATATAAACTTAGAATTAACAGAAATAAAAGAAGAAAACAATCTTCGGTTAAATGCAGAGTTTAATCAATTAATATCTGATAATATAAAAGACCAACCAGCGCCGTTTATTTATGAACGAATTGGTCAGCGATTTATGCATTATTTTATTGATGAAATGCAAGATACATCTGTATTGCAGTGGCAAAACTTAATTCCCTTAATAAATAATGCACTGTCTCAAGAAAATGCAAGTTTATTATTGGTTGGAGATGGAAAACAAGCTATTTATCGTTGGCGTGGAGGTAAAGCAGAGCAGTTTATAAACTTAGGGTCAGAAAAAGGAAATCCATTTTATATACCAAAAGAAGTAAAAACATTAGAAAGAAACTATAGGAGTTTTTCAGAGGTAGTGAATTTTAATAATTCATTTTTTCAACATACAGCAAACTTTCTTCAAAATGAAGATTATAAACAACTGTTTATTGAAGGAAATAAGCAAGAGGAGAACTCAAAAAAAGGAGGTTTTGTTTCAATATCTTTTTTAGAAAAGGAAGAAGAAAAAGAAAATGAACAGATAAAATACCCAAAGAAAGTTTTAGAAATCATTCGAAGTTTAGAAGATGATTTCTTGTTGAATGAGATTTGTGTATTGGTGAGAAAAAAGAAGGATGGAATAGCGGTAGCCAATTATTTATCGGAAAATGGGATTAATATTATTTCTTCAGAAACATTGTTGTTGCAAAATAGTACTAAAGTTAATTTTACAGTTAACATATTACGTGTACTTCAATATTCAAATGATAAAGAAACTTTGTTAGAAGTCTTGTACTTTTTGCATAATCATTTAAATTTTGAAAAAAACAAACATTCATTTATTTCGGAGTTTATTCATCAGTCAAATGAAACAATATTTCAAAATTTAAAAGACTATGGAATTTCATTTGAATTATCAACTTTTCATCAATTGCCTTTTTATGAAAAAGTAGAAGAAATAATTCGAAGTTTTAAATTAATTAATTCATCAGATGCTTATGTTCAGTTTTTTTTAGATGTTGTATTGGAGCAACAAAGAAAAGGAACTAGCATTCAAGAGTTTTTGGAGTTTTGGGAAGAGAAAAAACAGAATCTGAGTATAGTAGTACCAGAAAGTGGTAATGCAGTACAAGTAATGACAATTCATAAATCTAAAGGACTGGAGTTTCCGGTAGTTATTTTTCCTTATGATTTGGATATTTATCGACAAATAAATCCAAAGATTTGGTTAAATAAATTGCCAGAAAATTTTAATGGTTTTAATGAGTTATTAGTTCCATTTAGTAAAGATTTGAGCTATTTAAATGCTACTGGAGCGGAAATCTATAATCATCAGCGAGAAGAATTAGAATTAGATAATTTTAATTTGTTGTATGTAGCTTTAACAAGACCAGTTGAACAATTGCATGTCATAACAGAAAAAAGGATTACAAAAACAGGAGAGAATACAAATTACTATTCAGGAATTTTTATTAATTATTTGAAGAAAATAGAAGAATGGAAAGAAGATGAATTAGAGTACTCTTTTGGAAATATAGAAAGGCTTGTAAAAAAGGAAAAAGAGGTGTCATCAACAAATATTCAAGAAGCATTTATTTCAACATCTTGGAAAGAACATAATATTCAGATGCTAGCGAGTGCATCAAAATTATGGAATACAGAACAGGAAGAAGCTATTAAATTCGGGATTCTTATTCATGAGATTATGTCGAAAATAATAATAA
Organism: Tenacibaculum sp. Cn5-46; assembly: GCF_022347705.1. Classification (NCBI taxonomy): domain Bacteria; kingdom Pseudomonadati; phylum Bacteroidota; class Flavobacteriia; order Flavobacteriales; family Flavobacteriaceae; genus Tenacibaculum; species Tenacibaculum sp. Cn5-46. The sequence goes on from NZ_JAKRGD010000002.1 coordinate 460,032, forward strand.
AAGAAGATGTTAGTAAAGTAATAAATCAATATGTTCAGCAGGGAATTATTGATAATAAAGATTCAGAGTTTATAAAAAAAGATATAAATAGAATCGTAAATCACCCATTGCTAGAAGAGTATTTTTCAGAGAATATAACAGTTTATAATGAAAGAGAAATTGTTGATGTAGATAACCAAATTATGATTCCAGATCGACTTGTTTTTGATAAAAACGGAGAAATTATAATTATAGATTATAAAACAGGTAAGCCATCTAAAAGTTATCATCAACAATTGTTGAGGTATGAACGAGTATTAAAATCTATGGGCTATGTAGTGAAGAAAAAGCTCCTCATATATATTAATGAAAAAAATTTGATTGAAGAGGTATAAGAGCTAACTTTGACCATTTAAAAAGCAAACAACTTTCAAACATAAATTATGTACGGAAAAATAAAAGAACAATTACAGCAAGAAATTCAAGATATTAAAGATGCTGGATTGTATAAATCTGAACGAATTATTACATCATCACAAGATGCAGTAATTAAAGTTTCAACAGGAGAAGAAGTAATTAACTTTTGTGCAAATAATTATTTAGGGTTGTCAAATCACCCAGAGGTAATTCAAGCAGCAAAAGATACAATGGATACTCATGGATTTGGAATGTCTTCAGTACGTTTTATTTGTGGAACTCAAGATATCCATAAAAATTTAGAAAAAAAGATAGCAGATTTTTATACAACAGAAGATACTATTTTATATGCAGCAGCTTTTGATGCAAACGGTGGAGTTTTTGAGCCTTTATTAACAAAAGAAGATGCCATTATATCTGACAGTTTAAATCATGCTTCAATTATCGATGGGGTTCGTTTATGTAAAGCAGCAAGATATCGTTATGCAAATAATGATATGGCTTCATTAGAAGAACAATTGATAGAAGCCAATAAACATAACCATAGATTTAAAATCATAGTAACTGATGGAGTTTTTTCTATGGACGGAATTGTAGCTAAATTAGATGAAATTTGTGATTTAGCAGATAAGTACGATGCGTTAGTAATGGTTGATGAATGCCATGCAGCTGGATTCATAGGAAAGACAGGAAGAGGTACAGTAGAACTGAAAAATGTAATGGATCGTGTAGATATAGTTACAGGGACATTAGGAAAAGCTCTTGGAGGAGCAATGGGAGGTTATACTACAGGTAAAAAAGAAATTATTGAAATCTTACGTCAACGCTCACGTCCATATCTATTTTCAAATTCATTAGCGCCAGCAATTGTAGGAGCTTCTTTAAAAGTATTTGATTTGTTATCAAATGACACTACTTTAAGAGATAAATTAGAGTGGAATACAAATTATTTCAGAACTGAAATGGAAAAAGCTGGTTTTGATTTAGTAGGTGCAGATGCAGCAATTGTACCTGTAATGTTATACGATGCCAAGTTATCACAAGTGATGGCTAATAAACTATTAGAAGAAGGAATTTATGTAATTGGATTTTTCTATCCAGTAGTGCCAAAGGAGCAAGCTAGAATTAGAGTTCAATTATCAGCTGCACATGAAAAAGAGCATATAGATAAAGCCGTAAATGCTTTTGTTAGAGTAGGAAAAGAGTTAAATGTGATATAAAGATATTAAGGTAAAAACTTGTAATTGTTATAAGTTTTTGTAGATTTGCTTTTGTAAATAAGTTTTTACAACTTACATTTGCGCTATATATAAACGAACTTTTAATTTAAATTTTTAATAATGAAACAAATCAAATTAGCTGTGATAGCTTTGTTTTCGTTCGCTACTATTGGAACGATAAACGCACAGGATTCAGACAACCCATGGGCGGTTGGATTTGGTGTCAACGCAGTTGACGTAAGAATCCCAACTAAGTTTGGAGATTATGCAAAAGATTATATCGGTACTAGTGACTGGAATGTTTTACCTTCTATTTCTAGAATTACTGTTGACAGATATTTAAACGATGGTTTTACTTTACAGTTAGCAGGTTCTTTAAATAAAATTGAGACTGTAAACAGTGAAAATGATACTGATGAGCTTTACTGGGCTATCGATGCAAACGTAAAATATGACTTAAATAATTTATTTGGAGATACTTCTTGGTTTGATCCTTATGTATATTTAGGTGGAGGTTATACTAACGGTGTTAACGCTGCAGGAGCTGAAGGTTCTGAAGGAATGTTAAACGCAGGTTTAGGATTTAACACTTGGTTCAACGAAAATTTAGGTTTAAACTTTCAATCAGGAGCTAAGAAAGAATTTGCTGGTAAAGTACAAGATCACTTCCAACACTCAGTTGGTTTAGTATTCAAATTCGGAGGTAAAGATACTGACGGAGATGGTGTATATGACAAAGATGATGCTTGTCCAGAGGTTGCAGGATTAAAAGAATTCAACGGATGTCCTGATACTGACGGTGATGGAATCAAAGATTCTGATGATGCTTGTCCAGAAGTAGCTGGTTTAGCTGCTTTGAATGGATGTCCTGATACAGATGGTGACGGTATTGCTGATAAAGATGATGCTTGTCCAACTGAAAAAGGAACTAAAGCTAACAACGGATGTCCTGATGCTGACGGAGACGGTGTAATTGATAGTAAAGATAAGTGTCCTAACACTGCAGGACCAGCTGAAAACAATGGATGCCCTTGGCCAGATACTGATGGTGACGGAGTTTTAGACAAAGACGATAAGTGTCCTAAAGTTGCTGGAGTTGCATCTAACAACGGATGTCCTGAGGTTGTAATTAAAGAAGAGGCTGTAAAGAAATTAAATGATTTCGCAAGAGCTATCTACTTTAACTCTGGAAGAACTACTTTTAGAAGAGGAGTTACTGGTAAATTAGATTTAATTGCTGGTATTATGAAAGAATATCCAAAAGCTAACTTTAGTATTCAAGGACATACAGATAGCCAAGGTAGAGCTTCAACTAACATGAAGTTATCTCAAAGAAGAGCTAAAGCTGTATTAGATTACTTAGTAGGTAAAGCTGGAGTTGCTGCTAACAGATTATCATCTCAAGGATTTGGTGAAGATTACCCAATCGCTGATAACAAAACTAGAGCTGGTAGAGCACAAAACAGACGTGTAGAGATTAAATTAGTAAAATAATTTAACCAAAAACATAGATAATTAAAGCCTCGCATTTGCGAGGCTTTTTTTATATACTTTTTTTTATGAAAAATAGTTTAAAAGGTTTTTTAAATTCCTTTAAAAAAATTACCTTTGCACCTTGAAAAAAGGAGCTAAAGCTCACATAGCAAATTAAATAACTTTAATTACATATAGTAATGTCTACAATAACAGGTAAAGTTTCTCAAATTATTGGTCCAGTTATCGATGTTGAGTTTAATACAGAAAATGCTGAATTACCAAAGATTTACGATTCATTAGAAATTAAAAAAGCTGATGGTTCAACTTTAGTTTTAGAAGTACAACAACATGTTGGAGAAGATACGGTTCGTACAATCTCTATGGATGCAACTGATGGATTAAGTAGAGGTACGGAAGTAGTAGCTACAGGAAATCCAATTCAAATGCCAATAGGAAATGATATTTATGGTCGTTTATTCAACGTAACTGGTGATGCTATTGATGGATTAGGAGACTTACCAAAATCTGGTGATTCAGGATTATCTATCCACCGTCAAGCACCAAAATTTGATGAATTATCAACTTCTACTGAAGTATTATTTACTGGAATTAAAGTAATTGACTTAATTGAGCCTTACGCAAAAGGAGGTAAGATTGGATTATTTGGAGGAGCTGGAGTAGGTAAAACAGTATTAATTCAGGAGTTAATTAACAACATTGCAAAAGGACACGGAGGTTTATCTGTATTTGCAGGAGTTGGAGAGAGAACTCGTGAAGGAAATGATTTATTAAGAGAGATGTTAGAATCTGGAATTATCAAATATGGTGATGATTTCATGCATTCTATGGAAGAAGGAGGATGGGATTTATCTAAAGTTGATAAACCAGGAATGAGAGACTCTAAAGCAACATTCGTATTCGGTCAAATGAATGAGCCACCTGGAGCACGTGCACGTGTAGCTTTATCTGGTTTAACTATTGCTGAATATTTCCGTGATGGTGCAGGAGAAGCTCAAGGAAAAGATGTATTATTCTTCGTTGATAATATCTTCCGTTTTACACAAGCAGGTTCTGAGGTATCGGCGTTATTAGGACGTATGCCATCAGCGGTAGGTTACCAACCAACATTAGCAACAGAGATGGGAGCAATGCAAGAGCGTATTACTTCTACTAAGAAAGGATCTATTACTTCTGTACAAGCAGTTTATGTACCTGCAGATGATTTAACGGATCCAGCACCAGCTACAACGTTTGCTCACTTAGATGCAACAACTGTATTATCTCGTAAAATTGCTGAGTTAGGTATTTATCCAGCAGTAGATCCATTAGATTCTACTTCTAGAATTTTATCACCAGAAATTTTAGGTGATGAGCACTATAATACTGCACAAAGAGTAAAAGAAATTTTACAGAGATATAAAGAATTACAAGATATTATCGCAATCTTAGGTATGGAAGAGTTATCTGAGGAAGATAAATTAGTAGTTCACAGAGCACGTCGTGTACAACGTTTCTTATCTCAACCATTCCACGTAGCTGAGCAGTTTACTGGTATCCCAGGATGTTTAGTTGATATTAAAGACACTATTAAAGGATTTAATATGATTATGGATGGAGAGTTAGATAAGTACCCAGAGGCAGCGTTTAACTTAAGAGGTTCTATACAAGAAGCAATTGATGCTGGTGAGAAAATGTTAGCTGAAGCATAATTCAATTAACAATTAACAATAATTAATTCTATTGAAATTATGTTTTTAGAAATTGTAACACCAGAAGCTATTTTGTTTTCATCTGAGGTAGATTCTGTTACTGTACCAGGTATAAATGGTGAATTCCAGATTTTAAATAATCACGCACCAGTTGTATCTATTTTAAACGAAGGAACAGTAAAAGTACATGTACATACTCAAGACCATAAAGTTTTTGATGACTTGCATGGTAGTATTGTAAGTTTACCAGAAGATGATAAAGTTTTAACTTTAAGCATAAAGTCTGGAACTTTAGAAATGAAAGAAAATAAAGCAATTATTCTAGCAGACTAATTGATTTAAATAATAAGAAAAAGCCAAACATAGTGTTTGGCTTTTTTTGTTTTATAAATCATTAAACTATCGAAATTAATTATCTTTGTACTTATGAACGGAATATTTTTATTTATAGGAGGGCCTGAGATTTTTGTAATCTTATTATTAGTGGTGATGTTATTTGGAGCAGATAAAATTCCTGAAATAGCAAGAGGATTAGGAAAAGGTATGCGACAAATTAAAGACGCAACTAACGATATTAAAAAAGAAATAAACGATAGCGCCAAAAATCAAGGTATTGATACCGATTTTGTAAGGGATATTAATAAAGAGGTAAATGAAGTTAAAGAAAATATAGATGACTTCACAGGACCGATTAAAAGAAGATAAAAACTTTTATTTTACTCGGCTTATAGTCAAACCATCTCTAATTGGTAATAATATGGTTTCTAAGCGATCATCTTCATTTAACTTTCTATTATACTCTAAAAGAATTTTTGTGTCAATATCCTTAGGATTTAAAGCTTCTACTACTTTACCACTCCAAAGTACATTGTCAGATAAAATGATCCCACCAGTATTCATTTTATCGATAATTAAATCAAAATAATTTAAGTAATTAGATTTATCAGCATCAATAAATACTAAATCAAACGTGTCATCTATAGAAGGAATAATATCTATAGCATTTCCTATAATTTGCTTGATTTGTTCTCTATATTCAGATTTTTGAAAGTATTTATATTGAAGTTCTTCCAGTTCTTCATTCTTATCAATAGTATAAAGAATCCCATACTTTTGTAAACCTTCGGCTAAACATAAAGCAGAATATCCAGTGTAGGTTCCAATTTCTAAAATTGATTTGGGTTGAATTAGTTTTGATATCATAGATAACACTCTACCTTGAAAAGCACCACTTAACATTCTTGGGTTCAATATTTTTTGCCAAGTTTCTCTTGTTAATTCTTGAAGGATTTGAGGCTCTTGTTGAGAATGACTAACAACGTAATCATCAATTTTTTCAGGAAGAAAATGCATGAATATATTTTTAAATCAAAGGTATAAAAAAACGGAATCTATTGTAGCATAAATTCCGTTTCAATCTAACAAAAAATCAAAAATTGATCTTATTCAGATCAAAGTCGTTAATTAAATTGACTTAATTGTTCCTTTAAAGCTTCTTTATCTTTATTAGATAAACACTGTGTTTCGTTTTTACAATCATTAGCTTTCATTTTAAAAATGTGTGTCATCTTTTTATTCTGTTTAGAATATAAAGCACAAACTTTGCAAACTAAAATATGCCAATTAAGTTGTAATTTCTCGTAAAATGAAGCTTCACCATATTGTGCTTTATCACAAATAGTAGTAGCTTCATCGCATGTTATTTTAAAATTTTTAAACATTGTTTTTTACTTATTAAACCAGTTCTTTTCCATACAGTTTCTTAGCTGAGTTCTCGCTCTATGAATAATAACCCATAGGTTCGACGGAGTGATATCTAATTCCTTACAAATTTCTTCAGTTTCAAATTCTTGAATAGTTTTCATCCTAAAAACCATAGCGTATTTTTCAGGAAGATGCCCTATACATTCATCTATTTGAGACTTTAATTCGTTATTTTCAATACTCTTTTCAGCTTCATTATTCCAAGACTGAGGTACACGTTCCTCAATCCAGTTACCTTCATTTTCACCATTATCATAAAAATTCATTCTAACTTCAGCTTGACCTTTTTTAGAATTGATTTTTCGATAATAGTCAATTATTTTTCTCTTTAAAATTGAAACTAACCAAGTTCTCTCGGTTGATTTACCTTCAAAGTTTTTTGCAGATTTAAGTCCAGCAAAAAATGTTTCTTGGACTAAATCTTTAGCTATATTGGAATCATTAACACGAACTATAGCATAATTAAATAAATAATCAGCATAGTTATCTACCCATTTATTTGGAGATAAAGTGTTGGATTTATCAGTTCGGTTCATTGCGTCAAATATAAGCTATTTTTTATTTAAATGTAGTCTGATAAATTCTACTTAATCCATTAGGATTAATATTTACGTAATTAATAATTTCTGTTAATTTTTTTCTCTTTTTGAAGCTTTTAGGAATTGAACTTTTATTAGTGGTATAATAAAGAACATTATTCTTCATATCCACAAACGGACAATAATCTAGTTTTCTTGAATTAATACCATTTTGTAAATGTTCAGCAGGTAACCAATTATTGTTTTTATCTTTTCTACTTATGTACAAATCGCCACGTCCTAAATCATCTTTTCTTCCATAAGAAGTAAATATTATAAAACTTTCATCCGGTGCTACAAAAGCGTTAAATTCATATTTTTCTGAATTTATCTTATTGCTTAAAGAGGTAGGATTAGTATACTCTCCATCTTTAAATCTACTAACATAAATATCTTCTTTTCCTTTTGAATTTTCATATTGAGCTGTAAAGAAAAGATCTCCCTTATTTGTAACAGAAGGATAAAATTCGTCTTTAGAAGTGTTTACTACTGCACTTATTTTTTTAGGTTCCGACCAATTATCAATAAGATTGTTTCTGGTAACATACCATATATCCATATCTTTTTTTATTTCAGATGTGTTATTACTAACCCTATTTGAAGCAAAAAATAGTTTTAAACCATCAGGAGATAAAAAAGGTTCTAAATCTTTGTGCTGTCCAGAAAAAGCTACAGCTTCAGGTTTAGTCCATTTACCGTTTATTTTTTTAGAAAAAGCAATAAATGAATATTCTTTAGCATAACTTTCTACAGTAAAATAAAATTCGTTTCCATTTTTATTTATTGAAAAATCTCTTACGTTAGGCAGATCTTTAAATAAGTTAGGTAAAAACATTTTAGGATTTTGAGAAAACCCTATGCTAGATATTAAAAAACAAAAGAGTAAGTATTTCTTCATTAAACTATTCTTTTACAGATTTGCAACTATTTCTTCGTCTCATGTCTACTAAATAAATAATTTCCCATTTTCCATTATTATTAAATAATTGAAAAGAATTGGCTCCACAATGACTAAACTTATCATTAAAATAGAATTCATAAGGAGTCCAAGCCGAAGCTAAATTACCATCTACTTTAATATCGTATGACAAGAGTTTTTCAAAATATTTATGCTCAGGTTTTTTACCTGCAATTTTTGCTAGAAGATTTTCTCTACTTTCCGTAGCCAACTTTTTTTCACCCTTTTTGTTAGTAAAAGTCGTTTGTATTTTAACAGAGGAATGAAGTGTTTTGCCAACAATTGCACTATCACCTTTGTGAAGTCCTTCAAAAAAAGTATTAATAGTTTTTTTTATCATATCGTGTTCATTTTTGCTTTGAGCATTAGCAACACTTGTGAGAATTAACACTATTAAAACAGTAGTAATTTTATGCATATTTGTTAGATTTTAGATAGTAAAGCTATTAAAAAAGAAAAGAGAGAAAATATAATTAACAGAAGATTAACTAGTTTTCTATGAATTTAATAATAATGATAGAAGTTCCTTAAAGTAAATTGTTCAATAGAATAAATGTGTATTTTTACAGACTAGAAAATTAAAAACAATGTCAGTAGCTAAAAAACAATACAAAAGAATTACCACAAAATCATTAGTTGAGATGAAAGCTAATGGAGAAAAAATATCCATGCTTACTGCCTATGATTATACAATGGCAAAAATTGTTGATGGAGCTGGAGTTGATGTGATTTTAGTCGGAGATTCAGCTTCGAATGTAATGGCTGGACATGAAACAACTTTACCAATTACATTAGATCAAATGATTTATCATGCAAGTTCGGTAATTAGAGCAGCGGAACGTAGTTTGGTAGTTGTTGATTTACCTTTTGGAACGTATCAAGGAAATTCTAAAAGTGCCTTAGAATCTGCCATTAAAGTAATGAAAGAATCTGGAGGACACGCAGTAAAATTAGAAGGAGGAAGTGAGATTGCTGAATCAATTTCTAGAATTTTAACAGCAGGAATTCCTGTTATGGGGCATTTAGGATTAACGCCCCAATCTATATATAAATTTGGTACGTACACAGTAAGAGCAAAAGAAGAAGAGGAAGCTAATAAGTTATTAGAAGACGCGAAATTATTAGAAGAGTTAGGATGTTTTGCTTTGGTTTTAGAAAAAGTTCCTGCAGTGTTAGCAGAAAAAGTAGCTAAGAGTTTAACGATTCCAGTTATTGGAATTGGAGCAGGTGGTGGAGTAGATGGACAAGTACTAGTAACACACGATATGCTTGGAATGACACATGAGTTTAATCCTCGTTTTTTACGTAGATATTTAGACTTGTATGGAGAAATGACAAATGCTTTTCAAAGTTATATAGAAGATGTGAAGTCGCAAGATTTTCCTAACGAAAAAGAGCAATATTAACAATTACAAGCCTTCTGATTAAGAAGGTTTTTTTATACGTAAAATGAAAATACTTCACTTAGATTCAAATCATTCATTATTATTAAGTCAGTTAAACGATTTAGGCTTTACAAATGAGGAAGGTTATACTGCAACAAAGTCAGAAATAGAAGCAAAAATTCATCAATACGATGGGGTTATTATTCGAAGTAGATTTACAATTGATCAACAATTTTTAGATAAAGCAACAAATCTAAAATTTATTGGTAGAGTTGGAGCAGGTTTGGAGAATATAGATTGTAATTATGCTGAAGAAAAAGGAGTTTATTTAATCTCAGCACCAGAAGGAAATAGAAATGCTGTAGGAGAACATACATTGGGTATGTTGCTTTCTCTTTTTAATAAACTTAATAAAGCAGATACCGAAGTAAGAAAAGGAAAATGGCTTCGAGAAGATAATAGAGGAATTGAGTTAGATGGAAAAATAGTAGGTTTAATAGGTTATGGAAACATGGGAAAAGCCTTTGCTAAAAAGTTAAGAGGTTTTGATGTAGAAGTAATTTGTTATGATATAAAACCAAATGTGGGAGATGAGAATTGCAAGCAAGTATCTTTAGAAGAATTACAAGAAAAAGCAGATGTTTTAAGTCTTCATACTCCTCAGACAGAATTAACTATAAACATGGTGAATTCTACATTCATTAATCAATTCTCAAAACCTTTTTGGATACTTAACACAGCAAGAGGAAAATCAATAGTAACGGAAGATCTAGTAGAAGCTCTAAAAAATAAAAAAGTTTTAGGAGCTGGTTTAGATGTTTTAGAATATGAGAAAAAGTCATTTGAAAATTTATTTCAGAAAAAAGACACTTCAGGAAAAGTAGAAATGCCAGAAGCGTTTCAGTTTTTAATTAATGCAGAAAATGTAATTCTTTCCCCGCATGTGGCAGGCTGGACTATAGAAAGTAAAGAAAAGTTGGCGCAAACTATAGTTGATAAAATTAAAGCAAAGTTTTGTTAACTTGACAAAATGAGAAAAACGGTTTTCATTTTTAGTGCGCTTATTTTAGCATTATTTTTTCTTTTTGAAATTAGTAAATATGCTGTTGTTTCTGGAAGTTTAAAAACTGAAATAATAATTGGATTTATAGCTGTGATTTTCTTTTTTATTGGAATTTATATCAATAAAAAGAGTTTGAATAAATCAAAAGTTATATCTACAGAAATAAATCATAAAAAAATAGAAGAGCTGAGTATAACCAAAAGAGAGTATGAGGTACTTCAAAAAATAGCAGAAGGATTGTCAAATAAAGAAATAGCGGAGTCTTTATTTTTATCAGAAAGCACAATAAAAACTCATGTGTCAAATATTCTTGTAAAACTAAATTCTAAACGAAGAACTCAAGCAGTTCAAGTAGCAAAATCTCTTCAAATTTTATAAAAATATGTTTTTGGTACTTTAGTATGAATTTGTTTTTGAAGGTATTCTTTAGTTTTAACAGGAATTTAAAAATATACTTAAATGAAAAGCACAATACTAAAGTATGGAGTTTATGGTTTTTTAACAGGCCTTATAATTTTTACTCTTCATCTTGTTTTAGGAATTAAAAATCTAGATTATAGTACAAATGAAATATTAGGATACGTCTCAATATTTATATCACTATCGTTTATTTATTTTGGAATAAAACATTATCGAGATAATGTTAATAATGGAATTATTTCATTAGGAAAAGCTATAGCAATTGGAACACTTATTTCTTTAATGGTAGGAGTAGGAATAGGCATAGCAGATTTTATATATACAGAATTTATAAATCCCGACTTTTTTAAAAGTTATGAAGACATGCTAATAAAACAAGGTAGAGAAGCGGAAATAATTGAAATGACAAGTACTACTGCAGCCCTATTTATGATAGTTTTAGTTAGTATCATAGGATTTATTATATCTTTATTGTCAGCCTTATTTTTACAACGTAAATAAATCATTATGCAGTATAAAGCCGATACACCAGAAGAGTATATTGCTCAAATTCCAGAGGAAAGACAAGCAATTATGGAAAGATTACGTAAAACAATTAAAGAGAATCTTCCAAAAGGTTTTGAAGAAGGAATTAATTATAATATGATAGGTTATTATGTACCACATTCAATTTATCCAGAAGGATATCATTGTGATACCAGTTTACCTTTACCATTTATGAATATTGCTTCACAGAAAAATTCAATTAATTTATATCACAACGGAATTTATGCTAAGAAAGAATTATTAGATTGGTTTGTGGCTGAATATCCTAAACATTGTAAAAGAAAATTAGATATGGGTAAAAGCTGCATACGATTTAAAAAAATAGAAGAAATTCCATTTGATTTAATAGCAGAATTAACTACAAAAATAACGGTAGAAGAATGGATAGATATTTATGAAACAAATGTAAAAAGGAAATAAATGAAGAAGAAAGGTAAAGTAATAGGTATAGGTGGTTTGTTTTTTAAAACAGAAGATCCAAATAAAACAAAAGATTGGTATAAAAATAATTTAGGATTTAATACTGACGATTGGGGATGTACATTTTGGTGGAAAGATAATGAAGGGAAAAAAGCATCAACTCAATGGAGTCCATTTCCAAAAGATACAAACTATTTTAAGCCATCCGAGAAAGACTTTATGTTTAACTATCGTGTTGAAAATTTAGTAGAGCTATTAGAAGAACTTAAAGAAAAAGGAGTTACTGTAATTGATAAAATAGAAGAGTACGATTATGGTAAGTTTGGGTGGATTGTTGATTTAGATGGAAATAAAATTGAATTATGGGAACCAAAAGATGATGCTTTTTTATAAATTTAGGGCAATTAATAATTAAAGAGAAAAACATGAATATAATTGATGAAAATGGAAATGCGGTTCCAAACCAAGAAAGTAAAAGAGTATTAGCAGGAATTTTAGCTATTATTTTAGGAGGTTTAGGGATTCATAAATTTATATTAGGTTATACCAAAGAAGGAATTATAATGTTAATATCAACTTTTATTTTAGGTATTATTACTTGTGGTATAGCTGCTTGGGTTGTAGGAGTTATAGGTTTAATAGAAGGAATAATCTATTTAACAAAATCAGATGAAGAGTTTGTATATACTTACCAGACAAATAGTAGAGGTTGGTTTTAAATTAACTTAAAATATTGAAAGAAATGGAAGCAGAAAATAATAAGTTTAAAGACAGTTTAAATGAAGGTTTAGATAAAGCAAAAGACGTTATGGATAAAGTAACTGAAAAAGCTTCAGAACTTGCAGGAGAAACAGGAGAACATGTTGTTGATGCTGTAGAAGATATAAAAGATAAAGTTAGTGATATAGTATCAGAAGAGTCAGTACAAAAAATAAAAGATACTGCTAGTGACTTTATAGATGATGCAAGAGAAGTTTTAGAAAATGTAACCGAGAAAGCATCAGAATTAGCTGGAGAGGCTGGTGAACATGTAGCTGATTTTGCAGAAGAGACTCAAGAAGAACTAAAAGAAGCTACAACAAAGACAAAAAATTTCTTTCAACGCTTATTTGGTAAATAAAAAATAGGATAAAATAAAAAAAGCGCCAAAATTGGCGCTTTTTTTATGCAATCTTGTTTACTTTATTAGTTTTTATTATGGCTTGTTCGTTTTTCCAATCAATCCACTTTTGACCTCTAATACGTCTCATTACATTATCAACAGTACGCATAATAAATACATTGTATATCGCTTTTCCTAAGTTTTTTGGGTTACGAGCAATAGCACGTAAACTCATAGAAAAACCTGGAGTTACATAACGCATATAGTGCCAATAACCTTCAGGCATGTATAAAACGTTTCCATGTTCTAATTCAGCAATATGGCCTTTTGCCTTTTTTAAAGCAGGCCATTTGTCAAAATCAGGATCATTAAAATCAATATCTTCTCTTGTAATTAATGAATGAGGTATTTTGTATAAGTATTTATTTTGCTTTTGATCAAATAATATACACTTCTTTTTACCTTCAAAATGAAAATGAAAAATATTTGCTAAATCAATATCATAATGCATGAAAGTGTACGAGTCTCTACCTCCAAAAAATAACATTGGTAAACCTTTCATTAAACGTAAACCAAAGTCAGGAAATTTAAAATCCTTTTGAAGTACAGGAACTTCTTTTAAAATATTCCATAAGAAAATACGGAATTTCGTAGGCTCTCTTTTTAATAAATCAACATACTCACTCATTTTCATAGTGGCATGCGGTTCATTAAATCCATCTTTGTAATCTACTGGTCTGTCGTCGTATAAAGGAACAGTTTTGTCTCCAGCAACTTCCTTCATGTATTCTAATGACCATTTGTTAAATGCTGGCCAATCTTCAATAAAACGCTCAATAACTACTGGCTTTTGAGGTTTGAAGTAGTTTTTAATAAAATCTTCTTTTGTTATCGTTTCAACTCTGTCTACTTGTTGTAACTGTAATCCCATGGGCCCAATTTTTAGAGAAGCAAAGTTAAGAAAACGTTTCCAAATTATTTAGAAAGATTCTTGTTAAAAAATGTATTGAAATCAAAGTTGATTTAAAGGGTTTATTTAAATAATAAGCGATTATGGTACAAACTTATATGTATAAAAAAAGAACTACTAAATAGTAGTTCTTTTTTAAGTTATTTTATAGTTTCTTTTTGAGGTTCATCAGTTAACATTCTCTTAATTTTAAGAGTTTGTTTTTTTATCTCTTTTGCCTCTTGTTTCTTTTTTTCGTTGCGCTCAATTTTATGATCAGGACGAGACCATTTTGGTTTTTCACCTAAAGTTTCAAAATTAGAATCTTCAGCTTCAACTGTTCTTGGTTGTACCTTTTTAGTAAACGGCTTTTGAGGGTTTAATCCTAATAACTTAAACATTTTCATGTCTTCGTCTACATCAGGATTTGGAGTTGTTAGTAATTTATCTCCAGCAAAAATAGAGTTTGCACCAGCAAAGAAACACATTGCTTGACCTTCTCTACTCATCTGAGTTCTACCAGCCGATAAACGTACTTGTGTTTCTGGTAATACAATTCTTGTAGTAGCTACCATACGAACCATATCCCAAATTTCTACAGGCTTTTCATCTTCTAAAGGAGTTCCTTCAACTGCAACTAAAGCGTTGATTGGAGTAGATTCAGGTTGTGGATCTAAAGTTGATAAAGCAACTAACATTCCAGCTCTATCTTCAGCAGATTCTCCCATACCAATAATTCCACCAGAACAAACAGTTACATTTGTTTTACGAACATTATCAATAGTATCTAATCTATCTTGGTATCCACGTGTAGAAATTACTTCTTTATAGTATTCTTCTGAAGAATCTAAATTGTGATTATAAGCATATAGTCCAGCTTCAGCTAAACGTTGTGCTTGATTTTCAGTAACCATACCTAAAGTACAGCATACTTCCATATCAAGTTTATTAATAGTTCTTACCATTTCTAAAACTTGATCAAACTCAGGCCCGTCTTTTACATTTCTCCAAGCAGCTCCCATACATACACGAGAACTACCACCAGCTTTAGCTCTTAAAGCTTGTGCTTTTACTTGTTGTACAGACATTAAGTCGTTTCCATTAATATCAGTATGGTAACGTGCAGCTTGTGGACAATATCCACAGTCTTCAGAACACCCACCAGTTTTTATAGATAATAATGTAGAAACTTGTACTACGTTTGGGTCGTGACTTTTTCTATGAATTGTAGCAGCTTCGTATAGAAGCTCCATCATAGGTTTATTATATATTTCTAGAATCTCTTCTTTCGTCCAGTTATGTCTTACTTCGCTCATGAATTCAAGTTGTTTGTTGGGGTAAAAATAAGGATATTATTTAGATAGTAACACAGAAACTGCATTTCCTCCAAAACCTACAGCGTTTACAAGTATTTTTGATAGTTTTTCTGGTTGTTTTTGCTTTTCTGCAAATGGTACTTCTATTGTTTTTTGATGTTGTAACATTAAAATAGCTAACTCTAAACTTAATAATCCAGAAGTAGCAAAAGTATGTCCAACTTTCCATTTATTAGTTGTTAAAAAAGGTTGGTTATCTCCAAAAATAGCCTTTATAGCATTTATTTCTGATTGATCTCCTTTTATAGTTCCTGGAGCATGCATAACAATAGCATCTACTTCCTCAGGAGAAATATTTTTCAAAGCCATTTTCATAGATTTCTGAAAACATTCTGCATCTGTAGTAACTGACGTATTATGTTTTAATACTTCAGTAGCATATCCTACATTATCAATAAAAGCAATTGCATTTTTAGAGATTCCAGATTCTAAGCAAAAAACAGCAGCTCCTTCTCCTAAAACCATGGTGTTTTTTGTTTTTGTCATATCAAAAGCTTTACAAGGATATTCATCTGTTTCTTTTGAATAAACTTTTAAAGCTTGCATTTGTGCAATAGTAAAATCTGTTAGAGAGGCTTCACTGGCACCAATCATAAATTTATTAGTCATTCCAGATTGTAACCATGCAACTCCATTTAATAAAGAGTGTAAACCAGTAGAACAAGTAATAGAATGTGAAATTTCAGGCCCATTACTTTGTAAGTCATGTGCAATCCATGATGAAATGTTTCCTAAAGTTGTTGTAGGAGAACTTAATGTTGATGATTTTCCTGATTCTAAAAATTCTTTGTGGTATTTTTCAAATAAAGAAGTTGCTCCACGTGAAGAACCTATATTGATTCCAAAATTATCTTGAGAATTCCAGTTTGCATCTTTAATAGCTTTTCGTGCTACATATAAAGTATATAAAACTGTTTCGTCTAAGTTTTTATACTTATTATCGGAATACTTTAATTGATTTATTTCATTTTTAATGTCATCAGATAATTGAGCTACATGAGCTTTAAAATTATCAAAACTCTTACTACTTAGATAATGTTTCGTATTAAGGTAGTTATTCCAAATTTCATTTTGGGAACTTCCTACCGAAGAAACAGATGCCATTGCTGTTATAGAAATACGTTCTTTCAACACATTTAAAATTTTGACAAAAATAAAGTTAAAATCAGGTAACATGAAGAAATTTAATAGTTATCTTGTCATTAAATATTAATTCTATGGATGAAAAGCACGAAAAAAGTTGGTTTGGTAGAAATTGGATGTGGGCAGTACCTGTTGGAGGTTGTGGATGTGGTTGCCTCTTGATTGTTTTGTTTTTTGTATTTGGAATTGGTGCTGCAATTTTTGGTGTTTCTAAAATGATAGATAATGCAACACCGATAGAGTATGCTATGGAACAAGTAAGGAATAATGAGAAAATAATTTCTTTACTTGGTGATGATATTGAAAAATATGGTATTCCTTCAGGAAATATTTCATTAAGAAATAATGATGGAGATGTTGATTTTTCTATTCGAATTAGTGGTAGTAAAGGAGAAGGAACTTTAGTAGTAAAAGGAATTAAAACTGATGGAGAGTGGGTTTATGAAGATTTATATGTGCGTATAAAAGAAACTCAAGAAGAAATAAATTTACTGGAAAATGAAAAGGTTCTAGAAAGTATCTAGAACCTCTTTAATTGTTGTGTATACCTTTTGCAATTGTTGTTCAGTAATTACATAAGGAGGTTGTATATAAATAGTATTTCCAAGAGGTCTTAAAAATACACCTTTGTCCATAAAAGATTTTAATAGCTGATCTCTTAATGTACCATATCTTCCAGCATTGGTTTTTAAATCAATAGCTAAAATGACTCCTTTTGAACGTACTTCAGTAATTTTAGCATGATTCGCTATTTGATTTGAAAAATCTTGATGAGCTTTTGAAATTCTTTGAATGTTTTTCTGAATTTCATCACTCTGTAATAATTCAATGCTCGCCAAAGCAGCACTACATGCTATTGGATTTGCAGAATATGTATGACAATGGAAAAAACCTTTGGCAATATCATTACTTAAAAACTCATTGTAAATATCTTCGGTACAAGAAGTAATAGCCATAGGAACCAAACCAGCGGTTAAAGCTTTACTTAAACAAATAATATCTGGTTTTGTGGCAATTTCATCAGAAGCAAAATTATTTCCGGTTTTACCAAATCCTGTCATGACTTCATCAGCAATAGTTAAAATATCATTGTTTTTAAAAAATTGTAAAACAGAATCTAAATCTTCTGCTTTATGAATTTTCATACCAGCAGCACCTTGAACTAAAGGTTCATATATGAAACCAGCAATACTATTCTCGCTAACAATTTGTTTTAATAGTGTTAAAATTTCTTGATTATTGTTTCCATTGGGAACTGGAATACGTTTAATGTCCATTAAAAAATCTTCAAAAGGACCATTGTAAACAGAGAGTCCAGATACAGACATAGCACCAAATGTATCTCCATGAAAACCATTTTCAAAAGCAACGAATGTATTTCTTTTTTCGCCTTTGTTAAAATAGTATTGTAAAGCCATTTTAATTCCAGCTTCAACAGCAGTTGAACCATTGTCGTTAAAGAATATTCTATTCTGGTTTTTTGGTAGTATCTTAATTAACTCTTCCGACAAAGCTACAGCAGGTTCATGTGTAAAGTCACTAAACATTATTTGATCTAATGTTTGCATTTGTTTATAAACCTTATTGGTAATAAAGTCATTACAGTGACCAAACATACAAGTGTACCAAGAAGAAATAGCATCAATATATTCGTTACCGTTCTCATCGGTTAAAATACATCCTTTGGCTTTTACAATACCTAAACTATCTGGATGTGTTTGGTGCTGCTTTAAAGGATGCCATAAGTGTTGTTTATCTCTTTCTTGTAGTGTCATAATTTATTTTTAAAAAGGTCAGCATACTCACGAATAACATTTTGATCGAAATATGGTTCTTCGTCAATTCTTCCAATAACAGAAACACCTGTCATTTTTTTAATAATTGATTCAGTAGTAGGATGCTCATCACCTGAAAAAATCAAAGAAACATCAAAACCTTTTTCTTTTAAAAGATTTATGGTTAATAAGGTGTGATTAATACTTCCTAAATAATGGCGAGAAACCACAATTACTTTATAATCAGGTTTTATAATATCTAAAATAGTGTCTGTATCATTTAAAGGAACTAATAACCCACCAGCACCTTCAATAACTAAATTGTTTGATGTTTTTGGTTCAATTATGTTAGAAAGTTCAATATTTATATTGTCTATTTCAGCGGCAGCATGTGGACTCATAGGAGTTTTTAATGCGTATGCGTTGGTGTGAATGGTTGTTGTAGAATTAGAAATTAGTTGTTCAACTTTATGAGCATCTGAATTATCTAATTCGCCAGCTTGAACAGGTTTCCAATAATCAGCTTCTAGAGCTTCCGTAACAATAGCAGAAGCTACTGTTTTTCCCACTTCTGTGGAAATACCAGTGATAAAATATTTTTTCATTAAAAGATTGTTTTACAATCGTTACAAATTAATTTTCTACTTTCAAAAAAGGGAAAAAGCATAAAAAAGAAACTTTTTCGTTGAGGTGGTGCAACAAGAATTCTTGATGATTTGCATTTGCCACATTGATAAGATACTCCGTTCTCATCTTTTTCGTATTCTCTAATTTCGTTGTATATAGCTAATGCTTTTTCTAAATCATCTTTATGAACTAATAATTTCACTCCTCCTATTGCCTGACTTAATAAAGGGTCAGAATCAATAGTTTTTTCATCCATTAACATGGTTCTAATGTTTTCAGAATCCAATTTAGATTTAATTACTTGAGCTTCGGTTGAATACTCAAATACGGTTAGAATTACATGATTATCGTTCATTTATGCTAATTTTATAAAGCAAAAGTAGCAAGGTTCTCTAAAACACTGGTAATTTCTTTAAAAGAATTATAACTGTGTAAGCAAAAGCGAAGTCTTTCTTCTCCTTTGTTAACAGTAGGAGATAAAATCGGTTTTACATCAAATCCGTTTTCTTGAAGCTTTTGAGCTATCAGTTTTACTTTTTCGTTTCCTGGAATAATACAACAATGAATTGCGGATTCACTCTTAATAAAATTAAGATTTAAACGTTGTGTTTCTTTAGTGAAAAAGAGGATGTTCTTTTGTAATTGCTCTTTAAGTTTAGGAAGCTCTTTATAGGCAAAACTAATGGTGGCTAGAGCATGAGGCGATAGGCCTGTGGTATAAATAAAACTTCTTGAGAAATTAACGAGATAATTTTTTAATTCATTAGAAGATATAATTGCAGCACCATGGCATCCTAATGCTTTTCCAAAGGTGACAATCCTAGCAAAAATATCATTGTGTATTTCTGTAGTTTCAACTAAACCTTTATTGAAAACACCAATGGCATGAGCTTCATCAATTATTAAATAGGCTTTATTAGTTTTACAAATCTGAACAATTTCTTTAAGATTTGGACTATCTCCATCCATAGAAAAAACAGATTCTGTTATCACATAAATTTCGTTGTTATTATTTGAATTGTTGAGGCGAATAATTCTTTCTTCTAAGTCTAAAATGTCGTTATGTTTAAACTTATAAGCTCTAGCGTTTGAAAGTTGTATGCCATCTCGAATAGAAGCATGTATAAATTCGTCATATAAAATAATATCTCCACGTTGTGGGACAGAAGAGAAAAATCCGATGTTTGCATCATATCCAGAATTAAAAATTAGAGCAGATTCTGAATTATGAAATTCAGCTAACTGTTTTTCAACTAGTGGGTATAATTTGTGATTTCCAGATAAAAGTCTAGAACCAGTAGCTCCATTTTGTTTGATGTTTTGCGCTACTAAAAATTGATGAACATTATTAAAAACAACTTCTGATTTGGCTAAACCTAAATAGTCATTAGAAGAAAAATCAACTAAGTTAATTTCTTTTCCAAGTGATCTTAGAGAATTGTTTTCTTTACGTTGGAGTAATTTAGCAGTAAGTTTCTTAGGAAATGACATAGTGCAAAAATAAAAAAAGACTTACAAAGTTGTAAGTCTTTTTGCTCCCCCTCTTGGACTCGAACCAAGGACCCTCTGATTAACAGTCAGATGCTCTAACCAACTGAGCTAAGGAGGAATGTTCTTATAGAACAAAATATGTATGTTGTAGAAATTATCGGCTCCTACGTTGCCTTTAGCATTTTAGCTCCCCCTCTTGGACTCGAACCAAGGACCCTCTGATTAACAGTCAGATGCTCTAACCAACTGAGCTAAGGAGGAATTTAAAACGAACTTGTTTTAAAATGCGAGTGCAAATTTAAGGGCTTTTTTTATATCTGCAAATTATTTTTAATAAAAAATACAATTAATTTTATTTGATTCTGGTTTTCAGAAGTTTATTTTTCGTTATTTTTTAGTGCAAAGCTTCGAAGAGGGAGATTATGCTAGTTAAAATAAGCAAGAAAAAAAGTCTTGTTTTTACTAAAAGTTGTATTTTTGTCAGCATTATTCTTATTGATAGAAAAGCATAAAAATATATATGGACAAGTTTTCGTTCTTAAACGCAGCACATTCAGGTTTTATAGGTGATTTGTACGAACAATATCAGAAAAATCCTGATGCGGTAGAACCAAGTTGGAGAAGTTTTTTTCAAGGATATGATTTAGCAAACGAAAATTATTCGTTAACGGATGATGAGGTTGCAATCGAAGTTCCTGAAGAAGTACGCAAAGAATTTTTGGTAATCGATTTAATTAATGGTTATCGTACTCGTGGACATTTGTTTACAAAAACAAATCCAGTTCGTGATAGAAGAAAATACACACCTACTTTAGATATTGAAAATTTTGGACTGACAAAAGCTGATTTAAACACAGTTTTTAATGCAGGAGAAATTTTAGGTATGGGGCCAAGCTCTTTATCAGAAATCATTTCACATCTAAAAGCAATTTATTGCGATAGTATTGGAGTGGAATATATGTATCTAAGAAATCCAGAGGAGTTAAAATGGTGGCAAAATCGTTTAAATAAAAATGATAACCATCCTAGTTATGACTTAGAGGCAAAAAAATACATACTTACTAAACTGAATCAAGCTTCTACTTTTGAGAGTTTTTTACAAACAAAATATGTAGGTCAAAAGCGTTTTTCTGTAGAAGGAGGAGAAACATTAATTCCAGGTATAAGTGTTGCTCTTCGTGATGCTGCCGAGAAATATGGAGTAGAAGAATGTGTGTTAGGTATGGCACACCGTGGTCGTTTAAATACACTGGTAAATATTTTTAAGAAACCAGTTCGTGATTTATTTAGCGAGTTTGAAGGAAAAGATTTTGAGGATCAAGACATAGATGGAGATGTAAAATACCATTTAGGTTTAACTTTAAGTAAAGAATACAAAGGCGGACAAACAATGAAGATGAATTTGGTTCCAAATCCATCTCACTTAGAAACAGTTGATGCTGTAGCTGAAGGAATTGTTCGTGCTAAAATAGATTTAGATTATAAAGGAGATAATGGTAAGATTTTACCAATTTTAGTTCATGGAGATGCTGCTATAGCTGGACAAGGAATTGTTTATGAAGTAGGGCAAATGATGACTTTAAATGGTTATAAAACTGGAGGTACTATTCATGTGGTAGTAAATAATCAGGTAGGTTTTACAACCAACTATTTAGACGCACGTTCTAGTACTTATTGTACAGATGTGGCTAAAGTAACATTATCGCCAGTATTGCATGTAAACGCAGATGATGCAGAAGCAGTTTGTCATGCAATGGAAATGGCTGTAGAATATAGAACTAAGTTCAAAAAAGATATTTACATAGATCTTTTAGGTTATCGTAAATATGGACATAACGAAGGTGATGAACCTCGTTTTACACAGCCAAAATTATATAAAGCAATTTCTAAGCATAAAAATGCTAAAGAAATATATGCAGCAAAATTAGTTGAAGAAGGTAGTATTTCAACTGATTATGTAAAAGAAATTACAAATGAATTCAAAGCACATTTAGAAGCAGAATTCACAGAGTCTAAAAAGAAAACAACTTCTAAGATTCAGGAGTTCATGCCAGAAGTATGGGATGGATTTGTTCGTAAGCAATTACAAGATATGTTACAACCAGTAGATACTACTTATTCGGTTGAAGCATTAAAAGATATTGCAAAGGTAATATCAACAACTCCAGAAGGACATAAGTTTGTAAGAAAGGCAGAACGTATTTTAAAAGGTCGTGATAAAATGGTCTTTGAAGAAAATATGTTAGACTGGGGAACGGCTGAAAATTTAGCCTACGGAACTTTATTAGAAGAAGGATATAATGTACGTATATCTGGAGAAGATGTAGAAAGAGGAACATTCTCGCATCGTCATGCAATTATGCGTGATGAAGAAACATTAGAGCGTGTTAATTTATTAAATACAAATCCTAAAAATAAAGGGGAGATGACTATTTTCAACTCTCATTTATCAGAATATGGTGTGTTAGGTTTTGACTATGGTTATGCCATGGCAGCTCCAAATACACTAACTATTTGGGAAGCTCAGTTTGGTGATTTTGCCAATGGAGCTCAAATTGTATTTGATCAATATATTTCTTCAGCAGAAGATAAGTGGAAATTACAAAACGGATTAGTAATGCTATTGCCTCATGGGTACGAAGGTCAAGGACCGGAGCACTCATCGGCAAGAATTGAACGTTTCTTACAATCATCGGCAATAGACAACTGGACTGTAGCGAATTGTTCTACACCAGCAAATATGTATCACATATTACGTCGTCAGATGAAACGTGATTTTAGAAAGCCTTTAGTAGTTTTTACTCCTAAGAGTTTATTACGTTTACCAAAAGCAGTGAATCCTATAGAAGATTTAGCAAATGGAACTTTCCAGGAAGTAATTGACGATACAGTTGATACTGCTAAAGTGAAAAAAATGGTGTTCTGTACAGGTAAGTTCTACTACGATATGCTAGAGAAACGAGAAGAGTTAGGAAGAGAGGATGTAGCATTAATTAGAATAGAGCAATTATTCCCATTACATAACGATAAAATAAAGGAAGTAATGGACAGATATCCAAATGTAGAACGTTATGTTTGGGCACAAGAGGAACCAAAAAATATGGGTTCTTGGGGTTATATGTTAGAGCGTTTTGAATTAGCTAAATTAGAGTGTGCTTCGAGAGATTATCATTCGGCACCAGCAGCAGGTTCAAGTGCACGTTATAAGCGTCGCCACCAACGTGTGTTAGACAAAGTTTTTGATTAAATAAAGAAAGTATTTCAGAATAAAAATAAAAAACATGAGTGTTTTAGAAATGAAAGTTCCTTCTCCGGGGGAATCAATTACAGAAGTAGAAATCGCAACTTGGTTAGTTGAAGATGGAGATTATGTAGAAAAAGATCAACCTATTGCTGAAGTTGATTCTGACAAAGCAACGTTAGAGTTACCAGCAGAAGAGAGTGGAATTATTACTTTAAAAGCTGAAGAAGGTGATGCAGTAGCAGTAGGAGCTGTAGTATGTCATATTGATATGAGTGCTGCAAAACCAGAAGGAGGAGCTGAAAAGAAAGAAGCTCCAAAAGCTGAGGAGAAAAAAGAAGCTCCAAAAGCAGAACCAGCTAAAGAAACTTATGCAACAGGAGCAGCATCTCCAGCAGCTAAGAAAATTTTAGCTGAAAAAGGAATTTCTGCATCAGCAGTAAAAGGTACTGGTAAAGACGGTCGTGTAACTAAAGAAGATGCAGTAAAAGCTGTTCCTTCAATGGGAACTCAGCCAGCTAACGGTTCTAGAAGTTCAGAGCGTAAAAAATTATCAATGTTACGTCGTAAAGTGGCACAACGTTTAGTTTCTGTTAAAAATGAAACTGCAATGTTAACTACATTCAACGAGGTAAACATGCAGCCAATTTTCGATTTACGTAATGAGTACAAAGAAGATTTTAAAGCTAAACATGGAGTTGGTTTAGGATTTATGTCTTTCTTTACTTTAGCTGTTGTTAGAGCATTAAAAATGTACCCAGATGTAAACTCTATGATTGATGGAGATTACAAAATAAGTCACGATTTCCAAGATATTTCAATTGCAGTTTCAGGTCCAAAAGGATTAATGGTACCAGTAATTAGAAATGCAGAGAATTTATCATTTAGAGGAGTTGAAAGTGAAGTTAAGCGTTTAGCTTTACGTGCTCGTGATGGTCAAATTACTGTTGATGAAATGACAGGAGGAACTTTTACAATTACTAATGGAGGTGTATTCGGTTCTATGTTGTCAACACCAATCATCAACCCTCCACAAAGTGGAATTTTAGGAATGCACAACATTGTTAATCGTCCAATGGCTGTTAACGGTGAAGTTGTAATTCAACCAATTATGTATGTGGCTTTATCTTATGATCATAGAATTATTGATGGTCGTGAGTCTGTAGGTTTCTTAGTAGCTGTTAAAGAAGCATTAGAAAACCCAGTAGAGTTATTAATGGATAACAACCCTAAGAAAGCATTAGAAATGTAATTTTTTCTTAGTTAATTATATAAAAATCCCGCCAAAGCGGGATTTTTTGTTTTTTAGAAATTACCTTTATCTTATATTTAGCTTTCTATATATAAAACATGATTAAAGAACTACCTAATTTATCGTTTCAGTCAAAATCGCCAGAAATAGAAGGTGTAGAGATAATCACATTAGAAAGTATAGAAAAACAAAAGAATAGTTTAGATCATTTACCTGAAAAACCTCACCAACTTGAGTTTTATCAGTTGGCATTTTATACAGAGGCAAATACAGAGCATTTGGTAGATTTTGTTTGGCATGAAGTACGAAAAAACTCAATAATATATGTATCAAAAGGACAAGTAAATGCTTTTAAATTTCAAGGAAATGTGAAAGGATTTTTAATTCTTTTTACAGAAGAATATTTTAAAAATCAGTTAAGTAATATTCCTCAAGATACAGCAATTAGATTACTAACTCCACAGCTTTTTTCTTCTCAAATCCAAATTCCAGAAAGTTCAAATATTCCAAAATACATTGAGTTACTTTTTAATGAGTTTTATAAAACTTCTGAAGTATTTAATAGAAAACATATTATAGATTCTCTATTCAATATTATTTTTTCAAAAGTAGAAGAAGTAAAAAGAAATCATACAAATTACATTAAAGAATCTGATAAGTTAACCCTCTTTTTATCTTTTCAAACAATACTAAAAAAGGATTTTACACTTAGTAGAAATGCAGTATACTATGCTGAGAAATTGAATATAACCTACAAACATTTGAATGTGGTTTGTAAAGAGATTATTTCTAAAACAGCAAAAGAGTATATTGATGATTTTATAATCTTAGAAGCTAAGAGAAACTTAGTAAACTCAACTATTAAAAGTACAGAATTAGCCTATCAAATGGGGTTTGAAGAATCCACTAATTTTGTAAAATACTTCAAGAAACATACGGGATTAACCCCTAATGTGTTTAAAAGTAATAACTTGTAATTATTTAGGTTCGATATTAACCCTTTTATTCTCTAGGTTAACCTATACCAAACTATCATTTCAAATTAATTTTGTCCTATCATTTAAAATTTAAAAAAGGATGAAACAAATATGTATAGTATTACTAAGCGCAATAGTTTTAGTAAGCTGTGATACACCTCGTAAAAAGATAACAACGAAACCGATAACTAAAAAAGAAACAAAAATGGAGAATTTAAAAGGGATCGCACAAAAAGCGCAAGAAGCTTTTTTTAAAGATTATAGTGTTGATGGAGTTAAAAAATATTTTGCAAAAAATTATATACAACACAATCCACATGTACCAACAGGAATTGAACCTGTGTTAGGTTTTTTACCGGTATTAAAAGAAGGAAAAACAACTTATACAACTCACAGAATTTTACAAGATGGCGATTTTATAGTATTCCATAACTCATATCATAATGCAGAACCATTTGGAGGAAAGGAAGTAGTTGCGTTTGATGTTTGGAGAATGGAAAATGGTAAGGTTGCAGAACATTGGGACAATATTACTGTTAAAGTAGACAATACGGCAAGTGGACGATCGCAAGTAGATGGAGAAACAGCAATAACAGATATAGATAAAACTAAAGAGAATAAAGAGATAGTAACCAATTTTGTAAATGATGTTTTGTTTGGTAAAGCTCCACAAAAAATAACTGAATATGTAAGTAGTGAAGAATATTTACAGCATAATCCAATGGTGAAAGATGATTTAACTGGATTAAATGAAGCAATAGAGTATTTGACATCACAGAATAACATGTTCAAATACCAAAAGCTTCACAAAGTATTAGGAGAAGGAAATTTTATACTAACCATGAGTGAGGGTGAATGGAATGGTAAATCTCAAGCATTTTACGATTTATTTAGATTGAAAGATGGTAAGATTGTAGAACACTGGGATGTAATTCAAGAAATACCGTCAGAAATGGCACATAAAAACGGTAAGTTTTAACTTTTCATATTTATAGTAATAAACCAAAGCCTATACAGATGTATAGGTTTTTTTGATTTTATTCTGAATCATTGTAAATTAGTTAGTATCATTAAAATAAGTATGATATGAAAGAATTTGAGAAAGAAGAAGTGTTTATTCACCCATTAGCAGACGTAACTAGCACAGCTATTGGAATTAAAACAAGAGTTTGGCAATTTAGTGTAATCTTAAAAGGGGCAGTCATAGGTACTAATTGTAATATTTGCAGCCATAATTTTATAGAAAACGATGTTGTTTTAGGAAATAATGTTACTGTGAAGTCAGGAGTTTATTTATGGAATAGAATGAAAATAGAAGATGATGTTTTTATAGGGCCGAATGTTACATTTACAAATGATAAATATCCTAGGTCTAAGGTGTATTATTCAGAATATCAATCGGTTTTAATAAAGAAAGGAGCGTCTATAGGAGCAAATGCAACAGTTTTAGGAGGAGTTACAATAGGAGAAAAAGCAATGATTGGAGCAGGAAGCGTGGTAACTAAAGATGTTCCACCAGGGGAACTATGGGTTGGGAGTCCTGCGAAATTTGTTAGAAAAATATCCTAAAAGTATAATGTAAAAAAAAACGGAAAAACACTATTGCTTTTCCGTTTTGAGTGATAATTTAAGGGAGGGGATATGTTATTTTCCGTTTAAATTCCAATTATATTCTAAGTATACAACTTCAGCATTGTCGTTAACTTGTATGTCTGAATACTTATTAATATAATCAATTAAAGAATGTTTTATAGTGAAATCTTCTTGATACCATTCGAACATCTTAGAAACTTCAACTTTGTTTATAGTAATTTTATTTTTAGTAGGATCATTAATAAAGCCTTTCATTAATTCTTCTAATTTTGAATCAATATTTTTAGCTGTAAAGGCATAATTAGCGAATCTTGGACCAGATTTAGAAGCAGCGTTTATAGCAACGTGAATTCTTGGATCGTCATGCCATCTACGTAATATTTTATGCTCAATATAGTCAAGTGAATAAGTTTTGTTACCAACTACAGCAAATGGTATTTTCCATGCATTTCTACCTTTTCTCTTAATATCAGTAATCTTTTTTAAAGGATAACTATCTAAGATTAATTTAATAGTGTAAGCATTATAGGCATTAATCCAAAAAGCTTTTGCTCTTGCTGTCGACCAATTTTTTCCTGGTACAGTTTTTTTCAAATCTTTTAAATAAAGATCTAATAATGCACGGTTTTTTCTAAGCCCTTTATAATCTACATCTCCTTGTGAATTAACATAAGTTTTAAGAAGGGCATTAAATACATCTGTTTGTGATTGCGACTGAATACTAACGAATAATAGACAGAAAAGGATAATAGTTTTTCGCATTTTTCAAATTTTAAATAGTGTGAGACATTTGATTACTTTTGACGCGTTTTTTTTCAATACATTACAAAATATTTTAATTTAGGTTAAAAATCTAATAAAATCAACTAAGTTTATACTTATAATAAATACTATTTAAAAGCTGTATGATAGAGAATAAGGAGTTAGAATTAGCTTTCAATTTTATAGAAAAAACAGATAGAAATTTATTTTTAACTGGTAAAGCAGGAACAGGAAAAACAACTTTTTTACGTAAAATAAAAAATGAAAGTTTAAAAAGAATGGTAGTTGTTGCTCCAACCGGTGTTGCTGCTATCAATGCTAAAGGAGTTACAATTCATTCGTTTTTTCAATTGCCTTTTGGACCTATTATTCCTAAATCTCAAAGCCCATATACAGATAGGATACAACGAAAATTTAGCAAAATTAAGATTGATATAATTAAATCGTTAGACCTTGTAATTATTGATGAAATAAGTATGGTAAGGGCTGATGTTTTGGACGGTATTGATGAAGTTTTACGTCGTTATAAAAACAGAAATAAAGTATTTGGAGGAGCACAAGTATTAATGATTGGAGATTTGCAACAACTTTCTCCTGTAATTAGACCTAACGATTGGTCTATTTTAAGTTCTTATTATAAAACAGCTTATTTTTTTAGTAGCATAGCTTTTCAAGAAGCTAATGCTGTTAGTGTTGAGTTAAAGCATATTTACCGACAACAAGATGAAGATTTTATCAAGCTTTTAAATGAAGTGCGTACCAATATACTATCAGAAGCGTCAGCAAAACTATTGAATAGTCAATATGAACCAGAATTTGAACCTCAAAAAGAAGATGGTTATATAACGCTAACAACACATAACAAAAAAGCAGATACGATAAACCAAGAGGAATTAGATAAAATTACAACAAAAGCAATAACATATACGGCGGAAGTTTATAAAGATTTCAACGAGAAAAACTATCCTAATGATGAGCATTTATCTTTAAAAGTTGGAGCGCAGGTAATGTTTATCAAAAACGATAGTTCACCAGAAAAAAGATATTACAATGGGAAAATAGGAACAGTTCTTTTGTTGGAAGAAGATACAGTTACTGTTAAGTGTTCCGATAATGATATTATTGAAACGACAGTTGAAACTTGGGAAAATATATCTTATAGTTTGGATTCGGATAGTAAAGAAATTTCAGAGAAGCTGGAAGGCTCTTATACGCAAATACCTTTAAGATTAGCATGGGCAATAACCATACATAAAAGTCAAGGATTAACTTTTGATAAAGCTATTATTGATGCTGAATCATCATTTGCGCACGGACAAACATATGTAGCGTTAAGTAGATGTAAAACTCTTGAAGGAATTGTGTTAAAAACACCTATTAAATCTTCAAGTATCATTAACGATAATTCAGTAAAAAGTTTCAATAAGCAAGTAGAAGAAAATGTGCCTACTAATGACGATTTAGAAAAATCGAAAAAGAAGTTTCAATTGAATTTAATTAATGATCTATTTAGTTACCATGAGTTTTTACAGCCTGTAGTACGTTTAATAGATATATATTATAATAATCAAACTTCTTTGCAGGGAAATGTCATAGAGCCTCTGAAAAAGATAAAAGATGAAGGAATTGTACCTTTACTTAAAGTTGCAAATTCATTTAAAATACAATTAGAAAATTTAGCTCTCAAAGAAGATGAGATAAATAATAATCTCATTCAAGAGAGATATATTAAAGCCCTAGCATATTTTAAAAAAGAGACTACAGAAAAGATTATAGATGTGTTTGAAACTTTTTCATACAGCACGGATAATTCTGCAGTAGAAAAAGATATAGAAAAACAAGTATCAGCTTTTGAAGATTTTCTAAGAATAAAAAAAATATTATTTAACTCATTATCTTCTGAATTTTCAATAGAAGAATTTTTAAAAGTAAGAGCAAAAGCTATTCTTGATAAACCAGAGAAAAAGAAGAAAAAGAGAACTGTTGTAACTTCAACAGCACATCAAAAATTATTTGAAGAATTACAGTTATTTAGAACTAGTGTTTCTAATTCAGAAGATATTCCACCATTTCAAGTTTTTACACAAAAAACATTGTTTGAGCTATGCGAATTATTACCAATGGATAAATCTCAACTTATAAAAGTAAATGGAATGGGTAAAATTAGAGTTAATAAATATGGTGATGAAATATTAGAAATTATTAATGATTATGCAAAAGCGAATAATCTTAAATCACAAATTGAAATTGTAGAAATAGAGAAAGACAAACGTAATACTAAAGATATTACATTTGATTTATACAAGGAAGGTTTGAATACAGAAGAAATTGCAGCAAAACGTGGTTTGGTTATAGGTACTATTGAAGGACATTTATCACATTTTGTTACTCAAGGAGATATTGAAATAACAGAATTATTCAGCAATAAAAAGCTTGAAAAGGCTAAAAGAATTATCAATGCTACAGGTTTGGATAACTTATCTAAAGTAAAAGAGATTGTAGAAGATGAGTATACTTGGGGAGAATTGCGAATGATTGTAGCATGGATGAGGTCTAATTTTAGAAATTAAAAATGGTTGTATCCTATCTTCAAGTTTTTACTTTAATAGCTATAATACATTGCTTTGTGTTAAGCTTAGTAATTTTGTTTTCTAAGTTTTTAAGAAGTTCAACTAATAGATATTTAGGAATTACACTTATCATTATATCTATTATCGGTATAAATAATTGGTTTTGGGATTTGAATAAGAACCCAGTTATAATCCAGTTTTTAGACTTTTTTTTATGGCAATTTTTATATCCAGTAACATTATTGTTGTTTTTTTATAAGGCTACAAAAAGTTCTATATACAAAAGAACTAAAGCCTTATTTTTTTTACCATTTGTAGTATTAACGATATGTAATATTATAGTTAGTTTAGAAAATATTTATGGCTTATATAAGTTGCCGTTTATAACAAAGGATTCGGTTTCATTTTTTTATAAAGCAATAAGTTTATGTTCTATTGTTTTTCCCTTTATTGTTTTACTGCCCTCCTTTTGGTTACTATTTGTTAAAACGCAAAAATCTACTATAAAATGGTTGCGAGTATTTTGGGTGATTTTTGCACTAATAGAAATTTATGGTTTTCTATTGGAATTTCATAGGTTTTTATACTTAGAACGCAAGTCATTAAATTATTTATGGATAGGAGTTTCTTTATTGATGTATTGGATAATTTATATAGGTATTTATCGATTTAAATTATCTAACGAGCAATATGAAATAAGAGAGTATTTAAAAACCAAAAAAGCCAATATTACTAACGAAGTAATAGAAAATCCGATAATAAAAGAGTTCATTCGTTTATTGTCAGATGAACATATTCATAGAAGTTCACAATTAAATAGAGACTTTGTTGCTGAAAAATTAGGAATAAGCCCTGGTTATTTATCTCAACTAATAAAAGAAAGTCCGTATAAGAGCTTTTCAGATATAGTTAATAAATATCGAATAGAGGATGTAAAAGAAATGTTGATAGATCCTGATTTTTCAAATTATAGTTTATTAGCAATAGGTTTAGAAGTTGGTTTTAATTCAAAGGCAACGTTTTTCAATGCTTTTAAAAAATATACAGGAGTAACTCCAAGTGAGTATCAAAAACAACATAAATAAGTATTGTTTTCTTAGAATCTAACATTTTTAAACTCCTTAAACCCTTGTTGGAATTAGGTTTGCTGAAAAATTAAAGCAAACCATTATGATAAAATTCAATTTTAAAGTATTACTTTTTTTCTTCATAGTAATTACAAATAGTCAAGCTCAAAACAAAAAAATACTTATAGAAAACGTGCATATAATTCCAATGGATGTAGATACCATTCTGAAAAATTATAATGTACTTATTCATAAAAACAGAATAGAAAAAATAGCACCAAATTCATCTTTGTTAAATTGGAAGTATGATACATTAATTAAAGGAACTAATAAGTATTTGTTGCCAGGATTTGCCGAAATGCATTTCCATAATCAAACAGATATTAAAAATGAATTCAAGTTATTAGTAGCTAATGGTATTACTTCAGCAAGAAATATGGCTGAAGATAAAAAGCAAGATCAAATTAAAAACAAAAAGCTATCAGAAGAATTAACCATTGCTCCTAAATATTATACCGCAGGACCCTATTTACAAAGAAAAGATTTGAAAACTGAAGAAGAAGTAGTGTCCGTAGTTGCATATCATAAAAAAAGAGGATATGATTATATAAAGTTAGCTGATAACCTACCTAAGAATATTTATTTAAAGTTGTTAAGAGAGGCGCAAAAAAATCAATTAGAAGTAATTGGTCATGGGCAAAGAAAAATGCCTTTAGAATATTCTTTACGAATGAAATCGATAGCACATATAGAAGAGTTTATGAATATCTTTTCTGAAGAAGAAAGAGAGAGTCCAGTTTTTTTGAAAAAAGCTGCTAAACAAATTAAAACGAGTGGAGTGTATGTGTCTCCAACATTAGGAATATTCGATATGATTAGTAATTATGCTGATAACGATAGGCATAGAGAACTACTTAAAAAAGAAGAGTTGAAATATTTACCAAATTACTATAAAGATTATTGGGTTTCAGATAGTGTTCATTATCGTAAGTATGAATGGTTTACTTCAAAAAAATCTTTAAAGCGTTTAGCTAAGGAGTTAGAGTGGCAACAAATGTTTACTAAGTTATTAAATAACGAAGGAGTTCCTTTATTAGCAAGTAGCGATACCTATGGTTTATTCTTACCAGGTTTTTCATTGCATGCAGAACTTGAGTTTATTAATAAATCAGGTTTAACAACTTATGAAACTTTAAAAACTGCAACTATTATACCTGCAAGATATTTTAATGCCATTTCAGAAGAGGGAAGTGTTAGTGAAGGTAAGAATGCTAATTTGGTTTTATTAGAAGCTAATCCTCTTGAAAATATTATAAATACAAGGAAAATAGCAGGGGTATTTGTTAAAGGAAATTTCTTTTCAAAAAGTAAGATAGATAAAATTTTAAGAGAGGTTGAAAGCTCTTGTAAACAATAGAGTTTGAGTTTTTTTAAGCTAAAAATTGAATTTTCATTTTGTTTATTGTTTTGATTATTAGTAATTTAGAATCAAATTAACCAAAACCCTTCAAAAATGAAAAATTATCTTTTCAAAGGGGTACTTTGTGCCCTAATCTTTCTAAGTGCATTAGTCGTAAATGCACAAAAAGCTTTTAAAATAGGTGATGAATTTGACTCAGACATCAAGATTACTAAAACCTATCAAAAGTTTAAAAAGAAAAGCTCAAACCAACAAAAAAAGGAATTAGTATATAGCAAAGAGTTTTACTCTAAAAACTCATCTTACATTAAGTTGTATTTTAAAAATTTTGATTTAGCTCCAGGTGATTATCTAGAAATAATTGGAGCAAAAAGTAAAGAATCAATGATATACGGCGGAAAAGGAAAAATTGTTGATAATAGTATGACAACAATTAGTAATTTCTGGTCAAAAGTATTATTTGATGATAAAGTTGAAGTTCGCTTATATTCATCTGGAAATGTAGGTAAACACAATGGATTTGAAATTGCTAAAGTTGCTTATGGTTTTACTCCAAGTAAATTGATTAAAACGGTAGAAAAGCATCAAGGAAAATCTATTTGCTCTAGTGATAATAAAGAGCGAATAGCTTGTTATAATGGAACAGATATGTATGAAAAAGCGAAAGCCGTGTGTAGATTAATAATTAATGGTAGTTCTAGTTGTACAGGTTGGCTATTAGGAAGCGAAGGTCATTTAATGACCAATAATCACTGTATTGGTTCTTCTTCTGATGCTCAAAACACAGATTTTATTTTCAATTATCAATACCAAAGTTGTACAGGCTCTGCAAGTGCTACTCAAAATGTAGTGGCATCTTCAGCTACTTTTGTAAAAACAAGTTCTAGTTTAGATTATACTTTGGTAAAGTTACCTACTAATCCAACTAGTACATATGGTTATTTAAGTATTAGCCCAACAGTATCATCTGTAGGTGATAGAATTTATATTCCACAACACCCAGGAGGAAGAAGAAAAGAAATCTCAGTGAATACCGATACTGGTTTTTCAGAAGTTTCTTGTGTGGGAAGTTGCGGAAATGCTGGAGGAGCAGGAAAAAGAATGAATTATTATGCGGATACAGAGGGTGGAAGTTCAGGTTCGCCAGTAATTGATTACAATACAAATTTTGTTGTAGCTATTCATAATACAGGATTTTGTCCTAATGGATCTTATGGAAGAAGTGACGATTTAATTAGTGCTATTGGTAGTTCTATGCCTGCAAATGGAGTAGGTAGTGGTGGTGGAGGTAATCCAACCGGATGTTCTAGTACTGTAAATTCTTTTCCTTATGCTCAAAGTTTTGAAACAGGAGATGGATGGACACAAGCCACTGGAGATGATGGTAACTGGGTAAGAGATGCTTCTGGTACACCTTCAACAGGAACTGGACCTAGTTCCGGCGCAGATGGTAATTATTATATGTTTTTAGAGGCTTCTAATAATAGTAGTCCAGGTCAAATAGGGGCAAATGCTACAGCTATTTTAGAAAGTCCTTGTTTTAATTTATCAGGAGTAAGCTCTGCAACATTTACTTTTAGTAATCATATGTACGGTACCAATGTAGGTTCTTTAAGATTAGAAGCTTCTACAAACGGTACAAGTTGGACTAGTTTATGGAGTGATTCTGGAAATAAAGGAAACCAATGGAATAATCAATCAGTAAATTTGAGCTCATATGTAGGTCAAAATGAAGTAAGGTTAAGATTTGTTGGTACAACTGGATCTGGTTGGTCTAGTGATATAGCCATAGATAATTTAGCATTAACTTCTGGAGGAGGAAGTTCTGGATGTTCATCATTAAACTTTAATGACTATACAATTACTTCTTTTTCAAATCAAGATAGCTCAGGGAATTATTCTGTAGGTTCTGGAGGAGCTTCATTAACTTTAACAAATAATACTTGGAAGTATATTTCTTTAAATTATACAGTTACAGCAAATACTGTAATTGAGTTTGAATTTAGTAGTACTTCTCAAGGAGAAATACATGGTGTAGGTTTTGAAAACGATAATACTTTAACATCTAGTAGATATTTTAAAGTTCATGGTACACAAAATTATGGAATCACTAATTTTGATAATTATGCTAGCGGAACTAAGAAGTATGTAATTCCCGTAGGTAGTTCTTATACTGGTGCTATGGATAGATTAGTGTTTATAAACGATAATGATGGTGGTTCTGGAAATAACTCTACGTTTAGTAATGTGAAAATTTATGAAGGATCATGTGAGAGTTCAAATGTAATAGTCACAGAATTATTTGATACTAGAGTAGATATTTTAGGTAATGAAGATGAAGGAATCTTTACATCAGTAAATATTGCTCCAAACCCTATTAAAAAAGGCAAATTATTACAATTAGTTGGGCCAGAAAGAAATTTTTCAAATGCATCTTACAAAGTGGTAAATGTATTAGGACAAGTATTGAAAGAAGGAAGCTTGTCTGAAGAAAAAACAATCAATATCGATAAACTGAATTCAGGAATCTATATTTTAAGACTGGAAAATAAGTTTACTAAGACCAGTAAACGATTTGTGATAGAATAGAGAATAATCCATAAAAGAAACGGCCCTCTTAATTTTTAAGAGGGCTGTTTTATTTTTTATAATCTAATATTATAAGTCGAAACCAATATTAACACCTAATTTATTAGCTATTAATTTATTAATTCTCTTTTTAACTTCAGGTATTTTTACACTTTCTAATACAGTATTAGCAAAAGCATACATTAATAATGCACGAGCTTCTTTTTTAGGAATACCACGTTGTTGCATATAGAACAATGCTTGTTCATCTAATTGACCAATAGTACAACCATGAGAACATTTTACATCATCAGCAAAAATCTCTAATTGAGGTTTTGCATTTATCGTTGCTTTGTCACTAATTAAAACATTATTGTTTTGTTGGTAAGCATTTGTTTTCTGAGCTTCTTTCTCAACAATAACTTTACCATTGAAAACTCCTGTAGAACGACCTCCATAAATACCTTTGTAGTCTTGGTGACTCTCACAGTTTGGTTCTATATGGTGAACTAAAGTATGGTGATCAACATGTTGTTTTCCTTCAATAATTGTAATTCCTTTTAAAATAGAATCAATACGCTCTCCTTTTTGGTAGAAATTTAAGTTATTACGTGTAATATTTCCTCCAAAAGAGAAAGTATGTACAGAACAAATACTTTCCGATTGTTGTTCTATGTAAGTGTTATCTACTAAAGAAGCGTTATCATTATCGTTCTGAATTTTATAATAATCAACAGTTGAATGTGTATCAGTAAAAATTTCAGTAACCACATTAGTAAGAACTGGGTTATCTGTTAAACTCTGATGACGCTCTATAATTTGAACATGTGCATTACGCTCAGCTACTACTAAGTTTCTTGGTTGAATCATTGTAGCATCTTCCTTTCCGGTTGTAAAGTTGATAATCTGTATTGGTTTTTCAACTTCTACGTTTCTAGGAATATGAATAAATGCACCTTCAGTAGCAAAAGCAGTATTTAAAGATGTTAAATTATCTTGCTTAGCTATTTTATTGAAATAGTTTTCAATTACAGGTTTGTACTTAGGTTTAGATAATGCTGCTGAAAGTAAGCATACATCCATACCATCGTGTGTTGTTTCCGATAAGAAAGAGCTGTATTTACCATCGATAAAAATAATTTTATAACTATCTATATCGTGAATAAAATATTTCTTTACATCAGCTAATTCTATGGCAATATCATGATCTGGAAATAAGCTATAATCTTCTTTTAAAACTGAATTTAAAGAAGTGTATTTCCAAGCTTCTAATTTCTTTGTAGGAAATCCTAATTTTTCAAACTCTTGTAACGCTTTTGTACGAATATCATGAATGTCAGAATTAACATTCAATCCATTTTCAAAGGCTACATATGATGATAATAATTTCTCTTTTAACTCCATTCTTTCAATGTTTAGTTGAATCCAACTAATTATGAGTTTACCTCTTCTTTAATCCAATCGTATCCTTTTTCTTCAAGCTTTAAAGCTAAAGAAGCGTCACCTGTTTTTACAATTTTACCATCATGTAAAACGTGTACATAATCAGGAACTATATAATCTAATAAACGTTGGTAGTGTGTAATAACTACAACTGCGTTGTTTTCAGATTTTAATTTGTTTACACCATTAGCAACAATACGTAATGCATCAATATCTAAACCAGAATCTGTTTCATCTAAGATTGCTAATTTAGGCTCTAACATAGCCATTTGGAAAATTTCATTACGTTTTTTCTCTCCTCCAGAAAAACCTTCATTTAAAGAACGAGATAAGAATTTTCTATCAATTTCTAGTAATTCAGATTTTTCACGAATCTTTTTTAGCATGTCTTTCGCAGGCATTTCTTCTAAACCTTGCGCTTTACGAGATTCGTTAATAGCTGTTTTAATAAAGTTAGTTACAGTAACACCAGGAATTTCTACTGGATATTGGAATGATAAAAATACTCCTGCATGTGCTCTTTCTTCAGGAGCTAATTCGCTAATATCTTCACCTTCTAACTCGATGTTTCCAGAAGTAACTTCATAATTTTCATTACCTGCAATTACAGATGATAAAGTACTTTTTCCTGCACCATTTGGTCCCATGATTGCATGTACCTCTCCAGCTTTAACTTCTAAATTAATTCCTTTTAGAATGTCTTTGTCTTCTACCTGTGCGTGTAAGTTTTCTATTTTTAACATTGTTCTTATGTTATGTTAGCTATTGCTACGTGTTTTTTATTTTGTTTTGGATAAAGTTGTGTTAAATAACAACTTAACTTAGCGGTTAAAATCAATTAAATTTTAACCTACACTTCCTTCTAAACTAATTTCTAATAATTTTTGTGCTTCAACAGCAAATTCCATTGGTAACTTGTTTAGTACTTCTTTACTAAATCCGTTTACAATTAATGCTATTGCTTTTTCGGTATCAATTCCACGTTGGTTACAATAAAATAATTGATCTTCACCAATTTTACTTGTAGTTGCCTCGTGTTCTATTTGTGCCGATTTATTTTTCGCTTCTATGTAAGGAAATGTATGTGCTCCGCACTCATTACCCATTAATAAAGAATCACATTGAGAGAAGTTACGTGCGTTTTCAGCTCTTGAATTAATTTGTACTAATCCACGGTAGCTGTTTTGCGATTTCCCTGCAGATATACCTTTTGAAATAATGGTTGACTTAGTGTTTTTTCCTAAGTGAATCATTTTCGTTCCAGTATCTGCTTGTTGGTGATTATTAGTTACTGCAATTGAGTAAAATTCACCTACAGAATTATTTCCTTTTAATACACAACTTGGGTACTTCCATGTTACTGCAGATCCAGTTTCTACTTGTGTCCAAGAAATTTTAGCATTGGTTTCGCATAAACCTCTTTTTGTTACAAAGTTGAAAACTCCTCCTTTACCTTCAGCATCTCCTGGGAACCAGTTTTGTACTGTAGAGTATTTAATTTCAGCATCATCCATTGCGATTAATTCAACAACAGCTGCGTGTAATTGATTTTCATCACGTTGAGGTGCAGTACATCCTTCTAAGTAAGAAACATAACTTCCTTTGTCAGCAACTACTAAAGTTCTTTCAAATTGTCCTGTACCACCTTCGTTAATTCTAAAATAAGTTGATAATTCCATTGGACAACGAACTCCTTTTGGAATATAACAGAATGATCCATCAGAAAAAACTGCTGAATTTAATGCTGCATAAAAGTTATCTGTTGTTGGAACTACAGAACCTATATATTTTTTAACTAATTCAGGATGCTCTTGAATTGCTTCTGAGATTGGCATAAAAATAATTCCTTTCTCAGCTAATGTTTCTTTAAAAGTTGTTGCAACAGAAACAGAGTCCATTACAATATCAACAGCAACGTTAGCTAAACGTTTTTGTTCATCTAAAGAAATCCCTAATTTTTCAAAAGTTGCCAACATTTCCGGATCAACTTCATCTAAAGAATTTAATTTAGGTTTTTGTTTTGGTGCTGAATAATAAGCGATTTCTTGAAAGTTTGGTTTTTCATATTTTACATTAGCCCATTCTGGCTCTTCCATTTGTTGCCAAACTCTAAAGGCTTCTAAACGCCATTCAGTCATCCATTCTGGTTCGTTTTTCTTTTTTGAAATAGCACGAACCACATCTTCGTTTAACCCTTTAGCAAAGGTTTCACTTTCTATATCTGTATAAAAACCATATTCATATTCTTTGGTTTTTAACTCTTCTCTTAAATCGTCTTCGGTATACTTGCTCATGATTGAGTTGTAATGTTATAAAGAAAAACTTTCACCGCAACCACATGTACGGTTTGCATTTGGATTGTTAAAAACAAATCCTTTTCCATTTAATCCTCCAGAATACTCTAAAGTAGTTCCGACTAGGTATAAAAAACTTTTTTTGTCAACAACAATTCTTACATCGTTTTCTTCAAAAATTTTATCATTTTCTTGGGTGTTTTTATCAAAGGTTAAATCGTACGATAACCCTGAACAACCACCACTTTTTACCCCAACACGAACAAAATCGGTTGTAGCGTTAAATCCGTCGTCTGTCATTAGTTCAATGACTTTCTTTTTAGCTGTGTCTGAAACTTTTATCATTGTATAAGTGGATTAACTCTAAATAGTTTGCAAATATACAATTTAAGTCTCACTTATTTGCACAACCTTTCATTGTGTTTTTAAATAGAGTTATTAATTTTCTCGATTATTCTTGAAAATCGGGATTATTGACAAAGTTATTGTCTGTAAGAGTAAGTAAAAAAGCTTTTAAATCAGCTTTGTCTTTATTGGAAATATTTACACCACCTTGATTCACTTTTTTCATTAAAGGATCAATTGTAGGAGAAGCTTTTAGTCCTGTTGAATAGTGCTCAATTACTTCTTCTATTGTAGCAAATCTACCATCATGCATATAAGGAGCAGTAAATTTTAAGTTTCTAATAGAAGGAGTTCTAAATTTCCCATTGTCATTTGGATCTCCAGTAACTTTACCAAGACCTAAATCTGTAAAAGTAGCATCCAAGCCATTATTATGAAATTTATTATCGGTCCATAAAGGGTTGTTATTGCTTCCATGACAATGAAAACAATCTCCACGAGTTTCATCCATAAACACCTCAAAGCCATTTTTCTCTTCGGGTGTTAATTGTGCTTTACCTAATAAAAATTGGTCGAATTTAGAGTCTCCAGAAATTAAAGTTCTTTCAAATTGAGCAAGAGCTTTGGTTATTAAAGTGGAGTCTATTTTAACATTTCCGAAAGCTTGTTTAAAAAGTGTAGGGTACTCTGCATGGTTTTGAATCCTTTGCGCTACATCAGTCCATTTACTATGCATTTCTATAGGATTACGAACAGGTTCTAAGGCTTGTCTTTCCAAGCTTAATTCTTTTCCATCCCAAGCAAAACGTTCATCAAAATTCCATGCTAAATTAAAAAGAGGCATGGAATTACGGGTTCCTAAATTCCCATCAACACCATCACTAAATCTAGTTTCATCGGTAAAAGCTCTCTTTGGGTCATGACATGTTGCACATGATTGTGTGTTATCTTTGGATAAAATTTTATCAAAAAATAGTTTTTTACCTAGTGCAATGCCTTCTTCTGTTAATGGATTATTTGAAGGTATAACAGGAGGAATTATTTTTTGTTGGAAGAGCTCAGGTATTTTTAAAGTAGTTGGTACTGGAGTATATACGTCTTCTCCTTTTGATGAACAATTCATTAAAAGAAGAAGAAATACGATATATATACTTTTTTTTACCATTAATAACTTATTGTGAAATGTTACCTAGGCTAAAGACACCAATTTTTCCATTAGCAGCCATTAATTTTTGGGCGTCAAAATTAGGCATTAACATAGTGTTTAGTGTATTTAAATCCCATTCATTAGGGTTTTTAAACCATTCAGCAACATTCATTCTAATCTCTATAGTAGCATTATTTGTAATTAAAATTGTACCTAATTCTACAGTGAAAAAAGTATCTTCAAACTTTAAGTTAGTAGGGTCAGTGTTATCTACAGCTTTAATAGCATGATAATTAAAGTTTGATTGTGCGCCACTTTTATTAATGTATTTCCCGTCCATTTGCATGAAGTGATAACCACCTCCTAGCATTGTTGGAACTCCCCAAGAAGCTGTGTTCAAGTCTTGATAAATACCATCTTTATTATCGTCATTATTAAAACCAAATGTAATGGCTAATTTATAAGATCCCTCAGACATTTTTTGAGGTAAAGTATGAGTTAATTCATCACTTTTACTAACATCAACTAGTTTATAACCATCAAAAACTGTTTCGTTTTGATTTCCATCCGTTAAAGTTATTCTCGAAATTAAATACCTTAATCTGTCTATAGTTAATTTAGTCCCTGCTTTATTGGTAAATTCAAAGCTACTTAAATCTGATTTTTCAATAGCAGTTCCATCCCAATTTTGCGTAAAGTTTAGCTTAAGGGTAACTTCTTTTATAGGTTCATCACTATCTGAACTACAAGATAAAAGTAGTAAGCTTAAAAAGAGGGTTAAATATTTTTTCATTTTTTATTTTAATTTTATGATTAATAGGTCTGAAAAACCTTTGTTTGTTTGTATATCTTGGTTGTTACTACTACTTTCGCCTACTGCGATAATATTTCCGTTAGATAGTTCTACAGCATCGTAACAAAAATCTATTTCAGAACCTCCAATTGTTTTTTGCCATTGTTGATTTCCGTTAGAATCTATTTTAAGAATCCAGGCATCATTTTGTCCTTTGTTTACAATTCCATTATCGGAGCTTCTTGAGCTTCCAGAGATAATAAAACCATTATCTGATGTTTTGTGAACAGAACGACCAACGTCAAAACTAGAGCCTCCATAATTTTTTTGCCAAATTATATTTCCTTTAGGATCTATTTTAGTAGCCCAAACATCAGCACCTCCATTATTTTGAGTTACATCTTTATTATTACTTCGAGTATCTCCAATGATAATGAAATTACCATCATTTGTTGTAGCAATATCTCTTGCTTCATCAATTTGATCACCTCCTAGAGACTTTTCCCAAATGAGTTTACCAGTTTTATCAATTTTAACAATCCAAAAGTCGTATGAACCTTTGTTGTTTTTGATATCGACATCTATACTATCTGATGATCCAACCATTATATAACCATCTGTGGTTTCTACTACACCATAACAAGTATCTGTATTTTGA
Organism: Tenacibaculum sp. Cn5-46; assembly: GCF_022347705.1. NCBI lineage: Bacteria > Pseudomonadati > Bacteroidota > Flavobacteriia > Flavobacteriales > Flavobacteriaceae > Tenacibaculum > Tenacibaculum sp. Cn5-46. The sequence continues at coordinate 502,560 of NZ_JAKRGD010000002.1, forward strand.
CCACCAAAGTATTTTCGCCATTCAATATTACCAGATGAGTTTAGTTTTATGCCCCAATAATCGCCTCCAGCATGTTTTGCTGCAAATTTAGAATTTCCTTGACCTCCTGAAGCTGTTACATCTAAAATACTTCCAACAAAATAACCACCATCACTTGTTTGAATTAAGCTAAAGCCTTGATCTGTTCCAGAAAATCCAGTTGTAGTTTTCCAAATAATAGTTCCAGTAGCGTCTAATTTTAATATCCAAACATCTTCAAAACCTTCATTGTTAGTTAAATCTCCATCATTACTTTTACTATAACCTATAATTGCGAATCCCTTATCGTTTGTTTCAATAATTTGGTAAGCTCTGTCATCCTTAGAGCCGCCATAGGTTTTTTGCCATTGTAATTTATCGTCCTTATCAAATTTTAAAATCCAGTAATCGTACTGGATACTAGTTTGTGTTGTAGATACATCTCCGTCAATACTTTGGGTATAGCCTAAAACAGCATAACCGTTATCTGAAGTTTGTATAACACTTCTTCCACTTTCATTTCTAGTTCCTCCATAAGTTTTTATGAAGTCTACCTGTAATGCTTTTATAGGGTTAGATAAGCTAATACCATCATCATTGCTACAGCCTACAATTGCAAGAGTAATAAAAAAAAATATTGAAAGTCTTTTTAGCATTTATTGTTTTTTGATGATGAATAAACCTCTATTAATATCACTTACCAAAATTTTTCCACTTTTAAAATAAGGGTATACATTCCATACACCATTAAAACTAGCTCCATCATTATCAGGATAAGTATCAAAATAAGCTGTCTCTGTTATGGTCTTACTATTAATATTTGAAATATCTATAAAACGAACACCAGAAGTGTAGTTTGCTAAATAGAATGTATTGTTTTTTACATAGCCATTATGATCTATAGCATTGGTAGGACCTGTGTATATGAAATCTAATTTCGGATTATCTAAATCGGTAAAGTCAAAAACAATAGTTCTTGTTTTATTTCCAAAGTTTTGCTCATCTAATTCATCTCCTAAAATAAAGTGTTTTTTATTTTCTGTGAACCAACCTTGATGTGTGTATCCTACATTAGGGTAAGAGATTTTTGATATGCTTTTTGGATTTGCTTTGTCACTAATGTCTACAATTACTACTTCATTTTCATTACTTCCTATTAAAATTTCTTTTCCGGTATAATCGGTATCTGGGCCATTATAAGTAACAACTTGTGCATCATGACTGTAGTTGTCCATTCCCCATCCACCTTCGCTTTTTGGGTTTTTAGGATCTTGTATGTTTATGAATAAGGGACCTCCTTTATAAGTCCCTGTTTTACTTGTTCCAACAGGATAAGCATAACCAGAGTCTTCATTAATAACCATGTTGTGTGCACTACCAAATTCTGTAAAATGTGTATCTGCTGTAAAAGTTGCTGGTGCATTGGTAACGTTTCGTAATCGAGTTAAATCAAAAACTTGCATTCCATGACTCGGAGCTTCACTTACAATAAAAGCATGGTCTTTATACACTTTCACATCTCGCCAAGAACTGTTAGAAGTTGCCGTTGGTAATTTTCCTAAATAAACAGGGTTATCAGTGTCAGAAATATCTACAAATGCAGTTCCATTGTTTACACATATAATTGCATACTCTTTATTGGTTGTAGTATCTGTCCAACCCCATGAATCATTACCTTCTGCAGCATCAAATGTGCTTAAAGGCATATTTAAAAGTAAATCATATCCATTACAAGGAAAAATACCTGCTTTACCACCTTTACACTCTACTTTATTAGTAGGATCAGGTTGTGGTTGTGATGGAGGTGTGTCACCTGAAGAGCAAGAAATTAAAAAAGAGAATGAGATAAGGCTGAGTAAAGTTCTGTATTTTATCATAATCGGGAGCTTTTAAAACACTAAATTAAAGAATTAACTAATTATAAAACATTTATAAACTGTTAAACCCTATGAATATTTTAAATTAGGTTGCTAATTTATAATGTTTTTTTTAGCTACTAGTTGTTATCTTTGCAGTATGTTAGAAGATAAAAATCAAGAGAGAACTTCATTATCTAAGCTAGGAGAGTTTGGATTAATTAACCATTTAACAGAGCATTTTAAGTTATATAATTCTTCAACTCAGAAAGGAATTGGAGATGATGCAGCAGTTATAAGTCAAGCGGGGAAAGAAACGTTAATAACGACTGATTTACTTATTGAAGGCGTACATTTCGATTTGAGTTATATGCCTTTAAAGCATTTGGGATACAAAGCTGTAATGGTTAACTTATCTGATGTGTATGCAATGAATGGAGTGGCTGAGCAAATAACTGTGTCAATAGCTATTTCTAATAGATTTCCATTAGAAGCTGTAGAAGAATTATATGCAGGTATAAAGTTAGCATGCGATACTTATAAAGTAGATTTGATTGGAGGAGATACAACATCATCAACTAAAGGAATGCTAATTTCTGTTACAGCAATAGGATCAGCAAAAAAAGAAGATGTAGTCTATAGAAATGGAGCTAAAGAAACTGATTTAATAGTTGTCTCTGGTGATTTAGGAGGAGCATATCTTGGTTTACAGGTTTTAGAAAGAGAAAAGCAAGTGTTTCAGGTAAATCCTCAAAATCAACCTGATTTAGATAATTATACTTATTTAATAGAACGTCAATTAAAGCCAGAAGCTCGTAAAGATGTACCTGAGTTGTTAAAAGAGCTTGAGGTAAAACCAACAGCTATGATTGATATTTCTGATGGACTTTCTTCTGAGATTATGCATATATGTAAACAAAGTAAATTAGGATGTAAGATTTATGAAGATAAATTACCATTAGATCCTCAGGTAATATCTACTTCAGAAGAATTTAACATGGATAGTACTATGATTGCTTTAAGTGGAGGAGAAGATTATGAATTGTTATTTACAGTTCCAATATCAGAATTTGATAAAATAAAAGGTAATCCTAATTTTTCTGTTATAGGACATATGACAGAGGCAAATCAAGGAATGAAGTTAGTTACAAGGGCAAATCAAGAAATGGAATTGAAAGCCCAAGGATGGAATTCTTTTGATGAATAAAAAAGTTAAATCAAAATATAAAAAGTCATACTTAGTTGTATGGCTTTTTTTTTGAAAAATATTTTTTGAGAAATTCGTTTTTGGTTGAATTGAAAAAGCATAAAAAAAATGGCGTAAAAATTGTATATTGGTCAAGCAAAAAATTAATAATTAACAAAAAATCAAAAAGAATGGGAATTTTTTCATTTATTAAAAATGCTGGTGCCAAAGTATTTGGTATTGGAAAAACAACAGAAGAAGAAGCTTCTGAAAAAGCTGCAAAATTAGTAGATGCTGTAAATACTTTAGAGTTGTCTGTTGAAAATTTATCAATTACTGTTGATGAAGACAAAGCAACTGTATCTGGTGAAGCATCAGATTTAGCAACTAAGGAAAAAGTGGTCTTAGTAGTTGGGAATACTAATGGAATTGCATCTGTAGAAGATAATATGACTGTGGCAGAAGTTGAAGAGGTAGAAGAAGCAGCAATGGCGCAATTTCATACAGTAGTAAGCGGAGATTCGTTAAGTAAAATTGCAAAAGAATTTTATGGTAATGCAATGAAGTATCCAGTTATTTTTGAAGCAAACAAACCAATGTTAACGCACCCTGATAAAATTTATCCAGGGCAAGTATTAAGAATACCACCTTTAGTGGACTAATCAAGAGTTAATCAACCAAAGAAAGAAGTACTGTGTTAGCAGTACTTTTTTTATTTTTATGATTAACCATTTTAAGTAATTGATTTTTATATTGGTGTTTAGGATATAAAATTTAAAACCTGAGAAAGATAATATTTAAAAGCCTTTTTGGTTGCTAAACAAGTGGTTGTAAAAAATAAATAAATGTATATTTGCGGTTTATTAAATTAGAGATATGATACAGTCTATGACGGGTTATGGAAAATCCGTACTACATTTACCATCTAAGAAAGTAACCATTGAGATTAAATCTCTAAATAGTAAGAATTTAGATTTAAATACTAGAATTCCATCTTATTATAAGGAAAAAGAATTATCTGTTCGAAAAAAATTAGCGAGCAATTTAGTAAGAGGTAAAGTAGATTTCTCTATTTATGTAGAAATGACTGCAGATGAAACTTCAACAACTGTAAATAATGCTGTTGTAAGAGAATATATACAACAATTAAGAAATGTAACTCAAGCAGGTTCTTCTGATGATATTGAACTTTTAAAGATGGCAGTAAGAATGCCAGATGCTTTAAAAACAGAGAGAGAAGAGTTAGATGAAGAAGAGTGGAATCAGATAGATATTCATATTGATGAAGCGTTAAAAGAAATTATTCAATATCGTAAAGATGAAGCTAAATCTTTAGAAGAAGATTTTAAAGTAAGAATAGCTAATATTCAGTTAGCTTTAGAAGAAATTAAAAAGCTAGATGGAGATAGAATAGAACACGTTAAAGAGCGTTTACAAAAAGCATTAACAGAATTAAAAGTTGAAATTGATGAAAATCGATTTGAACAAGAATTAATTTATTATTTAGAAAAATTAGATATAAACGAAGAGAAAGTTCGTTTAGCAAATCATTTAGAGTATTTCTTGGAACAATTAGCAACACCAGATTCTAATGGTAAAAAATTAGGATTTATTATTCAAGAAATAGGAAGAGAGATAAATACTACAGGGTCTAAAGCAAATTTTGCTCCAATGCAAAAATTGGTAATTCAAATGAAAGACGAGTTAGAAAAAATTAAAGAACAAATATTAAACGTTTTATAGAAATGACTAAAGAATTTAAAGGGAAATTATTTGTGTTTTCAGCGCCATCAGGATCAGGAAAAACAACAATTGTACGTCATTTATTAAAGCAAGAAAGATTTGGATTAGAATTCTCTATTTCAGCAACGTCAAGAGATCCAAGAAGTAATGAAGTTGATGGAGAAGATTATTATTTTATTTCAGCAAAAGACTTTAAGCAAAAAATAAAGAACGAAGAGTTTTTAGAATGGGAAGAGGTTTATATGAACAACTTCTATGGTACTTTAAAAACTGAGATAGAACGTATTTGGGCTTTAGGGAAGCATGTGATTTTCGATATTGATGTAAGAGGAGGTTTACGTATTAAAGAAAAATTTCCAGAAGAAACATTAGCTGTATTTGTAAAGCCACCAGATATTAATGAGTTATTAAGACGTTTAAAAAGTAGAGGTGAAGAAAGCGAAGAAAAAATAGCTTCAAGAATAGCCAAGGCTCCTATAGAGTTGGCAACAGCACCAATGTTTGATAAAATTATTAAAAACTACGATTTAAAAGTAGCCTTGCAAGAAGCCGAAGATTTAGTTGATGAATTTTTAGGTATAGATAAAGCTAGTCAAAAGGAGTAGGTTTTAGGTATGAAAAATATCGGATTATATTTTGGGACATTCAATCCTATTCATATTGGTCATTTGATTATAGCAAATCATATGGTTGAAAACTCTGATTTGGACGAAATTTGGATGGTGGTTACTCCGCACAATCCATTTAAAAAGAAAAGCTCTTTGTTAGATAATCATCATAGGTTAGAGATGGTGTATTTAGCAACCAAAGAGTATGATAAAATAAAACCGTCTGATATAGAGTTTAATTTGCCACAACCTAATTATACTATAAATACTTTAGCGCACATAACAGAGAAATATCCAGATTATAATTTTAACCTAATTATGGGAGAGGATAATTTAAAAAGCTTTCATAAATGGAAAAATTATGAAGCAATTTTAGATGATTATAATATTTATGTGTACCCAAGAATATCAGAAGGTATCGTTGAAAATGAATTTTTAGAAAACTCAAAAATTCATAGAGTTGACGCGCCTATTGTACAAATATCATCAACAATGATTCGAAATGGAATCAAAGCTAAAAAGAACATGAAACCACTTCTTTCTACTGAAGTTTGGACTTATGTTGATGAGATGAATTTTTATAAAAAATAATTTTTTTTTAAAACTTTTTAAAAATACTTAGGTCAAAGAACTGATTAACTTTTAAAATTAGTAATTATGACTTTAAGTAATGTACAAAGAAAATTAAGCGGACTTTTTATTGCTGGATTATTGTTATTTGCATCTTGTGAATCTAATGATGGTATAGATATAGAAGCAGATGGAGTAACAACAGAAGAAGCTTTAAATGTAGTTTTAGCAGATGATATTTCTACAGAGATTGATGAGGTAATTGAAGATGATGGAATAGAAAGTGGATTTGAAAGTAAAAGTGCAACACCTTCTTCTAATCACCCAAGTTGTGTTGTAAGAACTTCAGAAGAAACAGCAACAGGAAAAATTGTAACCTTAGATTTTGGAGATGGATGTGAAGGTAAGAGAGGAAGAGAGTTTGCTGGTAAAATAATTATAGAGTATGTTAAAACTGATAGTAGCTTTTCAAAGTCAGTGACTTTTGAAAACTTTTCAGTAGAAGGAAATAGTGTTGAAGGAGGAAAATCTATAGTAAAGGTAAAAGAAAATTCAAATGGAAATCCAGAAGCAACTTTTACTATTGATATTAAAATTACTTTAGAGTCAGGAGTTGAAATTATCAAAAAAGGCACAAAGGTAAAAGAGAAAATAGAAGGAGCAGATACTGATGATAGAGGTGATGATGTGTATTCAATATCAGGGAGCTGGGAATCTATAAATAAAAATGGTGTTGTAAAAACAGCAACAATTACTACCAATTTAAGAAGAGAATGGGCTTGCAAGTATATTGTGAGTGGAGTTATTGAACTTTCTAGAGATGGAGAAACTGCTACATTAGATTTTGGAGATGGTTCTTGCGATAATTTAGCAACACTAACAGATACAAATGGAGATACTAAAGAGATTACTTTGAAATTGAATAAGAAAAAGAAGTAAGTTTTTATTAATTAAGGGAAGAACCAGCTCACAGAGCTGGTTTTTTTATGCCATTCATTTTTAGTAATTTAAAAAAAAATAAGAAAATTCTAAACTTTTTAAAACTTTAGAGGTCTAACTAAGAAACAAGACTATTAAAAACCAATGAACGAAGCTGATTTTATAAATCAATTAACTAGCAAGAAATATAAAGATCGAGCGTTTTCTAAATTATTAGATTTATATCAAGAGCGTTTGTATTGGCATATTCGAAAATTAGTAGGAACTCACGAAAACGCTGATGATGTGTTGCAAAATACATTTGTAAGAGTGTATAAAAGTTTAGCGAATTTTAAGCAGCAAAGTTCACTTCATACTTGGATGTATAAAATAGCATATAACGAGTCTATGCGTTTTATAGAGAAAGAAAAGAAGAAAACTTTTTCTTCGCTTCAAGATGTGAGTGATAAGTTTTTAGGAGATTTAAAAGATGATATCTTTTTTGATGGAGATGAAGCACAATTAAAATTGCAAACGGTATTAAGTCAATTGCCCGAAAATCAAAAAAAGGTATTTTATATGAAATATTACGATAATTTAAAGTTTAGAGAAATTTCAAATATTTTAAATATCAAAGAAGGAACAGTAAAAACACATTATTATGGAGCTGTAAAGTATATAGAAAGCAACATAACTAAAATGTCGTATATAGAAAAAATTAAAGCATAGTTTGTTATGAGCACACAAAATGATAACTTTAACATTCGAAATACTTTTGATATGAATACACAAAGAAAACATAAATCCGATTTAGGTTTAGATATACCGTCGGACTATTTTTCAAAATCTAAACAGTCTATTTTAGAACAAACGGTTTTAGAGAAAAAAGGAAAAGTAGTTTCTTTGTATAAAAAAATATCTATTTGGTCAGCTGTGGCGGTTGTGACATTGTTATTTACTTTAGCTGTGTATAATCCTATCGGAACAAGTAGTGATGAAGAAAGTGATATTTTAATAGCGTCATTAGTAACAGAAGAAGCAGATGTTGATAAGCTACTAGAAGATTATGTAAATGACGAATTACTAACAGATGAAATTTTTTCTGAGTAAGATTAAAACTTTTTAAGAAATAAAAGGTCTAAAGAATAGTATTAATAAGAATAAAGATGAAACCGATACAAATCATATTAGCAATTATATTTTCGCTTTTATTAGGTGTTTCAAATGTGGTAGGTCAGAACTCAATAGAAAAGTTAAATCTTTCTAAAGAGCAAAAACAATTATTAAAAACCCAAAAAGAACTAATAAAAAAAAATAGAGAAGCATTTAAAGCTACGCTTACTCCTAGTCAAAAGGCTATATTAAAAAATCAGGCTTTAACTAAGCAAGAAAGGCAACAAGCTTTAAAGAGATCATTAACATCATCTCAAAAAAAATTAGTAGCACAAAATACTAAGAGTGTAAAACAAGTAAAAGCTAAGTTTAGAAACACACTTACTAAATCGCAAAAAGCGCAGCTAAAAACACGGTTTAAAAATAAAGATTCTAAAAAACGAGTTAAAAAAAATATTAGAAACAGAATGCAGAATAGAAGGAGAAGATAGAAATTTTTGTAGTGTATTTGATTATAGTGGTTGATCTTATCAACCACTTTTTTGTATTTTTAGAGCATATATGAAAAAAACATTTTTACTTTTTTCTTTATTTTTAAGTATCATCAGTACTTATAGTCAAAACTCTTCTGAAGAATCAGAAGATGTTCAGCTTTTAGAAGAAGATGAAATAATAGATAGTATTTTAGAGGAGGAAAGTGAAGAAGAATTTTTAAAATCGGTAACAGAGCTTCAATTTCTTCATTTATCGGTAGAGTATAATAACAAAACGTATTTTTCAGGAAGAGATATTGGAACAGATCAGTTTAATATAAGTCCACAAATAACCTATATTCATTCAAATGGTTTATTTATTGGTTTAGCAGGAGTTTATTATGACAAGTTTACACCAGAGTGGGATTATACATCAGCTACTATAGGTTATGGTAAAGGTTTCGGAAAAAATAAACAATATCGATGGTCAGTTTCATACGATAGATATTTTTATTCAGATACCTCAGAAAACAACCCTTTTAAAAATGCATTATCATTAGGAGTAGAAATAGATAATAAAAAGAAAACCTTTGGAACGGAAGTGTCGACAACTTATTTGTTTGGAAGCGATAATTCATTTCAAATAGTTTCTTCTACATATGGGGTTCTTAATTTAATAAAAAAGAAACGTCATAATTTAAAATTGCAACCGCAGCTTAACGTAGTATTAGCTCAACAAACAATTCAATTGTCACAAACTTTTACTATTAGAGGTATGCAGTTTACTAGGTTTGTTCAAAATAATGATTTTGGATTAATCAATACACAGCTACAAATACCTTTACAATATAGTACAGGTAATGTTGATTTTGAGTTAGGTTATACGTTTAACTTTCCCACAGCCTTAGAAGGAGAAACGAGTTTAAATACAACAAGTTTTTTTAATTTCTCTATCTCGTATTTGTTTGATTTATAAGACTTCTATTTTTAACATATTGTGTAATTGAGTGAAAAAATAGTTACACAATTTTTTCGTTGTATATTTGAATTTCAAACTAGTATTAAAAGTGACAAAAATTCAAAAAAAGCGAAAGCTTAAACAAAAACTAATTGATAAATATCGATTGGTAATTTTAAATGAAGATACATTTCAAGAAAAATTTTCATTAAAATTATCACGTCTTAATGTATTTGTTTTTGGGGGAGTATTTTCAATAGTTTTAATTGTATTAACTTCTATATTAATAGCCTTTACAGGTTTAAGAGAATACATACCAGGATATTCATCAACAAGCTTAAAAAAAGAAGCTGCAAGGGCAACTTATAAGTCAGATTCTTTACAAAAAAAACTAGCTATATTAGAACGTTACACTAAAGCTTTAAAACCTGTTTTTACTGGGGAAATAGAACCAGAAAAGGTAGATTCAATTAAAGATGTAGCTCAAAACATTGTAGTTGATGAAAGTAAATTAGGACCTACAGAACAAGATTTACAATTTAGAGACAAAGTTGAAGGAAAAGATCGATTTCCTCTTTCAGAAGGTGCAGAAGGTAGAGCAAAAATTGTATTCTTCTCTCCCTTAACAGGGAATGTGTCTCAAAAATTTAATAGAGACGATAAACATTATGCAATAGATATTGTAGCACAAACAGGAACACCGGTAAAAGCAATTGCAGATGGGACAGTTATTTTATCGGAGTGGACTGCAGAAACAGGTTATGTAATAACAATTCAACATCCTAATGAATTCATATCGGTTTATAAGCATAACGGAGCATTGTTAAAGCAGCAAGGAGATATTGTAAAATCAGGAGAAGTAATAGCTAGTGTAGGTTCAACAGGAGAGTTAACTACAGGTCCGCATTTACATTTCGAGTTATGGAGCAATGGATTTCCGGTAGATCCAACAAATTATATAGATTTTCAGTAAATGAGTATTAAATCAAGAATAGCAATTCCATTTGCAAAACAGATTCGAAAAAGAGTGTATAAGTGGGCTAATAAACCTCATGAAACACAAGAAAAAGTTTTTAAATATCTAGTAACTGAAGGTTGTAAAACTGCTTTTGGACAGGACCATGATTTTATTTCTATCAATAATTATGAAGATTTTAAAAAACGTGTACCTGTAAACGATTATGAAGGCTTAAGAAGCTATGTTGATAGAATGGTGGAAGGAGAAGAGAATGTGTTATGGAAAGGAAAACCATTGTATTATGCAAAAACATCTGGAACAACATCTGGAGCTAAATATATTCCTATAACAAAAGAATCAATGCCTACGCATATTAAAGCAGCACGAAATGCCTTGTTGTTTTATATTGCTGAAACAAATGATGCAAGTTTTGTAGATGGGAAAATGATTTTTTTACAAGGAAGTCCTGTTCTAGAAGATATGAATGGGGTAAAGTTAGGGCGTTTAAGCGGAATAGCTGCGCATTATGTGCCTAACTATTTATTAAAAAACCGTTTGCCAAGTTGGGAAACCAATTGTATAGAAGATTGGGATACTAAAGTAAATAAAATAGTAGAAGAGACTTTACCGGAAAACATGACGGTAATAAGTGGTATACCTTCTTGGGTACAAATGTATTTTGAGAAATTGATAGATAAAACAGGAAAAACAATTTCTGAAATCTTTCCAAATTTTAACTTTTTTATCTACGGAGGTGTAAATTTTGAACCTTACAAGAATAAGTTTGAAACATTAATAGGAAAAAAGATTGATTATGTAGAATTGTATCCTGCTTCAGAAGGATTCATAGCTTATCAAGATACTCAAACAGAAAAAGGAATGTTATTGCAGTTAAACTCAGGTATTTTTTATGAGTTTATACCTGCAACAGAATTTTTTGATGAAAATCCAACTAGAATTTCTTTAAAAGATGTACAGTTAGGAGTAAATTATGTAATTATTTTAAATACTACAGCAGGACTTTGGGGATATAATATTGGAGATACTGTAGAGTTTACTTCATTAAAGCCTTATAGGATAAAAGTAACTGGGCGTATTAAGCATTTTATTTCTGCTTTTGGAGAACACGTTATAGGTAAGGAAGTGGAAAAAGCCTTAAACGATGCCATAGTAGGAACAGATGTAAATGTTAGCGAATTTACAGTAGCACCTCAAGTAAATCCAGAAAGTGGATTGCCATATCATGAATGGTTTATTGAGTTTGAAAATGAACCTGATAATTTAGAAGAACTAGCTTCCAAAATAGATGCATCAATGCAGTCCCAAAATGTATATTATTTTGATTTAATTGAAGGAAAAGTGCTACGACCTTTAATAATTAGAAAAGTAAAAAAAGGTGGATTCCACGAGTACATGAAGTCTATAGGAAAATTTGGAGGTCAAAATAAAATTCCACAATTATCAGATAATAGAAAGATTGCTGACGTATTACAGGGCTTTTTAAAAGAATAAAAAAATGAAGGTAGTATCTACAAACATAGGAGAACGAAAAGAAATTGATTGGAAAGGTAAGTCGATAACGACTGGTATTTTTAAATTTACAATAGATGAACCTATTTTTTTAGATATAGAAGATGTTAGAGGAGATGCGGTTTGCGATAGAGTGCATCATGGAGGAATAGAGCAGGCAGTTTATGCTTATTCAGAAAAACACTATGCTTATTGGAAAGAATTTTACCCAGATTTAGATTGGCGATATGGAATGTTTGGAGAAAATCTAACTATTGATGATTTGGATGAATCTAAAATTCATGTAGGAGATACTTATAAAGTAGGTGAAGTGATTATAGAAGTGACAAAACCACGTCAACCTTGCATGAAACTTGGAGTACGGTTTAATAATATGAAAATCGTAAAACAGTTTTGGAAACAGGATTTTCCAGGGATTTACTTTAAAATATTAGAAACTGGTAAGGTAAAATCGGGAGATGAATTTGAACAAATAAAATCATGTCCCGAAAATCCTACTATTGCTGAGGTGTATCAACAAAAAAGAGTTACAAAAGGAATGTAACTTTTCTAGATTTATATAATGATTATTGGTTTAAAAACTCTTCTAGAGCTTCTTTGTTTTTAACATAAGATAATTTTCCAACTGCTTTATGATATTTACCTTTATCAGAAGTATATTTATATGCCATTTTTGCAAACTCTAGTTTAGAGCCATCTAAATTAAAAATCCCCATTAATTCAATTACTTGTAGTGTAGTGATACATTTATTTTTTTTTAAGAAACTTTGAGCTGTTTCAACAGCTTTATTTCCAATATCCATTTGTTTTTTTATAGTGTTTTTTAAAGTAGTAAATTTACTATAACTTAGTTCGCAAGGCTTTTGAGTTTTAACAACAGAATCGTTTTTTTTGTTTTCTTTTTTAGAGGTTTCTTTATAGTTAGTATTTACAATTTTAATAGTATTTAGTTCTATTTTTTTTAGCTCTAAAATTTTAATTGCATCTGTACAATCAACATTTAATTTAGCTTCTTTAGGAGTAACATTTATTGAAAAAGTATAAGATTTTCCAGGGAAAATAACATCTCCTTTTTTTATAATTTTAGCATTTCCTCCATTTACTTTAATTTTTGTTAAATCAAGCTTACCAATTGTTGTTTGTTTTCCGTTATATGTGCATTTAATTTGTATATAATGTCTATCTGTGTAAACGTTATATTCAATAATTTTGAAAGTAAAACCCCCAAAAACTTTTTCAATTTTTTCTTCTACTTTTATTAAACCTCCTTTAATAGTTTTATTAGAGCTTTTAGCATATTTTATTCCATTTATTTTTAGGTCAAAGAAATCAGCATTAGCTCTTAATGGCGATTTTACTCTAAATTGATTATATATGGTTTTGGTTTTTCCAGGAAGAATTTTATAATCTCCTTTGCTGGCACGAACCTCTCCAGAGTTTTCAAAAACACTAGTGTTTTTACGGTTAAGAAAAAGAATTCCATTACCTAAGTTTTTTATATCATAATTTATAAAATAACTTGACTTAGTAGATTTTACTTTCTTAAAGGTAAGATTTACTAAGTCTGTAGTAATAGCTTTGGGTGTTTTGTATTTTATATTTTGTGTATATCCTGAATTGGATATTATAATTGTAATGAGAATAAATAATATTTTTTTCATAATTAATATTTTAATTTATAAAAATAAGTCTTAACAAGCCGCGAAAATACTAATTCATTTTTTAGAATTTAAAAGTTGCTTTCTAGATAAATCATATTAAAATAGTTTGGCAGTAATTATTCAAAGCAACTAAGGATGGGATAACAAAATGAAAATCGTAAAACAGTTTTGGAAACAGGATTTTCCAGGAATTTACTTTAAAATATTAGAAACTGGTAAGGTAAAATCGGGAGATGAATTTGAACAAATAAAATCATGTCCCGAAAATCCAACTATTGCTGAGGTGTATCAACAAAAAAGAGTTACAAAAGGAATCTAATTAGGTTTTATTTGTCAGACCAAATGGCAAGTTCGTTTCCAGAAGGATCTATAAAATGAAATCTTTTTCCTCCAGGAAAAGAAAATATTTCTTTAGAAATGATTCCGTCTAATTCGATAATGTGTTGTTTGATTTCTTCTAGGTTTTCATTGTATAAAACTACTAAAGCTCCATTGTTTATTTTTTGATCAGTTTTTTCAAAACCACCTTCTAATCCACTACTAGAAAAAGCAGTATAGCTTGGGCCGTAATCAGTAAAAGTCCAATTAAAAGCTTGTGAATAAAATTGTTTGATTTTTTCAATGTTTTTAGCTTTAAATTCAATGTAATTTATATGATTGTTGTTCATTGTTTAATTTTTAGAATTGAAAACTAATTTGTCTTTTTAAAAAAAGCAAAAACAACTTAAGTTAAAATTAGTTTTTAAAAGTAATTTTCTTCTTTTTTAAATATTCTTTTTCGAATTTATTGGTAACCTTTTCAATAGCTAAGTCAATGTTTTTGATAGCTTCTTCTTTGTTATTTATTGCAAAAAAGTAATCTGCTTTAGCACCGTAAAATAAATAAGAACGTTGTTCTAGAATGTCAGGTTGTAATTGCTCAAAATAATAGTTAGCTTTTATGTAGTTTTTGTTTTGTAAACAAACAACAGCCATAGTGAGTAAATGAGAAGGATTGGGTTGTAGTTTGTGTAAGCATTGATACCATTGTAGTATTTTATCCCAATTAGTTTGTTTAAAGCTTGGAGCTTTGATATGTTCAGCAGCTATAGCAGCTTCGTAATGATAAGAAGAGAATATATTGCCCTCTACGGCTTTGTTCATCATAGCGTTGCCTAATTGAATTAAGGGAAAAGACCATTTGTTTCTATCTTGTTCTCTTAAATCTAATAATTCATTTTCTGTGTTTATTTTAGCATCTAAACGAGCAGCATGAAAACACATCAAACCAAATAAGGCATAACTTGCAGAAATATTAGTGTGTTTATTTTTCAATAAGCTTTTGCATAAACGCATAGCTTCTCCACATAACTCTTTTTGTATTAAAATTTCTTTTTTATTTGAATGAAAACCTTCGTTAAAGATTAGATATAGAACCTCTAAAACACTTTCTATACGATGAGGAAGCTCATTGCCTTGAGGGATTTTAAATTCAAGTTTTGTTTTTTTTATTGTCTTTCTAGCTCTTAATAAACGCTTTTTAATTGTTTCTTCTTTAGTGAGTAAAGCAGAAGCTATTTCTTTTATACTAAAACCGGAAATTGTTTTTAAAGCAAAGGTAATTCTGTCTTTTGGAGCTAAGTTTGGGTGACAGGCAGTAAAAATCATTCGTAACTGAGCATCTTCAATTTCAGTGTCTAAGAATAATTCGTTAATACTTATAACTTCAATCCCACTTTTAATTTCAGGCAGGTGTTTTTGTTCAGTTTTAAGTTTTCTGAAAATATCAAGTACTCTATTTTTAGCAGCTTGAGTTAACCAAGCTTCAGGATTTTCAGGTTGTTTATTTTGCCAACTACTACTTGCTTTTAAAAAAGTATCTTGAATAGCATCTTCAATGATTTCTAAATTAGAAAGCCCAAAAATTCGAGTTAAAACAGAAATCATCTTTCCGCTATGATGGCGGAAAAGATGATCTATTTGAGTGTCTTTCATTATTTGTCAAATACCATAATTTCACGAATTTCTACAGTATTCCCTAAGTCATAATCAGGAAAATCTTGTGCAATTTCTTGCACTTCGTTAAAATCTTTAGCTTCAACTAAAAAATATCCACCAACAACTTCTTTTACATCTGCTGAGGTTAAGTCAGTAATTGTTCTGTTTTTCCCAACAACACGTCTTATTTGTGGAGTCAAAGCTTCACCTCCACGTAAAATTCCAGCTTGTTCCATTTTGTTACTCCAAGCAAACCATTTTTCCATTCTTGCTTGTACATCTTCTTCTGAAAGTCCTAAATCGATATATTCTTTACCGATAAAAATCATCATAAAATTTTTCATAAATTAAAGTTTTAAATTATTTACTATTAAGACGTATACCAGAAATGTAAAGAGGACACTTCTTTAATTTTTTTTATAACTTAGAGTTACTAATTTAATTGAAAATTATTAAAACAATTGATTTATTGTGGTTTAGCGTAAAAATCGTTTAGTGAGTTAGTATATAAACAATAATCTATTGTCAAGTCCCAAAAGTTAACTTTTGTAAGATTTGGTGCGCCAATTGGAGCAAGCATTATACTTGTTTTATCTTTAATTTTATGTGCTTCAATATTAGAACCTATTCTAGTTCTGTGATCTAAACTAGTATCTAAATAATACAGATAGTCGTATACAAATTCAGCATATTGTCTTTTAGAAACCTTTTTTAAACTTTTTAGTTTTAAGTCTTTGTAGTTATTTGTTAGAGCATCTTGAAATTCAACGGCATTTAAAGGGGTATTGTTAAGGGAAGGCATAATATTAAATTGCCCATCTAGAAAGACCCATTTGTTTAAACTGTTAACATATACTTCAGTAGCAACATGACCAGGAGATGATTTTCTTGTTTCAGCATCTTTTGTTTTTAAATAAATGGTTCTAGATTTAAATCCAGCATTTTCTAATTGTGCTTTTAGAACTATAGCATAAGCAAAACAAGGAAAATTCCCACCAGCTTTTGCTTCATCTAAAATTGTAATAGGATCAGATTTACTTGGAGAATTATTTCCATTATGTTTCCATCTAGAATTAGTCCAGTCTAATATTTGTAGTAATTTTTCAGTATCAGTAATATCTTTTTTAAATTCCTGAACAGGATATTTAGCCGCTAATTCAGACAAGTATGAGTTTCCTTTATTTTCTTCGTATAAGATGTTAAAGGTTGTGTTCTGAGGTGTTGTGGCGTACTTTATTTTATCTCTGGGGAAATCAATTCCAGTAATAATAGTATGTGCATAAGTAGAATCTTTAAGATTTACATAAAAATCGTAAGATTTACCAACTGATACATCAAAGGATATGCTATCAATATCTGTTTTAAAAATAAACTTTTCTGGGTTTGAGTAACATAAGACTTTTAATGTGTCGTGTTTTACTTGTGGTGCTATGGACCACCATCCTTCATACCAATTTTCTGCAATTTTATATTTTGTACCTGTAGAATTTGCGTTAATTACAGGATGCCCGTTATGTTGTTTTTCTTTTTGACAAGAAACAATGATAAAGCAGATAGAAAGAAGTAATAAAAGATTTTTTTTCATAGTGAATAGAGTTTTTAGTTAGCTATTTTTATTATTTGTAAATATATAAATAAGACATCCTTTTTTATACAAAGGTTGTCTTTTGTGTAAAAAAAAATACTTCTTTCAAGAAAAATATCTTTAAAAGAAGTATTGAGTGAATGTTTTGTTTTTGTAAGGTGAGTTATATTTTACGTAAAAATATATCACCACTCACAGTTTTTAACTGTAACGAAGCTTTTCCGTTTTTTACAGTTCCGTATATCTTTTGGTTTCCGTATGATCTCTTTCTGTTTTTATCAAAATCGATATCTAGGTTAGAGTAAACAGTACCTGTTAAAGTTTGTGCTTTAAATTTAGCATCTGAAATAGCAATGTCTATATCACCACTCACAGTTTTTAAATTCATAGACTTAGAATGTTTTTTTATAGTAATGTTTCCGCTAACCAAGTCTAAAGTCAATTTGCCATTATAAGCTAGAGCATTAACGTCTCCAGAAATACTCTTTATTTTTAATTGTATATTCTTAGGAACATAAATAACATAATTTATTTTCATGTCACTATGGTAAGAGCAGTGTTTACAATTCTTACAATCTCCTGCATTATATACAACTGTATGCTTTTTTTGTTTGTTGAATAAATCACCATAGTTTGATTTTATGGTATAGGTAGTCCCTATTTTATCTTCTTTTAAGCTAAAAAAATCATTGTCCTTGTTGTCGTTTATATTTACTGTAGCTTGTACTGAAATTTCATTTTTAGACCAGTTTTTGATTTTTATATCTTTAGCAAATTTTGCATGAATATATACTTCGTTAATTCCTGATGTATTTTTAGTTTTAGTTACTTTTTTTTGTGCTGCTAGGTTACCAAAAGTCAATAGTAATCCTATGAATAAGAGTAATCTTTTCATTATTATAGTTTTATGTTGTTGTGTGTTAGGTTATTTTTTGCGTAAGTAAATGTTTCCCATAGACGACTTCAGCTTAATCTTTACGCCTCCATTATTAATAGTACTTACGATACTTTTAGCTCCACTTACATTTTTCATTCCTTTTTTAGTTGGAATTTCAATATCGAAATTAGTATAAACAGTTCCGTTGGTTCTTAATTCAAGATTTGCTTTTGTGTTAGAGGGGATAGCAACATCTATTTCACTAGTAGAGGAGCTCACTGTAATAGGTGATGATTGACTAACTTTAGAAAATTCAATATTTATTGGCCCAACAGTAGAGTGTGCGGTTATAGGTCCTGTAACATCCATCATAGTAATTCTCCCTACATTGGTATTAGCTTCAACTTCAGAAGTAAAACCTTCTATATCTAAACTTCCTAAGTTACCTGTGTCAACAGAAATGTCTATGCTTTTAGGAAGTTCCAAATGAATACCACTACGTTGAAAGTGAGATTTTAAATCTCTAACATAAAGTATATCACCTTCTTTCTCTATAGAAAAACCATAACCATTTGTATTGTCTTTACCTCCAGGGTAAATTGCTGTTAAACCTTTTCTTTTATCTTTTTTAGTTTTAATAAAGCTATTGCTGTTATAAGGAAACCTATTATCATGATCATCATCATGATCGCAATTGTTACAATCGTTATGAGAATGTTTGTAGTTTTTGAGTACTAAAGAATTGGAACTGCCTACAGTAACTTTTGTTGTAGTATTTGTTTCTATTCGTACTTTTTTAATTCCTGATAAAGAATGTTTAAATTCTTTGTTTTGAGCAGTTACAACACCGCTAATTAATAATAATATTAAAATGATTTTTTTCATGATTCTTGTATGTTTTTACAGTAAATTAGGTATGTTATACTGAATTTCTTGTTTTACGTAATTTGGTGTTTCTTCTTTTTCTAATAATTCTTTCATAGGTTCGAGCGCTCTTTTTTCTTGTATATTTCCTAAGATTTGAATTAATTCAATTTGCATTGATGGTACTTTTTCTGTTTCTAGCGATTTGATTAATGCAGCTTTTACTTTTTCTAGTGATGAGAATTTAGAAAGCACTTCTGCTGCAGCCAAACGTACATTTACGTTCTCATCATTGAATAGTTTATTTATAAGGGCATCAATTATTTTTATGTCGTTTGTTGTGAATTTTTCAGCATTACTTACTGCTAAAATTCGTTTACTTGCTGATTGGTTTTCTAATAAAGCCAATACCTGATTTTCTTTTTCTATTTTTTGTTTCTCAGCAAAGGTTAAGTTACTAGAGCTAATTGAAGATTGATATTTACCTATCAAAAAAGCACTAACAACTATAAGGATACTAGCAGCAACACGGATATACGATTTCCAATTTGTTTTTGGTTGCATTAGTATAACTTTAGTTTGCTCTTTTTCTTTGTTTAAAAACGTTTCAAAATTTAATTTTAAGTTGTTTGAAGGTGTTTCTTCTATATCATTATCAATTACATCTAAAAAAAGCTTCATTTCTTTCACTTCTTTTTGACAAGCAATACAACTTTCAATATGTTTTTCGACTATTAAAGATTCTTCTTTGGTAAGATCCTTCTCAATATAATCTATTAGTTTATTTTCTATATCGTTACACTTCATTACCTACTGTTTGAAAATAAATATTCTTTAGTTTTTTTAATGCCCTATGCACTTTCACCTTTACGGCATTTTCTGAACTTCCTATTATTTCAGCAATTTGCTCGTATTTTATTCCTTGGTAGCGATGCATTACAATTAATTCTCTATCTGAATTATTTAGTTGTAATAAGGCTACTTTTAAATGTTCTATTTCTTCTTTATTATTTGTTGATGATTCAATTAACTCTGAGTTAAGTTTATCGTCTTCAATAATATTAGTTCTCTCTTTTTTCTGTTTTTGATAATATGTTGAAAAAATGTTTCTAGCTATCGTGTATATCCAAGAAGCAAAATTTCCATTTTTATAAGATGTTCTATATTTTAAAACTTTGATAAAAACATCTTGAGTTAAATCTTCACTAACCATTTTATTCTGAATCATCTTATTAAAGAAGTTATAGATACGCACATGGTATCTGTCGAATAAAATCGACATAGTATCTAAATCTCCTTTAGCTACTGCTAGCATTAAATCTTCATCAGTTAGATGTTTCAATGTGTTGGTTTTGATTAGTTTCTATATTAAAAACCATCAATTTACAGAAAGGTTACATGTGATATTAAATTTTTTATAAAAAAAAGCCTCGTAAATTTACGAGGCCTTGTTTTTATTGAGATTCTAGTTCAAAAACTTTTTGAAGCATTTTGTCGTTTGGTTGGTTTACTTTGTATAAACCTTCGTCGCTAAAGAGTTCTCGAGCTATTAATGTTTTAAGATTTTCTTTTAGTTGTTTTTTTGTTCTTTGTGATAATCGATAGTCTTTGAATTTAGATAAAAACTGATTAGAAATAGTATTGTCCTTATCAAAATTCTTTATAAAATCTTCAACCGTAATCTCAGCAAGTTTTTTACGATTGTTATCTACATAGTTAAATGCGTAGTTGTTTAATGATCTAAAAAATATAGTTGGTATATAAGATGTTGTATCTACGGCAACAAAATGATCTGGTATAATTCCACCACCACCATAAACTGTTTTTCCTTTAGGAGTTGTAAATTTTAAACTGTCTATTGTTTTGATACTATCTCTATTAAAAAGTTCTCCGTTTGAGTAACGGTTTCTAATATCGCTATCGTAAGAAGAGGTTGTATTTTCTTTTTTATAAGGTTTCTGAATTGAGCGTCCAGTAGGAGTATAATATCTAGCGGTAGTTAGTCTAACAGCTGACCCATCACCTAAATCCATTTCCTGTTGTACCAATCCTTTTCCAAAAGAACGACGTCCAATAATAATACCTTTGTCATTATCTTGTAAAGCACCAGCTACAATTTCAGAAGCAGAGGCAGAGTTTTCGTCAATTAAAACATATAAACCGCCTTTTTCAAAATCTCCTTTTTCGGTAGCAAAAGACTCAACAACATCACCTTTGTTATTTTTAGTGAAAACAATTAATTTTTGATCCTCTAAAAATTCATCAACAATACTATTAGCTATATCAATAAAACCACCACCATTTCCGCGAAGATCAAGAACTAAGTCGGTCATCCCTTCTTCCAAAAGATTGTCTAAAGAGTTTTTGAATTCTTTATAAGTATTTCGAGCAAAACGATCTAACTTTATGTAGCCAATGCTATCGTTTAGCATATAAGCTACATCAACACTTTTAATATTTACTTTTCCTCTATTAATAGTTACATCAAAAAGACTATCGTTTGTTTTTCTGTAAACTTGTATGTCTACTTTAGTGTTAGGTTTACCTTTTAAAGCCTTCATTATTTGAGAAGTTTGAAGCCTTTTTCCATAAAGAGTATCTTTATTTGCTAACAAAATTCTATCACCAGCTTTAATTCCTTTCTTAATACTAGGTCCACCTTTTATTGGAGAAATAACGGTAATGGTATCACCAATCATTCTAAACTGAACACCAATTCCAACAAAGTTACCTTGCATGTTTTCGGTAACTAATTGAAGATTTTCTTTTGGGATATAAACAGAATGCGGATCTAACTTACCAAGCATTTCAGTAATTGCACCATCTAATAATTCATCAGTATTTACATTGTCTACATAATCATTATCTATATAATCAATAAGACGTTTAATTTTTCTTTCATTAGCAGTGTTTTTTCCAATTAAACCACTAGAGTTTCCTTGGTTAAAAAAAGTTCCGATAAGAATACCGAAAACAACAGCTATTGATAAATATATAGGTAAGTTATTTTTATTCATAAGGTAAATAAGTCAATTCAACACCAGCTTTTTCTAAAAAATCTATACCAGAACAATCTTTATATGCTTCTGCGTATACTACCCGTTTAATTCCTGCTTGATGAATTAATTTACTACATTGTTGACATGGAGAAAGTGTAATATATAATGTAGCATCTTTGCACGATTGTGTAGATGCTGCTACTTTTAAAATAGCATTTGCTTCTGCATGTAATACATACCATTTAGTATATCCTTCCTCATCTTCACAATAGTTTTCAAAACCTGAAGGAGTTCCGTTGTATCCATCGGAAATAATCATACGGTCTTTTACAATAAGGGCACCAACTTGTTTTCGTTTACAATGAGATAATTTACCCCATTCTCTAGCCATTTTTAAATAAGCCTTATCGTATTTTAATTGTTTTTTATTCAAGAGTAGTTTAGGTAGTTATGTTAAATGCTAATATAATTAGAATTAAGATGTTTAGACGTTAATTTTTTACCAAAAAACACGGTTGATCATCATTTGAAAAGCAAAACCAATTACAATAGATGATACAACTAAAATCCAGTCGCGACGGTTTACTCCAAATACAGATTGCACTAAAGATCCTACTAATAAAATAAGCAATACAATAATAATTTGAGCTGCTTCTACACCTAATGCAAATTCTAATAAAGGAACTAATTTGTCAGAAGTTTTTCCAATCATCATTTTAAAATAGTTAGAAAAACCTAATCCGTGAATTAAACCAAAGAATAGAGCGAAAAATAAGTTTTGATTTTCTTTTCCTACAGATGCTTTTTTAGCAGTAAGTACATTCATTAATCCAGTAATGAATATAGTTAAAGGTATTAAAAACTCAATTAAATCGGCTCTAACATTTAGTATTCCATAAGCAGATAGTGCTAAAGTGATTGAGTGCCCAATAGTAAACAATGTAATAAGCCATAAAACTTTTTTCCACTGCTTAAACTGATATACAACAGCAAGTACTATTAGAAATAAAATATGATCATAGGCTTTGATGTCTAATACATGAAACAAGCCCATTTTAAAGTAAAAAATAAAATCGTTCATTCGGGGTTTTTAAATTTTTATTTGTCGGTCTATTTGTTGGTCTAAAGATATAAAAGTTTCTGTTCTGGAAACCCCTTTTATAGTTTGAATATCTTTATTTAACAAATGCATTAAATCTTCATTGTTTTTACATAGTATTTTAATGAAAATAGCATAGTTACCCGTTGTATAATGACTCTCTACAACTTCAGGGATATCTTTTAATCGTTTAATAGCTGAAGAATATTGACTAGAAGCTTCCAAAAATACCCCCACAAAAGCGGTTGTGGTATATCCTAAAGCTTTTGGATTTAAAACCATTTTATAACCATCAATTAAATCAGAACTGTCTAATTTTCGTAATCGTTGATGTATTGCAGCACCCGATATTCCTACCTCTCTAGCAATACTTAAAATAGGTGTTCGAGCATCCTTTACTAGTCGCTTGATAATAATTTTATCAATACCGTCAATTTTTAATTTCTTAAGCATACAGCAAAAATAAGGAAACTTTAATTATCAATAAAAAGTAAAAAATTATTGTTTTTCAATAATTTTTATATATTTGTATCAGAATTAATCAAGCATAAAAAGAAATGAAAAAAGTATTAAGTGTTTTAAAATTGTTTTGTACGCTATTGGTGATTAGTGTTGGGATTAACTTTTTTGAGAAAACATATAAGGTAATTCACTATACAATATTTGGAGGAGTGAAATCGAAAGTTTTTAAAATGAGTTTACCAGATAATTGGAATGATGGATATTATTATTTTTTGTCATTTATAGTTTTAGGGTTAATGGGATACCTTATGTATTTATTATTAGTATTTAGAAAAGTGATTTTTAATTTTTCAAAAGAGCATGTATTTACGAAAGAGAATTGTAATCGATTAAGAACAGTAGGAAAGAGATTGATTATATATGGAACCGTTATTTTGTGTTTCACATTTATTTTAGGTTTTATATTAAGTAATGATCCAGATTTAAGTTCAATCTCAGATCCGGCTGTAGGTCAAGGATATAAGGTAGGTTATATAATAGGTAGATCTTTAGGTATATCTATAAGTAATGTGTTACCAATATTCGTGGTAGCATTATTTATGCAGTTTATATCTTTTTTAGTAGTAAAAGGAAATGTATTACAAGAAGAAAATAATTTAACAATTTAAAAAAAACATGAGTATGAAAACGATCTCAATCTTAAAGAAGTTTATAAATATATATTATTATTTGATGCTAATAAGTGTAGCAGCTTCAGTATTTGGAATAGCCACTTTTTTTCTTACTAGAAATAGTAAAATGAATCCTAAAATTTTAGGGATGTATGTAGATTTTAGAAATCTAAGTTCACCTAAAATTATAATTACTTTATGTATTATTATACTGTTGTATTCTATATACATAAAAGCAATTTCTTTGTTGAAAAATAGCTTAGATGATTTATCAATAGGAAATTATTTTTCTACATTAGTTGTTCGTAATTTTAATAAAATTGGTAAGCTTTTTTTAGTTAGCAGTGCTGTTGAATTTTTAGGGAAAATAGTATTACAGGTTTTGTTAGAACAAAAAATAGGAATGGAGTTAAATTCATCAGTATTTTTGTTTTTAATAATGGGACTTTTCTTTTTGTTTTTAAGTGAAGTATTTGGAAAAGCACAATTACTTAAAGAAGAAAATGACTTAACAATTTAAATTATGCCAATAATTGTAAACTTAGACGTAATGCTTGCTAAACGAAAAATGAAAAGCAAAGAATTGGCAGAAATTGTAGGTATTACTACAGCAAATTTATCAATCTTAAAATCAGGAAAGGCAAAGGCAATTCGATTTTCCACTTTAGAAGCTATTTGTAAAGCTTTAGATTGTCAACCAGCGGATATTTTAGAATATGTAGAAGCGTAATGGAAGAAGATTTTTATCTTTACATTTATGTACGCACTCGTAGATTGTAATAATTTTTATACTTCTTGTGAACGGGTTTTTAACCCGAATTTAGAAGGCAAACCAGTTGCTATTTTAAGCAATAATGATGGTTGTGTAATTTCTATGAGTGATGAAGCAAAAAAAATAAACCTTCCATTTGGAGCACCTATTTTTAAATGGGAACAGTTTTGTAAGGATAATAATATTTCAGTGTTATCATCAAACTATCCCTTATATGGAGATATGAGTGCTCGAGTGATGAAAATATTGGAACAATTTTCTCCCGATGTAGAAGTGTATTCAATAGACGAAGCTTTTTTACAGTTTAAAGGATTTGATAATTACGATTTTGATTCTTACGGAAAAAAAATAAGAAGTACAATTTTACAATGGACAGGAATACCAACCTGTGTAGGACTAGCACCTACAAAAGCTTTGAGTAAGATTGCTAACAAAATTGCCCGAAAGTTCCCTAAAAAAACTGGAGGGGTTTATGTAATAGATTCTGAAGAAAAGAGAATAAAAGCATTACAATGGATACCTATTGAAAGTGTTTGGGGAATTGGTAGAGGGTTGGTCAAAAAATTGAAAGCAAAAGGTTGTATTAAAGCTTACGATTTTACACAATTAGATGATGATTGGGTGCGAAAAAATTTATCAATTACAGTTTGGAAGTTGAAGAAAGATTTAGAAGGAGATTCTAAAATAATATTGGACGAACCCGTAACAAAAAAAGCAATAGCAACAACAAGAAGTTTTGAGTATACATTTTCAGATATAGATAATATTAAAGAACGAATTTCTACATTTGCCACCAGTTGTGCAGAAAAACTAAGAAAACAAAATTCTAGTTGTCATATGGTGGTTGTAATGTTGCGCAGCGATCGCCATAAAAAAGATAGTGAACAGCATAGGGTAAGTAAAACTGTAGTTTTTCCATATCCAACAGATTCAACATTAACTATTAGTAAAAGTGCAGTGAAAGCTGTAACAACTATATTTAAAGAAGGAATTAAGTATAAGCGAGCCGGAGTTATTGTAACAGGATTAGTACCTTCAGATAATTATCAATTGAATATGTTTGAAGGGGAAAACCCAAAACATAAACCTTTGATGAAGGCAATTGATAAGTTGAATAAAACATTTAAATCTGACAAAGTAAAATTAGCAAATCAAGATTTAAAGCGTACTTGGAAAATGCGTCAAGAACGTTTGTCACCAAAGTACACTACAAATATTAACGAGATTATTAAGGTGAAATAAATTATGGGAGCATTAGGAAAATTAACTCTTTTTTTACCAAAAGAGAAGAATGAAAATGAAGGAGCTATTTTTATGGATATTGGTATTTCGGCAGGATTCCCTTCGCCAGCAGACGATTTTAGAGAAACACGTATTTCTTTAGATGAGGAATTAATAAAAAATAAAGAAGCAACTTTTTTTGCAAAGGTTAGTGGTCAGTCTATGATTGGTGCAGGATTGGATGATAATGATTTGTTAGTAATAGACAGAAGTATTACGCCAACAAACAATAAGATAGCAGTTTGTTTTTTAGACGGAGAGTTTACAGTTAAACGTTTACGTGTTGAAGGTGATGAAGTATGGTTACAACCGGAAAATCCAGATTATCCTATTATAAAAATAACAGAAGAAAATAATTTTATTATTTGGGGAATTGTAACAAATGTTATTAAGAAAGTATAAAAAAAAACCAGCAATATTGCTGGTTTTTTTGTTGTAAGTCTTTTATCTAATAATTAGCAAAACTCATCGTAAGCAGCTGCTAAATTCTGAGCAATAGCTTGAGCAGAACGACCTTCAATATGATGACGCTCTAACATGTGTACTAAATTACCGTCTTTAAATAAAGCAATTGCAGGAGATGAAGGAGGGAAAGGAATCATATATTCTCTCGCTTTAGCTGTAGATTCTTTTTCTACACCTGCAAAAACAGTAGTTAAATTTGTAGGAGTTTTATCAGCTCCTAAAGAAGCAATAGCACCAGGTCTAGCTGTACCAGCAGCACAACCACAAACAGAGTTTACCATTACTAATGTTGTTCCTTCTTTAGCTAAAGCATTATCAACATCTTCAGCAGTATATAAAGCATCAAAACCAGCGTCAATTAACTGATCGCGCATCGGTTTTACCAATTCTTCTGGATACATATTTTTAAATTAAAATTTGATGCAAAGATACTTCATTTACAAGCAAGAATCAAACCTAAAAAACTGATGCTTTTATATTAAGACATAATAGTATCTTTACAGCTTTAAAAAAATAGAATGGGGAAATTTGGAAAATGGCTCGGGGCAGGAGCAGGATTTACATTGGGAGGTCCAATAGGAGCAATTATAGGATTTGCAGTAGGTAGTTTTATTGATGGGGTTTCTATAGAAGATTTTACAGAAGAGCAAAGAAAATATCAAGAACAAGCGCAACAGCAACAATATAGGGGAAGAGCTACTTCAGGAGATTTTGAAATAAGTTTATTAATACTAGCTTCAGTTGTTATAAAGTCTGATGGAAGAGTAGATAGAAGAGAATTAGACTATGTACGATCGTATTTTGTAAGAATGTATGGGAAAGAAAGGGCAAATCATGCATTTAAATTATTCAATGGAATTATAAAGAAACAAATTTCAACGCGTCAGGTTTGCTTGCAAATTCGTCAACACATGACGCATTCTACTCGATTACAATTACTTCACTTTTTATTTGGAATAGCTAAAGCTGATGGGCAAGTTACAGATCCAGAAGAACAAGAAATAAGAAAAATAGCAAGTTATTTATATATAAATCAACGAGATTATTCTTCAATAAAAGCGATGTTTTATGATGCTTCAGGTAGTGCGTATAAAATTTTAGAGATTTCTAAAAGTGCTACTGATAATGAAATAAAAAAAGCATATAGAAAGATGGCAAAAAAATACCATCCAGATAAATTACAAGGTTTGGGAGAAGAGCATAAAAAGGGGGCAAAAGAAAAATTCCAACAAATTCAAGCGGCTTACGACCAAATAAAAAAAGAGAGGGGACTTAGCTAATTTTTTAGTGTAATAAAAAAAAGTTATCTTTATGAGGGGTGGCTTAGATACGTAAAAACGCATTTTAAATATGGGTAAAAAGATACTATACTTATTTGTTTTTATAAGTGTAACTTGTTGGGGGCAAAGAAAATCTATAGCAGATAAATATTTTAATGAGTACGCTTATAAGAAATCAGCCAAATTATATGAA
Organism: Tenacibaculum sp. Cn5-46; assembly: GCF_022347705.1. Classification (NCBI taxonomy): domain Bacteria; kingdom Pseudomonadati; phylum Bacteroidota; class Flavobacteriia; order Flavobacteriales; family Flavobacteriaceae; genus Tenacibaculum; species Tenacibaculum sp. Cn5-46. Next base: position 530,677 of record NZ_JAKRGD010000002.1, read on the forward strand.
AGTTTATTTAAGAAAGGAGATACTTCCTATTCTGTTTTAAGTCGTCTAGGCGATTCTTATTACAATAATTCAAATTTTGTACAAGCCGAGAAATGGTACAAAGAATTAATAAAAAGGTATGAGAAAATTATTTCACCTGAATATGTTTTTAAATACGCACAAGTATTAAAAAGTAATGGGAAAATTAAAGAGTCAGATAAATGGCTTTTGAAATTACATAAATTAAAACAAGAAGATAGTAGAGGAGAGGCATTAAAACAGAATGAAAACTATTTTATTGAATATACTAATAGAGAAAAGTTATATGTAAACCTTAATAATCTTTCAATAAATACAAAGTATTCTGATTTTGGAGGTTTTATATATGGTAATGAGTTTTATTTTGCTTCAACAAAGCCTAATGGAACCAATGAGAAAAAGTTGTATAGTTGGAATAATCAACCACACCTTAGTATCTATAAAGGAACAGAATCTTTTAATGAAGAAGCAAAAATTCTAGATGTATTTGCTTCTAAGAAAGTTGAATCTGTAGATTCTAAATATCATGAGTCTAATGCTGTAATTACAGCAGACGGAAAAACAATGTATTTTACAAGAACGAGTTCTGATGGAGAAAAATTAAAAGGAGGAAAAAATAAAGAAGCAAATCTTAAAATTTATAAGGCAGAAAAAATAGGAGATGTTTGGGGGAATATAGCAGAACTTCCTTTTAATAATGATAACTACTCAATAGGACACCCTGCTTTGAGTTTGGATGAAAAAACATTGTATTTTATCTCTAATATGCCCAACGGATATGGCTTAACCGATATTTATAAGGTAGAGTTATTAGAGGGAGGAAAATACAGTGAACCAAAAAACTTAGGAAGAGGTATAAATACAGAAGGAAGAGAAATGTTTCCTTTTATAGGAGACGATAATACCTTGTATTTTGCTTCAGATGGGCACTTAGGTTTAGGAGCTTTAGATGTCTTTGAATCTAAATTTGTAGAAGGTAATTATACGAAGTCTCTAAATTTAGGAGCACCAATCAATGGACCTTATGATGATTTTGGATTTGTAATTAATAAGAAAAGAAATAATGGTTTTTTCTCTTCAAACAGAGAAGGAGGAAAAGGAGATGATGATATTTATAGTTTCTTAGTATATAATTGTAAAGAAGCTATATCTGGTTTAGTAACAGAAACAAAAACAGAGAAGCCAATTCAAGATGTAGTAGTAAGATTAATTGATTCAACAGGTAAAGTAGTAACTGAAACAAAAACAAAAGAAGATGGAACGTATACTTTTAATGCGTTAGAGTGTGAAAAAAAGTTTACGGTAGTAGCATCAAAAGATGATTATAAGAGTGAAGAAAAAGTGGTAGAAACACTTGATGTAAATAAGGAATCAATAACTACTAATTTACAATTGGAATCTTTGATCGTTGAAGATCAAATAGTCATAAATCCTATTTATTTTGATTTTGATAAGTATGATATTAGAGAAGATGCAGCATACGAGTTAGAACATGTGGTGTCTGTAATGAATAATCATCCAGAAATGGTAATTAAAATTGAATCGCATACAGATAGCAGAGGAGAAGCTAAGTATAATAAATGGCTATCTACCAAAAGAGCAGAAGCAACTAAAGAGTATATTATTTCAAGAGGTATTTCATCAGAGAGAATACAAAGTGCAAAAGGTTTTGGAGAAGAACAATTATTGAATGATTGTGATGAAACAAAAGGAACTGAATGTGCTGAAGAAGCACATCAAATAAATCGTCGTTCATATTTTTACATACTAGATGATACTAAAACATCACTAGTAAAAAGAAAAGAAGGATTAGTATACAAAATACAACTAGCTTCAACTAAAAGGCAAGAATTTGAAAAAGAGCCATTTGCTAATTTAGAGGAATCAGAAGTTATACGTGCAGGAACCTCATTTAAATTTTATTGTTGTAAAAATAAGTCGTTAGAAAAAATAGAAAATAGGTTAAAACAATTGAAAAAAGCAGGTTATAATGATGCTTTTATTGTTCCTTTTTTAGAAGGGAAAAGAATAAGCATAAAAGAAGCTTTAAAAATAGATAAGAATGCTAAAAGGTAATTAACATATTAAAACTTTTAAGAGAGATATTATCCATAATAATAAAAGCGTTGTAAGAAAATTTCTTGCAACGCTTTTTTAATAATCAAGCAATTATTTTGAAAATCAATACTAAGTAAACATCGATTGAATAAAAAAATAGAATTACTTAATTTACTTAAGGGGGCTTTGGTAAATTAATTATTAGTTATTTTATAGATATGAGTTTCTGTATCTAATTTTTTGTTTACTATAGAAGCACGATAAGAACCATATAGATAAATTTCATTGTTAACATGTAAAACTCTAGGTTTAAGCATGTGTAATGAAAGTTGTCCATTTACATTTGGTAATTTATCAAGCTCTGCTTTTTCTTCCCAGTTAATGCCATCTTCAGAAGAGTAAATCAATTGTTTGGCAGGTAAATAGTCTTTTTTAACATCTCCAGTATTGGCTATTTTAATTAAACCTGTGTTTACAACAACGACTAAATTTCCTTTGTAAACAAAAGGACGAAGATCTCCTAAATTATTGTATTTATAATTTTTCCAAGGCGTATTTATAGTAGCTACAGACCAGTTAATCATATCTTTACTTTTTAAAACGCGTGTATGAGCAGTGAATATAGAAGCTAATTGTCCAGCAATTAAGTAATATTCATTGTTTAATTTAATAATGGTATGTTCTTGAATTCCTTGCCTAGAAGATTCGGTACCTAATAAAGCGTCACTAATGCTGCCTACTTTAGTCCAGTTTTTTCCATTACTAGATTCCCAAATGTCTTGATATAAATGCCAGTTGGTTAAAGAATGTCCGCCAATTAAGTACATTTTGTTGTTGTGAACAGATACAGACATGCTTTCTCTGGTTTCCCATGGACCATGTTTAGCAACCTGTGTCCAATTAATACCATCATCACTTTGCCAAATATCATTTAGCCATTCTGTAATATCGTTATTGTTATTTTTTCCGCCAATAATCCATAATTTATTATTAAAAGTTAAAAGATTAAAATCAGAACGACCTTGCCATGGAGCATTATCAACAACTTTAGTCCAATTAACCCCATCATTACTTTTCCATATATCATTAAAGTAAGTGTTGTTTGAACGTAGAAATGGTTCTTCTCCTCCCATGAACCAATATTCTCCTTTAAAAGTTATTATTTCAGCACCATTTCTAGCAGGCAAGGTAGAACTGATTAAAGTACTACTAAGATTAAGATTTTCATGAGGGGTGTTAACGAATGTTGAGGTATTGTTTTTAATAATGGTGTCTTCTGAACACCCTATTAAAAGGCTAACACACAATAATAAGGGAAATATTATTTTACTATTCATATGATAATGTATTTATGTTTTTAGTTTAAGCTTTCTTCTAAGTTATGTCTGACCAATAAGGCAGAAGTAACACTAGAAATTACAGTTTGTAGTTCGTTCCTTAGATCGTTTTTAATCCAAACACGTCCATTATTAAGTAAAGAAACAGCAGCTATTGATGTACCATTGTATAAGAATTCAAAACCATGATTGTCTATTTGAATCCAGTTAGCTTGTCCCTCTATTTTTTTTACAGGTTTAATTATAATTTGCTGTTTATTTTTTGAATTTTTAATAAAACCAAAAGTGCTATTTTTCAAAGAATTTCCGTCAGGTTCATGTAAAATGAAATTCCAGTTGTTTTTAGAAGAACCTATACTAATAGAACCTGCAAAATAGTTTTTATAAGATAATTCAATAGCGAAAAAATCCTCAATTAAATTGTATTCAGTACTTTTAAATTTACCAATACAATTAACCTGAGCTTTTTCGTTAGTGGTGTTTTGAATAAAACTTAGTTTTTCTTTAGCTCCTTTGAAATGAATTTTAAATGGAATGTTATAACCTAGGTTCCAACCTCTCTTTATTTTAGATGTTTTGAAGTTACCAAAGCTTATTATTTGATTGAATTGCCACCCTTGTCTACCAGTAACTTCATAAATTGATGTGTTGTTTTTTAAACTAGAAGAAACAACAATATTAGGAGTAGAACAAGAAAAGAAACTACCTATTAAAAAAAGAGAAACAACTATGTTTAGCTTCATAAAAACATTGCTTTTAAATTCAGGAAGCAAAATTAGAGTAGACTTAAAAAAAATAGTTGTTGTAAGGGCTTACAAAGAGTTTATTCCTGTAATCTTGTATGTTACAAAAGCATTACATTTTAATGTATGTTATTGTTTATTAGTGTTTTTGAATAAAACTGTATAGAGAAGTGTTTTTGTCTAAAGATAATTTTGTTTTCAATCTACTTTTAGCAACATTTATGGTGTTTACAGATTGTTTTGTAATCTCTGAAATCTCTTTTGTACTAAAATTTAGTTTAATTAAAGCAGCCAATCTCATTTCATTTTTGGTTAATTTGTACCCTTCTTTACTCAAAGATTTATAAAAATTAGGATGTACTTTTTCGAAGTGATATTCAAATTCATTACCAATAGAATCTTTAATATTTTGTTGAATTTTTTTATAAATATCTAAAAAAGCATTTTTGTCTTTTGCTGCATTATTCGCATGAGTTTTTACATCAGAAGCAAGCTGTTTTAAAAAAGTTTGTTTTTCATCAACTAATAAATTTTTAAATAATAGTTGCTGATGATTTTGAATGTTTTCATCTCTTAAAGAACCTACTTTTGAATATAATTTGCTGTTTTTTAAATGTTGTCTCTTTTTATATTTCAAGAATAGATAAATAGCGAAGCTAAAAAAGACTAAAAGCAATAAAATAATAATTAAGTAAAATCTTTTCTGAGTAGAGCTTTTAATACTTTCCGATTGCAATTTTTTTTCTAGGTTTTTATAAATAGCAATTCCCTGATCTTTTTTAAGTTTTTTACTATTCTCTTTATCGGCTATGTTCTTATTGTATTTTCTTAAAGCCCAATGTGCTTTTTCAAACTGTTTGTTGTTTATATACGCTTTTTCTAGCCATATATAAATTGTTTCAAGTTGAAGAAAATCGTTTAAATTTTCAAAATAAGGAATTGCTTTTTTTAATAAATTAATTCCTTCGTTATTAAAATCTTGACTTATTAAAATACGAGCACGTTGCACTTTAATTTCATTAATAAATTTTGTTTGTTTAAACTTCAGAGCGTTTTTTTCAGATAAATTAAGTAAACTATCAGCTTTTATTAAATTACCTCTACTAATTTCATTGGCTCCTAGATTTATATAGCAAAAGGTAAGTAGGTAATCTTTTTTTAATTGGATACTAGCATCAAGAGCTTTTTTAGTGTAATAATAAGCAGAGTCAGGATTGGAATGTGCAAAACCCATATTAAAATAACAACCCATAGCTGGAGAGTTTTTTTCTAATCCAAGTTGTATTCCTTTTTTAAAATAATATTGAGCACTATCCTTATGATTTTCGTTTGAATAAGAGTGACCAATGTTGTTATACAAACTATTAATATCATCTATAGAATCTGGGTACTTGTTTAAAACAATTTCTAAAGATTTTTTAAAGTTTTTTATGGCTAAGTCATGATGAAAAAAACCGCTATATATGGTTCCTATTCCATTTAAAGCATCAGCTTTGGTATAATCAGAAATAATAGGTTGTTCTAACGCAAAATAAAAATGTTTATTAGCATTTTCATGATCTCTAAAAATTGCATATTGATAATTTGCAAGGGCAACATAAAAATCAGCAAGTTTATCTTTAGGGAGTGTATGTAAGTTTTTTAATTGTTTGTCAATTTCATCTTTGTCAATATCAGCACTAAAAGCTCTCAATCTATTATATAAAGGAGTTGTTTCCTTTGCTTGAGCATTGCTTCCAAAGACGATAAAAGACAGTAAACAAAAAGTAAAAATATACTTCATAAATAAGTATTTAAAAATCAAAAATAAGTAATCAATATAAATAGCAGCAATAAATACAATATAAGCTTAAAAAGTGTGAGATGTTTGAAAATAAATAATAACGCCAAAAAGCTTAAAATTAGTATACATTTTTTATAAGGCAACCCCAACAATTACAAGAAAATACGTAATTTCGCACATTCAATTAATATTATAAAAAAATGAGTACGAAGTTTACTGAATACAAAGGGCTTAATTTGCCAAATGTTGCTGAAGAAATCCTTAATTATTGGAAGGAAAACAACATTTTTGAAAAAAGTATAACTACACGTGATGACAACAAACCGTTCATATTTTTTGAAGGACCACCTTCTGCAAATGGTTTACCAGGGATTCACCATGCAATGGGACGTACCATTAAAGATATTTTTTGCCGTTATAAAACATTAAAAGGATTTCAAGTTAAACGTAAAGCTGGATGGGATACTCATGGATTACCAGTTGAGTTAGGAGTAGAAAAAGAACTTGGAATTACTAAAGAAGATATTGGTACTAAAATTACAGTAGAAGAATACAACGTTGCTTGTAAAAAAGCTGTAATGAAGTATACAGATATCTGGAATAACTTAACAGAAAAAATGGGTTATTGGGTAGATATGGAAGATCCATATGTAACCTATAAATCTAAATATATGGAAACAGTATGGTGGTTGTTAAAACAGATATACAACAAAGACTTGATGTACAAAGGGTACACAATTCAACCATATTCACCAAAAGCAGGAACTGGATTAAGTTCACATGAGGTAAATCAACCAGGAGCTTACCAAGATGTTACAGATACTACAGTTGTAGCACAGTTTAAAGCAGTTAATGAAACTTTACCAAGTTTTCTAGAAAACAGAGGAGATATCCATATCCTTGCATGGACTACAACTCCATGGACTTTACCAAGTAATACAGCTTTAACAGTTGGTCCAAAAATAGATTATGTATTAGTTAAAACATTTAATCAATATACATTTGAGCCAATTCAAGTAATACTTGGAAAACCATTAGTTGGAAAACAATTTGCAGGTAAAAAGTTTAAAGCGGTTGAAAATGAAGCAGATTTGGCTACTTATAATGCAGGAGATAAGCAAATACCTTATTGCGTTGTGGCGGAATGTAAAGGAGCAGACTTAGTAGGAATTAAATACGAGCAATTATTGCCGTATGCGTTGCCTCATGAAACACCAGAGCAGGCATTTAGAGTTATCCCTGGAGATTTTGTTACTACAGAAGATGGTACAGGTATTGTACATACTGCACCTACATTTGGTGCAGATGATGCTTTGGTAGCTAAAGATGCAGGAGTACCACCAATGTTGGTAAAAGATGCAAACGATAATTTAGTGCCATTAGTAGATTTGCAAGGGAAATTTACAAGAGATATGGGAGAGTTTGCAGGAATGTATGTTAAGAATGAGTATTATACTGAAGGAGAAGCTCCAGAAAAATCTGTAGATGTACAAATAGCAATCAAATTAAAAGAAGAAAATAAAGCTTTTAAAGTAGAAAAATATGTACACAGTTACCCACATTGTTGGAGAACAGATAAGCCAATTTTATATTATCCATTAGATTCTTGGTTTATCAAAGTAACTGATGTAAAAGAACGTATGTATTCTTTAAATGAAGAAATTAACTGGAAACCAGAAGCAACAGGAACAGGTCGTTTTGGTAATTGGTTAAAGAATGCAAACGATTGGAACTTATCGCGTTCACGTTTTTGGGGAATTCCATTACCAGTTTGGAGAACAGAAGATGGAAAAGAAGCGAAAATTATAGGTTCTATAGCTGAGTTGAAAGAAGAAATGCAGCGTTCAGTAGAAGCTGGTGTAATGACCGAGGATATTTTTGCTGATTTCGTATCAGGAGATATGTCTGAAGAAAATTATGACAAAGTAGATTTACATAAAAATGTAGTTGATAAAATTACATTAGTTTCAGATAGCGGTGAGCCTATGAAACGTGAATCAGACTTAATTGATGTTTGGTTTGATTCTGGTTCAATGCCATATGCACAATGGCACTACCCATTTGAAAATAAAGAATTAGTAGAAGAAGGGTGGAAAACAGCAGATTTTATTGCTGAAGGAGTAGATCAAACTAGAGGTTGGTTCTATACACTTCATGCAATAGCTACTATGGTTTTTGATGATAAAGCATATAAAAATGTTGTATCAAATGGATTAGTACTAGATAAGAATGGACAAAAAATGTCTAAACGTTTAGGAAATGGAGTTGATCCATTTGAAACATTAGATCAATATAGTCCAGATGCTACTCGTTGGTACATGATATCAAATGCGAATCCATGGGATAACTTAAAGTTCGATTTAGACGGAATTACAGAGGTTAGCAGAAAGTTTTTCGGAACATTGTATAATACTTATTCATTCTTTAGTTTATATGCTAATATTGATAACTTCACCTACAGTGAAGAAGAGATAGCAATACAAGATAGACCAGAGATTGATCGTTGGATTTTATCAGAGTTAAATACATTGGTTCAAAAAGTAGATAAATTCTATGCAGAGTATGAACCAACAAAAGCAACAAGAGCAATTTCTGATTTTGTTCAAGATTACTTAAGTAACTGGTATGTTCGTTTATGTAGAAGGCGTTTTTGGAAAGGAGAATATGCTCAAGATAAAATTTCAGCATATCAAACGTTATATACTTGTATGGTTACTGTAGCTAAACTTGGATCTCCAGTAGCACCTTTCTTTATGGATAAATTATATAAAGATTTAATTAAGGCTACAGGAACTGAAGGTTTTGAAAGTGTACATTTAGCAGAGTTTCCAAAATACAATGCAGATTTAGTTGATAAATCGTTAGAGCGTAAAATGGAAAATGCACAAACTATTTCTTCATTAGTTTTATCGTTAAGAGCTAAAGAAAAAATCAAAGTACGTCAGCCATTACAAAAAATAATGATTCCTGTATTAGGGGAAACTCAAAGGGAAGAAATTTTAGCTGTAGCAGATTTAATTAAATCTGAGGTAAATGTTAAGGAAATAGAGCTATTAGACGATGCTTCAGGTATTTTAGTTAAGCAAATTAAACCAAACTTTAAAGCCTTAGGACCTAAGTTTGGGAAAGATATGAAGTTGATTTCTAGTGAGATACAAAAATTCGGTCAAGAAGAAATAATTAAAATTGAAAAAGAAGGGAGTATTTCCATTGAAATTAATGATAAAATCATTAATTTAGAAACCGCTGATGTAGAGATTTCATCCAAAGATATCGAAGGTTGGTTGGTAGCAAATGCTGAAGGTTTAACCGTAGCTTTAGATGTTACAATTAATGATGATTTACGTAAAGAAGGAGTTGCAAGAGAATTAATTAATAGAATTCAAAACGCACGTAAAGAGACCGGTTTAGATGTAACTGATAAAATAAAGTTAACAATTTTACAAGCTGCCGATTTAGAGAATTCGGTTATAGCAAATGAAAACTATATAAAAGCTGAAACATTAACAGATACGTTAGTTTTTGTTGATGATTTAAAGACTGGTACGGATATTGAATTCGATGCCATCAAAAGTAAAATGTTAATAGAAAAAATATAGCGTTATGGATGATATTAAAGTAAGATACTCTGACGGTGATCTACAAGAATTTAAAGAAATCATTTTAAAGAAAATAGAACACGCTGAAGAAGATTTAAGACTATTACAGGATTCATATAAAAATGGAGCCGACAACGGAACTGAAGATACTTCACCAACTTTCAAGTCGTTTGAAGAAGGATCTGATACAATGGCAAAAGAAGCAAATATGCAATTAGCCATTCGTCAAGAAAAATTTATTCGTGATTTAAAAAATGCCCTAATTCGTATTGAAAATAAAACATACGGAGTTTGTAGAGTTACAGGTAAATTAATCCAAAAAGAACGTTTAAAATTAGTTCCTCATGCAACTTTAAGCATAGAAGCTAAACGTAAACAATAAAAAATTATAAATAAAATATAAAGCCTCTATAAAAGAGGCTTTTTTTATATGAGAAACTTTTTGATATTCATCTTCATATTTTCAAGTTTTTTAATTTTTTCACAGGAAAAGTTAATAAAGCAGAAAAATATACAAGCAGAGGTAATAGAAATTATTACTGATGGGTTGGATGATGTTATTATAGAAAATTCTTTAGAAAATAAATTAGAGGTAGTCCTATTAGATGAAAATCCAAATTCACATGTAATCCTTATACAAGAAGATAGAGAAGAAGTCAGAATTAGATTTAAGTTAAATTTTAAAGCTTTTGATAATGGAGTTTTTAGGAAGTATATAACGAAGCGTATAGAAAGAGCAAGTGCAGTTGTTAAAGTCCCAAAAGGCAAAAAAGTTATTATTTATGGGAAAACAGTAGGGGTAGAATCAAAAAGCTACAAAGGAGATTTGTCTGTTTTTATAGAAAAAGGAAATGTAAAATTAAACGAAGCCCAAGGAGATATTTTGGTAAAACTATTCTTAGGAAATGTTTATGCAAAATTGAATAAAAATAGGAATATAGATGTTGAAACTACTAATGGGAAATTTACTTTAAATAATAAGAAAATGAGTAATAAATTTTATGAAAAGGAAATAAATTCTAGCCCTAATTTTAAAGTAAAATCAATAAATGCTAATGTTATTCTAATAAGAGAATAAAAACCAATACTTTTCTTATTTTTGTTGCTATTAAAATCTCAAAATGTCTAAAAAAAATATAGCAATACTTACCGTAATTTTGGCAATATTAATTGACCAAATTAGTAAAATATATGTAAAAACTCATTTCCAATTAGGAGAAGAAGTCGTTGTATTTAGCGATTGGTTTAAAATACATTTTACAGAGAATAACGGTATGGCTTGGGGGTTTGAGTTTGGTGGAAAAGCAGGTAAATTATTTTTAACATTGTTTAGAGTTGTTGCGGTATCAGGAATTATTTACTGGTTATGGCAAACTATAAAAAGACAAGCACATACTGCAGTAGTAGTAGCCATATCATTAATTTTAGCAGGAGCCGTAGGTAATATTATTGATTCTGTTTTCTATGGAGTAATTTTTGATTCATCATATCATAATGTAGCAACATTGTTTTCAGATAAACCTTACGGAGAGTTATTTTATGGAAAAGTTGTAGATATGTTGTATTTCCCAATTTATGAAGGAGAAAATTTTACTTTTTTTAATGCAATATTCAATGGAGCTGATTCATGGATAACCATTGGAGTAGCATTATTATTCTTATTTAACAAACAAGCATTTCCTAAAGAAGAAAAAGAAGCTTAGTTTTTAAAATTATACTTATTACAGATTTTCTATATTTATAGAAAATAAAATCTATGCGTCTCTTAAAGTACATTGCTGTTTTTTTATTAGGCTTTCTTATTGCAAAATTTTGGTATGAAAGAAAAGAAGAGAAACATCAACAAGAAGAAATAAAAGTAGTTTTAAACGGAATTCAAAACTTAAGCAAGTTAGTAGTTTCAGAAGGCAATTTTTCTGAAATGTACAGTTTTACAGACACAAAAAAATACTTTTATAACTATTTATCCTTCGAAAAAAAAGCAATGTTATCTGTCAATGCTAAAGTTGAAGTAGGCTATGATTTATCTAAACTAGATATTCAAATAGATAGTATTGCAAAACAAATAATTATTAATAAAATTCCTGAGGAAGAAATAGTAATATCTCCAGATATAAAGTATTTCGATTTACAACAAAGTAAGTTTAATACTTTTTCAAAAGCTGAATTGAATAAACTTACTGATAAATCAATCGAAAATATAAAATCAACTATTACGGTGTCTAACTTACAAAAAGAAGCTAAAACACGCTTATTTGAAGAATTATCTAAATTATATCAACTATCTCAAATATATAATTGGGAAGTAGTAGATAATACCAATTCTAAAATAAGAGAAGCTATTTTAATTAAAGATTAATTAGGAAGTTTGTTACTTAATAATCCATAGATAAAAGCACCGAGCATAGCACCAATAAGGACTATTAAAATTGGTAATATACCATGACCTATTAATACAAAAATTGGAGCGGGGCAAGCACCAGCTAAAGCCCATCCTAAACCAAAAATAGTACCGCCAATTAAAGTTCTAATAAATCCTTTTTTCTTTTCTTTTATCGTAATTTGATTTCCTAAGTAATCTTTGATAGTTCCTTTTTTAAAGAAGTGCATTAAAATTAAAGAAATTCCTACAGCAGAACCTATAATTCCATACATATGGAAAGATTGAAATTTAAACATTTCATAAATTCTATACCATGAAATAGCTTCAGATTTGGTTAAAACAATTCCGAAGAAAACACCGAGTAATAAAAATTTTAAATTCTTCATCTTATCCGAAAATTAAAGGAAATAAAATCCATGTCATTAATAAACCACCAATAAAAAAACCAATTACAGCAATTAACGATGGTAATTGTAAACTACTCAAACCTGTTATTGCATGACCAGAAGTACAACCTCCAGCGTATCGAGTACCAAAACCAATAAAAATACCAGCAACAAGTAATATTATAAAACCTTTTAAAGTAAGCATGCTTTCAATGCTAAAGATTTCATTAGGAACAAAAGAATTACCAGCGTTAGAAAAACCTAAATCAGCTAAATCTTTCACGGTATCTGGATTCAAATCAATAGTAGTTGTAGTAGATAAATAATTTACAGCGACATATCCTCCGATAATTAATCCAACAATAAAAACAAGTGCCCAATCACGCTCTTTCCAATCTTTTTTAAAGTAATCAGATATCTTTCCTGCACCTGCAATGGTACACATGGTTTCTAAGTTAGTAGATATACCAAAGTTTTTACCAAAATAGAAAAAGAAAAAAAGAACTAAAGCAATTAAAGGGCCAGAGACATACCATGCCCATGGTTGAAATAAAATATCCATTATAATATGTTTTTAATATAATTTAAAATGGCTTTTGTAGCTCCAATATTATCTTTAATGTATTTATGATTCGTGTTCCCCATTTGCTCCCTTAGTTTTTTATCATTCTTTAACGCGGTAAAAATACTAGAAAAATCTTCATTGTTTGTAACAATTGTAACACTCTTCAAATCAAGTAAGTCAGTAGCTTCATTGAATTTCTTGTATTTTTTTCCACCAAATACTACAGGAATACCATAAGTAGCAGGTTCTAAAATATTGTGAAGCCCAGTAGCTAAACCACCGCCAACATAAGCAACATCCGCATAGGAATATATTTTAGTTAAGAGGCCAATAGTATCAATAATAAAAACTTGATATTCAGATAAATTTAAGTTGTCTTTTTTAGAAAATAATACAGATTTTTTATGAATAGACTTTTGTAATTCTAAAATTTGCTTTTCGTTTATATTATGGGGTGCAATGATAAATTTCTCACTATCATCAGCAAAGTTATTAATATAGTTTACCAATAGCTTTTCATCCTCTTTCCATGTACTTCCTGCTACTACTGTGTAATGGTTGTTTTGAAATTCAGAAATAAAATCTATGGAATTGTCTTGTTTTAGGATATCGTATACTCTATCAAAACGAGTATCGCCAGCAATGGTACTATTGTTAAGGTTTATAGAAGATAATAATTGTTTTGATATTTCATTTTGAACAAAAAAGTGATTAAAAGCTTTTAATTTTTTTCTTGTAAAACTACCATACCATTTAAAAAATGATTGTTTCTTTCTAAAAATACCAGAAATTAAAATAGTGTGTATTTCTTGCTTTTTTAATTCAGATAATAGGTTTGGCCAGAATTCATATTTAATAATAATAGCAATTTCTGGGTGTATTTGATTGATAAACTTCCTAACGTTAGCTTTTGTATCAAGGGGTAAATAACAAACTACATCGGCAAGTTTATAGTTTTTTCTGATTTCATAACCAGAAGGGGAGAAAAATGTAACAACAATTTTATGATTTATATATTGCTTTTTTAATTCTTCAATAATGGGTCTACCTTGTTCAAATTCTCCTAATGAGGCAGCGTGAAACCAAATAACTTTATCAGAAGAGTTAATACTGTTAAGTTTACTGAATGTTTCTTTTCTACCATTAACAAAAAGCCTTATTTTTTTATTAAATAAGGCAATAAGAGGCAGTATGATTGATGCTTTAAAAAGCAATAAGTTATAGAGCAAATTCATACTGCGAATCTATGAAATAAAAAAGAAAGTTATTTTTTATTATGGTTTATAGCTTTTAATAGTAATGAACATTTAGCAATATAGCCATAGTCAGACGATTTACTTTCTTTAGCAGCCTTTAAACATTTTGTAGCTCCTTCTTTAGCTATGTCGTTTTTCTTTAAAACATGAGCTAATTCTGCTTTGTAATATACATACCAAAAAGCACCCGGTCTTAGTTCAACAGCTTTGCTAAACCATTTAAAGGCAGTTTCTAAATCTTTATTTTTTAAATAATAATATTGAGCAGCGTCAAAATATGTTTGAGCTTTTACAGGAGTTTCAGAATTGATTATTTTTTCATTTATTTGATTCTGTATAATTGCATCAGAATCTACACTAACAGGAATAATAACTTTTGAATTTTCCCAAGTAATGAATAGATCAGCACCACTTACAGTAAATTTTTCAAAACCTATCTGTAAAGTTTCCACAAGGCATTGAGTTTTTATTACAGGAACAGTAAAACGAATTAAATCGTTAGCTTTTTGATAACCACCAGCTCCCCATAAGTTACTTTTTTTATGAATAATAATGGTCCATTCTTTTGTGTCTGGAATTGTATATAAACCATAAGTTCCAGCTGGTATTTTATGACTAGCAAATGATACCTCTTTGTTTACGGTAATTTTTGTAGAAGCATTGGCTCCAGTTCTCCATAGTTTTTTATAGGGAATTAAAGCTCCAAAGATTTCTCTATTATTTCGGCTTGGTTGCCCATATTCAAGAGTAAAATTGGCTAAGCCCACTTGTTGTTTGGTTGTAATTTTAGGGCTTAAGCTAGGTTTTTCAATTTGAGAAAAACTATGTAGAGTAAGAAATAGAAATAAAGTTAAAATGCTATTTTTCATGATTAAGTTATTTTATTGAAAAATAGACGTGAAAAACGTTAGAAGATTACAATAAAATTAAGGGTATAAAAAAAGGCTAATGAAAATTCATTAACCTTTTTATTTTTATATCTATTTCATTTCGAAATCCTCCATGAATTTTGTGGTATAATTACCAGCAATATAATCTGGGTGATCCATTAATTGTCTATGGAAAGGAATAGTAGTTTTAACTCCTTCAATTACGTACTCATCTAATGCACGTTTCATTTTATTAATTGCTTCTTCACGAGTTTGTGCAGTAACAATTAATTTAGAAATCATAGAATCATAATTTGGTGGAATCATATAACCAGCATATACATGCGTGTCAACACGTACTCCATGACCTCCTGGAGCGTGGTATGAAGTAATTTTTCCTGGAGCTGGTCTAAATCCATTAAAAGGATCTTCAGCATTAATTCTACATTCTATTGAGTGTAATTGAGGATAGTAGTTTTTACCAGAGATTGGTACTCCAGCAGCTACTAAAATTTGCTCACGAATTAAATCGTAATCAACAACTTCCTCAGTAATTGGGTGCTCTACTTGGATACGAGTATTCATTTCCATAAAGTAGAAGTTACGATGTTTGTCTACTAAGAACTCTACAGTTCCAGCACCTTCATACTTAATATATTCAGCAGCTTTTACAGCAGCTTTACCCATTGCTTCTCTTAATTCATCTGTCATGAATGGAGAAGGTGTCTCTTCAGTTAATTTTTGGTGACGACGCTGTACAGAACAGTCTCTTTCAGATAAGTGACAAGCTTTACCATAAGAATCTCCAACAATTTGAATTTCAATATGACGAGGCTCTTCAATTAATTTCTCCATGTACATTCCATCGTTTCCAAAGGCAGCCTTCGCTTCCATACGAGCAGAATCCCATGCATCTTTTAAATCTTCTTGTTTCCAAACAGCACGCATACCTTTACCTCCACCACCTGCAGTAGCTTTTAACATTACTGGGTAACCAGCATCATTAGCTAACTGTTCGCAAGTTTCATAGTCAGGAATAATACCATCAGAACCAGGAATACAAGGTACACCAGCAGCAATCATAGTTGCTTTCGCTGTAGCTTTGTCTCCCATTTTAGAAATCATCTCAGCAGAGGCACCGATAAACTTAATTTCGTGCTCTTCACATAATTTAGAGAATTTTGCATTTTCTGATAAGAAACCATATCCTGGGTGAATAGCATCTGCATTTGTAATTTCAGCAGCAGCTATAATGTTTGCCATCTTTAAGTAAGATTCGTTACTTGGAGCAGGTCCAATACAAACAGCTTCGTCAGCAAACTTTACGTGTAAACTTTCTGCATCTGCTTTAGAATAAACAGCCACAGTTTTAATTCCCATCTCTTTACAGGTTCTAATTACGCGTAGCGCAATCTCACCTCTATTGGCGATTAATATCTTTTTAAACATATGTTCTAAAATTTAAAAACTCTAAATAAAAAGTACAGTACTTCTTATTTAGAGTTATATGTTAATTAAGATGGATCTACTAAAAATAATGGTTGATCAAATTCTACCGGAGAAGAATCATCTACTAATATTTTAACGATTTTACCTGAAACTTCAGATTCAATTTCGTTAAATAATTTCATTGCCTCAATAATACAAACAGTATCACCAACTTTTACTTCAGTTCCTACTTCAGCAAAGTTTGGCTTGTCTGGAGAAGGTTTTCTATAAAATGTTCCAATAATTGGAGATTTGATTGTAATGTATTTTGAATCGTCCTCAGCAGCAGGAGCATCATTTGCAGGAGCAGCAGCAGGAGTTGCTGGCTGTGCTACAGGAGCTTGAGCTACCATTTGAGGAGCTGCAGCTATTTGTGGAGCTGCTTGAATAATTGTAGTTTCAGGAGTTTCACTTCCAGTTTTAATGGTGATTTTAATATCCTCCATTTCTAACTTCACTTCGCTTGCACCAGATTTAGCTACAAACTTTATAAGACTTTGAATTTCTTTAATATCCATTTTCCTAATTTTAGTTGTTTGGTTTTTTATGAATTATATGCCCATTTTAAATAGATAGCTCCCCATGTGAAGCCTCCACCAAATGCAGCAAAAATTAAATTATCTCCTTTTTTCAACTCTTTTTCATAATCTGCAAGTAATAACGGTAAAGTAGCAGATGTTGTATTTCCGTACTTATGTATATTCATCATTACTCTATCACTTTCAAGCCCAACTCTATTAGCTGTAGCTTCAATGATTCTTTTATTTGCTTGATGTGGAACTAACCACTGAATATCATCTTTTGTTAAGTTATTTCTAGTTAACATTTTTTCAGATACGTCAGCCATATTAGAAACAGCATATTTAAATACTGTTTTTCCTTCTTGATGAACAAAATGTTTTCTGTTCTTTATAGTGTCCTCAGTAGCAGGTAAAATTGAACCTCCAGCTTCAATTTTTAAGAATTCACGACCAATACCGTCACTTCTTAAATATTCATCTTGTAAACCTAAACCTTCTTCATTTGGTTCAAATAATGCTGCACCAGCACCATCACCAAAAATAATACAAGTAGCTCTATCCGTATAGTCGATGATCGAAGACATTTTATCTGCTCCAATAAGCAAAACTTTTTTATAACGACCACTTTCTATGTAGCTAGAAGCTGTAGACATACCATATAAGAAACTTGAACAAGCTGCTTGTAAATCATATGAAAATGCATTTACGGCTCCAATTTGTGAAGCAGTGTAGGCAGCAGTTGAAGCTACAGGTAGGTCAGGAGTTGCAGTTGCAACAATAACCATGTCTATTTCTTCAGGTTTAACATTTGATTTTTGAAGTAAATCCTCGGCAGCTTTTATGGCCATAAAAGAAGTTCCAAGACCTTCTCCTTTAAGAATCCTTCTTTCTTTGATTCCAGTTCTGGTAGTAATCCACTCATCATTGGTGTCTACCATAGTCTCCAACTCTTTATTAGTAAGAGCGTATTCTGGAAGGTATTTCCCTACCGCTGTGATAGCTGCAGTTATTTTAGTCATAGTTGTTTGTTTTGTCGTAAAACGAGTTTTCAAAGAAATGAAAATTATTTCACTTTTGTATAGAAAAAATTACCAAAAACGTTAATTTTTGATTTAAAAACACAAAAAACCCTCTGTTTAAGAGGGTTTTTTATGTTTTTAACTAATTTTTAAGCCTCAGCAGCTGCACCTTCTAATACTACTTGACCTCTGTAGTATAATTTTCCTTCGTGCCAGTGAGCTCTGTGGTATAAATGAGATTCTCCAGTAGTAGGATCAACAGCTATTTGAGGTACAGAAGCCTTATAGTGAGTTCTTCTTTTATCTCTTCTAGTTTTTGATATTTTTCTCTTTGGATGTGCCATCTTATATTTTATTTATCTGTTAGTAAATCCTTTAATTTATCCCATCTAGGGTCTGTTGATTCTTCTTCCTCAACAGTTTTTTCTTCGTTTATTCTTAATTCTTCTAATCTCTTTAATGCATCCGATTCCATAGATCCATCGATTACATTCGGGTGAATTCTTTTTCTTGGAACAGATAAAACTGCTAACTCATAAATATATTGAGCTATGTTTATTTGATAAGCTTCATGTGGAAGAATCAAAATTTCATCGTGTCCATCATCAAATTCAGGTCCAAACTTAACAACTAAGTTTAAATTACCCTCAATTTTTAAATCAAATGGTTCATTTGTAATGTCACAAGGAACATTTACAGTTCCTTTAATAGTAAAGGAAAGCTCAAAAAGAGTACTTTTCTTTACGAAAATAACATTAGTGTCTATGTTTGATTTGTTAAATTCATCAAACTGAAATGCATCAAAGAACGTGTTGTCAATTTGATATTCAAACAAATGACTCCCTTCTTTTAAACCTACAAAAGGTATGTTGAATTCTTTTAAGTCTTTCATTTATAATGATCAATTTGAGCGTGCAAAGATATAAAAAATGTTTTTACTTTTATATTTTACCTAAAAAAAATAAACTATTTTACTTTCAGCGTGTTTTTTGTAAGTTCTTTATGTTGTTTTCGGTTCTTAAATATTTGTAATGAGGTAAATAAAGCTTCCTTGAATGAAGATGGATTAGCCTTATTTTTACCTGCAATATCAAACCCAGTTCCGTGATCAGGTGAAGTTCTAATCTTACTCAATCCAGCTGTGAAATTTACACCATTACCAAAAGATAAAGCTTTAAAAGGGGCTAAACCTTGGTCGTGATACATTGCTAAAACACCATCAAATTGTTTGTATGTTTTTGAACCAAAAAAACCATCAGCTGCATAAGGACCGAAAACTAATTTTCCAGAATCTTTAATTTTAGCTATAGTTGGACGGATAATTTCATCATCTTCTTTTCCTATAATTCCCTTGTCACCGCAATGTGGATTTAAACCTAAAACAGCTATTTTAGGTTTATTGATATTAAAATCTTGTTTTAATGATGTGTGCATAATGTCAACCTTAGCTTCTATTAATTCTGGAGTTATGGTTTCTGCAACTTGAGAAATTGGAATATGACCAGTTATTAAACCTATACGAAGTTCATCGGTCATTAAAATCATTAAACTTTTACCCTCTAAGTTTTCTTCTAAATATTCTGTATGCCCAGGGAAGTTAAATTCTTCAGACTGGATATTATCTTTACTTATAGGAGCGGTAAGTAAAATATCAATAGCATCATTTTTTAAAGCAGTAGTTGCAGCTTTAAGAGATTTATGTGCAAATTTACCACCAATTTTTGTTGTTTTACCTAACTCAATCTTTACTTCTTCTTTCCAAGAATTTACTAAGTTTATCTTTCCATGAGTAATTTTATCGACAGAATTAATACTATGGATACTATTATTTAGTTTAAGGTTTTTCTTATGGTAAGAGATTAGTTTGTTTGAAGCAAATAAAACAGGTGTGCAAAAATCAAGCATACGTTTGTCTTCGAAAGTTTTTAAAATAATTTCGATACCAATTCCATTTATATCTCCAACTGAAATTCCAACAATAATTTTGTTTGTATTATCCATAGTTACTTTCGTGCGTAAAAGTTGTATTTTTGATGCAAACAAAAGTAACTAAAATTTAGAGAATGTTTACTGGAATAATTGAAACTCTTGGAACTGTAAAAAGTATAGAAAAAGATAAAGAAAATATACATATCACAATTCAAAGTGATATTACCAATGAATTAAAAATTGATCAAAGTGTTGCTCACAACGGTGTTTGTTTAACAGTGGTTAATATTTCTGGAAATGAATATACGGTTACTGCTATTAAAGAGACTCTTAATAAAACAAATATTGGTAGTTTAAAGAGTGGTGATGAAGTAAACTTAGAGAGAGCAATGAAATTAGGTGCTCGTTTAGATGGTCATATAGTGCAAGGTCATGTTGATAAAACTGGAGTGTGTAAAAATATTCAAGATCAAGATGGAAGTACGGTTTTTACTTTTTCTTACGATTTTGATGGAAATAATATTACTATTGAAAAAGGTTCAATAACAATAAATGGAGTAAGTTTAACAGTAGTGAATTCTAAAAAAGATGAATTTAGTGTAGCTATTATTCCTTATACATTAGAGCACACTACTTTTAAAAATCTTAGAATAGGTAGTGAAATTAATCTTGAATTTGATGTAATAGGTAAGTATGTAGCAAGACTTACGCAATTTCAGTAATCATATAAAATAACTCCTTGTGTATATAATGTGGTTAAAAACACAAGGGGTGTTTTCTTTTCTTGTTGATTAGTAGGTGTTTATGATTTAAAATATTATATTTATGTCGTTTTTAAATTTAAACCGCCCCCGGAATCATGAGAAAAAGAGCCTTAAATCACGTATCTTCATTTAAGAGTAGTTTGTTATACTTCGAAAAAATTAAACTTCTAGACTTTTTATAAATCAAGAATAATTTTAATTGTTATGGATTCAATAATCTATAACGGTTTCTATGTATAGGGGTTAATACGTAGATGAAATTATTGTTATAATCTTATTTATCTATTATATAGTTGGGGTTAGAATAGATATGCATCTATGGTACATTATATCCTTATATCTACAAGAATATAATAACTATCAATAAACTTTTATGAAGAACAAAAGCATTAAATTTTTAATGGGATTTTTCCTGTTAATAAGTTATTTTAATGTTCAGTCACAAAATTGTAGTATTAATGCAGGAGCTGGAGGGGAAATTTGTGAAGGAGCAGAGTTTAAACTAGATGGGTCTGGAGATGCAAATATAAAACCCGGAACTATTTTATGGACTCAGATAGCTGGTCCAACTGTAGGAATAAGTGATCCTACAGCTTATCAACCAAATATTACTGGTGCAACAGGAGGAAATACATATAAATTTAGATTGACGGCTGTATGTACTGATGATCTTTCAACTTTTCAAGATGTTGTTTATACTGTAAAACCCAGTCCAACAGCTACAGCTGGAACTGATATAACAAATTGTCCTGGAACTTATTCGTTAGCGGCAAATACTCCTAGTGTAGGTTATACAGGTACTTGGACTATAATTGGTTCTAATGGAGCAGGGTTAACAATAACCAATTCGAATTCTCCAACATCCATTATAAATTTGCCTCAAGAATCATCAGGAGCTACTATTTTAGAATGGAGAATTTCCGATGGAGATAATACTACTTGTGATGGAGTTTCCAGAATAACAGTAACAAATATAGGAGGGGATCCAGTGGTATCTGCTGGTACAGATCAAGTATTAAAACCATGCTTTGATGCAACAACAACAGCAACTTTAGATGGTTCGTATGGAGGAAACGGGTTTAATGGACAGGAAGGACTTTGGGAGTTGGTTAGTGGGCCTAATAACCCTGAAATTAAGAACGTAAATAAAAAAGATACAAAAGTTAATGATTTAATAGAAGGTACCTATGTTTTTCGTTGGACGGTGTCAGGTCCTTGTGCTTCAGGGACAAGCACTGTATCGGTTACTGTTCCGTCTCCAACAGGTTCAGTTACGAGTGCAGATAGTTTGATAGATGATGATGTAATAAGAATTTGTCATAGTGATACAAATCCAACTACAGAATATTTATTGGTAGCTAATCCACCAAAAAAGACAGGAGAAACTGTAGAATGGACTCAAGTATCAGGACCAGGAGGGGTAACAATAGTAAATCCAAATTCGCCTACGACATTAGTGACAGGGTTGTCTCAAACGGCTGGAGGTAATGCAAATCTTGTTAATTATACATTTAGATATACAGTAAAAGGTCCAGATAATAATTCAGATTGTTTTAAAACCAAAGATGTACGGATTAAATTTATTAAGCAACCGTTATTTGTTGAGTTGACCGATGATGGAACTCCATCGGAATGTATCTTTGCAACATTAGATAGTTCTGGTTCTGTTGACGTAAAATTTGGGATCAATAGAGATAATACAGGTTCTAATACTAGATATAAAATATTAAGTGGTCCAGTTACAACTTCAAATTATGTAGGGATAGGTGCAAACTCGTCAGGTAATTCATCATCTGGAAAAGATTTAACACTAACTTTTACAGAAATTGGTACTTATGTTGTAGGGGTTCTTAGGCGACCAAATGGTGATGTAAATAATGGATGTGAGAATGCAGCTGATGAAATTACAGTAAAAATTTCTGGACCAGCAACGAATGCAAATGCTGGATCAGATATATATGTATGTACACCAACAACTACAGCGACCTTAGCAGGAAATACACCAGTGCAAGGAGAAGGAATGTGGTCACAGGTTAGCGGGCCTAATACAGCAGTTATATCAGATGTTTTTGATAGAAATGCTGAGTTATCTTCTCTTGTAGCAGGTGCTTATGTTTTTCGTTGGAGTATAAATAGTGGTCCAACTAGTACAATTGATCCTTTAGATTCAGATGAAGTTTCAGTTATAGTATCTACTGGACCTCCGTCTCACCCAGCAAATTTTGCAGGTACGGATGTAAATGTATGTGCAGGAAGTTATCAGTTGCAAAGTCCAGCTTTACTAGTAAATGAAGCAGGAAGATGGACTGTTAGCCCTTCTGCAGGAGTAACTATTGTTGATGATACAGATCCTAAGACATTAGTTATGGGATTAAGTCCTTTAACAGTTTATACCTTTACGTATACAATATCAAATGCTTGTGGAAGTATAAATGACTCAGTTATTGTATCAACTACAGGAAATACAAGTCCATCAACGGCAAATGCAGGCTCAGATATTTGTTTAACATCGGGTACATCAACTACATTAAACGCAACAGCAATTACTGCTGGAGAAATGGGAACTTGGACTCAAGTTTCAGGACCTAATACAGCAAGTTTTTCAGATGTTAACTCAGCGTCTACATCTATTACAGGATTGGTGCCAGGAAATTATGAGTTTAAATGGAGGATAACAAATACTTCTTGTCCTTTAAATATAACCGAAGATACTGTAATCGTATCGCTATTAAATTCTGTGCCTTCAGCTGGTGCAGATCAGGATATTTGTGGAGCTAGTACGATAACTATGGCAGCAGATGCAAATCCAAATGGAGGAGGTACTTGGGTGCAAACGTTTGGTCCCGCAGGTTGGACGGTAACAGATATAACAAGTCCTACAGCAATGTTTTCTAACTTAAGTGATGGAAAATATGAATTTGAATGGAGAGTCTCTTCGGCAAATTGTTTTATAAATGATAAAGTTGTTTTTACAATAACCAATACTCCAACCGTAGCAAGTGTAGCTGCACCAACAATAGCTTCCTGCTCTAATACGGCTACATTAAATGCTAACCCAGTTACTGTAGGGGTTGGAAAATGGGTTTGGGTTTCAGGTCCGAATACCCCTTCAATAAATGATGCAAATTCACCAACAGCTACCATAAGTGGTTTGGTAACTGGAATGTATGAGTATAAGTGGACTAGTTCTCCTCTTTATCCAAGTGCTGATCCAACATGTAATTTAGGAAGTAGTGCAGATTTAACAATTAATGTTGTGGCTCCAGCAAATGCTGGAAATGATCAAGATTTGTGTGCTGCTAATGAAGTTTTATTACAAGGTACTGTAGGTTCTACAGGTACATGGAGTTTTCAAAGTTCTACAGGGGTAGATACTCCTACGCCAATAGCAATTAATGCAAATATGGCTAAGGCTACAATTATTCCAGGTAATAATTATGTATTTACCTATACACTTACAATCCCAGGAGGTTCTTCTTGTGTAGGTTCTTCTGATGATGTAACAATTAATAATGCGTTAACTAATACAGCAAGTATAACTACGACAGATCAATCATTATGTTTACCAACAAGTTCGGTTTCTGTAACTGCAGCTGAAGTTTCAGGTACTTGGACTTATCGAGAATCGCTTAGTCAAGCTACAAGTTCTGCAGGTTTACCTTCTGCGGCAAGTATAGGGATTTCTAATCCAAATGCTCAAACAACTACTATTACAGGTTTAACAAATCCAGGGATCTATATATTTAGATGGACAACTGGTAGTGGAGATTGTCAAAAATTAGATGAAATAACAATAACAGTTCACGAAGCACCAAGTACGGCAGATGCAGGGCAAGCTGCAATGAATCTATGTGTATTGGATGCAAGATTAGCCGCAACTGCTCCTACGAGCGGATTAGGAACTTGGTCTTTTGTAAGTGGTACAGGGTTGTCTTCTGGAGATGTTGTTTTTGATAGTCCTAATAGTCCTACATCAACACTAACTTTAACAAATGCTAATGCAGGTGATACGGCAATATTAAGATGGACAGTAAGTAGTGGAGGATGTACTCCAAGTACAGATGATATAACTATTACTATTGTTGAAAGTATAACAGCAACATTATCAGCTTTAAGTTCCGTGAATAGTTGTCAAGGAGCGAATAATGGAAGTTTATCAGCAACAGGTTCAGGAGGAGTAGCTCCTTATTCTTATAACCTCTTATATGCTACTAGTTCGGGAGGAGTTTTTATAGAAGCATCTCAAACAGATGGAGATAGTGATGGAAGTTATACAGGTTTACAACCTGGGTTTTATAAAATAGTTTTGACAGATTCGCAAAATTGTGGAAGTGTAACAAGTGCAGAACAAGAAATAATAGAACAAGCACAAGCACCGTTACCAGTTGTAACTAATAGAGTTTATTGTGAGGGAACAACAGCTGATCCTTTATCAATGAGAGCTACAGGTTCAGGTGTTTTAACATGGTATGATTCAGATGCAACAACAGTTTTGTCTGCTTCTACTGTGCCAAGTACAGCTTCAGCGGGAGTAAAGACGTATTATGTAAGTAACACGGTAGGTGTGTGTGTGAGTGCAAAAGTATCAGTAACTATAACTGTTAATGAAGCTTTTTCAATTGATACCCAACCAGCTGCAAGCACGACAGTTTGTAAAGACGGAGCGGTAACTCTAAATGTTGCAGCTAGTGGTGGCGTAGGAAGTTTGAGTTATCAATGGCAATCAGCAACAAGTTTAGCAGGGCCTTATAGTGATGTAACTAGTGGAACAGGAGGTACAACAGCGAGTTATAGTCCAGTAACTTCAACCGAAGGAACTTTATATTATCAAGTAGTAGTTAGCAATGCAGGAACAGGCTGTACCAGTATTACCAGTAGTAAATCAACAGTGACGGTAAATGCATTACCAACCATTGATACTCAACCAACTGCAAGCACGACTGTTTGTAAAGACGGAGCAGTGACTCTAAATGTAGCAGCAAGTGGTGGCGTAGGGAGTTTGAGTTATCAATGGCAATCAGCAACAAGTTTAGCAGGGCCTTATAGTGATGTAACCACAGGAACAGGAGGTACAACGGCGAGTTATAGCCCAGTAACTTCAACCGAAGGAACTTTATATTATCAAGTAGTAGTTAGCAATGCAGGAACAGGCTGTACCAGTATTACCAGTAGTAAATCAACAGTGACGGTAAATGCATTACCAACCATTGATACTGAGCCAGCGGCAAGTACGACCGTTTGTAAAGATGGCGCAGTGACTTTAAATGTTGCAGCCAGTGGTGGTGTAGGAAGTTTAACTTATCAATGGCAATCAG